>JAUCGD010000238.1 GCA_030377945.1 Desulfobacterales bacterium HSG17 | reverse complement strand
CATTATCAGGGAGACTGTCAATTCATTGGAACCAGGTTCTTTTGTTATCTGCAAAAGACTCCGTTCTGTGGAACCGGATTCAAAAGATTTGGATTCTTGCAGATATTCATCTTTAATAGTAAATTCAGCCGTAAAATCAGCATTTTTAAACAGGCTTTCCTTTGCAGCAAAAACATTAAACAAAATTGAAGAGTATTCCTTTCCAGCCGTAGAAATAATTTTATCCGCTTTTTTTGCATATGCAAAAAGATCCAGAATTACCTTTCCTTTTGAAAATAATTGATTAACAGCATCTTTTTCAGGGTAAATGCTGTAACCTTTGTTCAAGAAATCAAAAAAACCGTATGTGGCATAGGTGGCATAGGTTTTTCCTGTGTTATTCTTCCCGCAGATAATAGTAAAATCGCCAATCTCAAATTCCGTTTCCTGCAAGGGACCTAAATTTTTCAACTTTATTTTCATATCCGAATCCTCCTGCCCTGTAAAATTTCTTTATTCATGGCTTTTTCCAGGGATTTTAAATATTGCTCTATATCATTTTGATCTTCAAGACAGGTTTTGTCAAATAAAGGTTTAATGCTGGAAGCTGCAATATATTGGGGTTCTGATATTGTATTTTCATCTTTCTTGCCTGACACTATATCAAAATCAAGGGGAATCTTAGGTTTTGGATTTGGTTCGGGTTGAGCCTGGGCGCTCATTTTTGTTAAAAGCTTTTGGAAGTCATCTTCTTCAAACCTGCGGAGATTATCACGGATAACTGCAATAAGGGTCTGCTCCTCAATATTTCGGATAAAAGCTTTAAAAGGTATTTTCAGTTCATCCTGTTTTTCCTGAGATAATTTTGCAAAATCATCCATACCAGTCATTTTATTAAGCAGGGAATTAACTGAACCTGCTGCATCCTGCCTGGTCTGTTTCAGTGCATTATCAATTTTTATGGAAACAGAATCAAGCAGAGCTTTAACCTGCTGCATCCTGTTTCCTTTGCAGCAGTCTTTATCTTGCAGAATTTCAAGAATTTGCTTATGCTCATTGCCTTTAATATTATTAAAATTAAATTCCTGGTTGTTTAAAAATATTGCTGCATCATCATAAATCTTTTTAACAGCTCCGTTCATAAACCTTTGAACAGGATCAATAACATCCTCTTTTAAATCCAGAAGTTCATCTTCAGCCTTATGAAGATCAGTAAGGTAATATGAATATGATTTACCTTGAAATTCTTTTAATTTTTCCAGTGATTTATCCAGCACTGTTAAAAAAGGATATTTTGATTTTTCAGAAGTAAGTGCTGTGAGATTTTCTATAAGATCATTAAAAGCTGATATGGTTTCCCTTCCCAGTGCTTTAGCTTCTTTTGCAGAGGGCTGTGCATCAAAGAAATCTGCATAAAAGGTTTTTAAATTGCGGATTTGTGCGGCTGTGAAATCAGTTAAAGGTTCCAGGAGCAGATTGGCGTGTGCGTGGGAGTTTCTCAATGCTTTTTCAAGCTGATCTATTTCATATATATTGCTGTCAGAACTTACCTCTACTTTTTCAGCTGCGCATAATTTGGCAAGAATACTTAAGATTGCAGCATAGTACCACCCGTATGATTTTCGTTCAAATCGTTCAATAAGGGTTTTTAAACTGGTGCGCACACCTGAATTTTTATTATTCTGTATAAATGACAGCATTTCCTGTTCAGCTTCACTGAGCATGGAAGCCTTATTTCCAAACAGGGTATCTTTGTTCTGTTTTAAACATTTGGATATATAATCTTCAGTATAATTAAAGCCCAGGAGCATTTTCAGGTTTGGGTAGGTTCCAGATATCAGATCATGAAACCCTTTTATTATGCGTTTTTGCGGGTCTTCTCCTCCTGCATCAACAATGCTGGTGTTAACATACATCTTTGATCTGGTTAAAAGATTTTGAATATGCCGTGAAAGATCGCTTAATCGTTCCTGGTTCTGTGCAGCCTTGTTATTGAGGATTTTTTTTACGGATTCCTGGTGGCTTGCTGAAATGCTCTGTTGAACATATTTTTTGGTTTTTTCAAAGATCAGAAGATCACGAACCATGCGTTCATCAGGAGGCATGATAACAAGAAGTTCGTCCCTGCCTGCTGACTGCATGTTAAGAATCTGTTCATTATCTGCATGTTCATGAAAAGGGCTTATAACATGAATGGCAAGCTCGTATTCCCGGCCTGAGATATGATCGTCAAGCTTTCTTGAAAAAGGATAATCCTGGTTATTGTCTTCATACCTGATTTTCTTATTTTTTATTATGGTGTCGAAAATAATTTTTAGAAGCAGTTCAGCAAGTTTTTCAGTCTCAATCTCTGTATTCTTGATCTCCTGTTCAATATCTTTTTCCTCATCTGTAAGAAACTCAAAAAGCTCACCGTTTCTCTGGATATATGTCTGCTGTTCAAGAAGGTTTAAAGCTTCAACAAGGTCTGTGTTTAACCGGTCCATGTCTTTGCCAAATTCGTCTAACATCAATACACTCAGGTTTCTGAGGGTGGGCTTGAATTCTTTTATATATTTAACAAGGAACAGGGCTTTAAGTACCTGTTTTGCAAAATTATTATCAAGATGCTGCTCTGCAATCAGGACAGAGCGCTGAATCTGGGCTTTTAATGCGGTTCTTATGCCTTCAAACATCAGGTCAAAAGTGGCAAGCTGACCAATATTGTGATCTGATATCTGAATTGCAACCTGCTGAAAAACCCCAAGCATAGACCTTTCGCCCACAGACCTGTGCTTGCCTTCAAAAGCATTGTGCATGGAAAGGTTCCTGATAGCTGATTGAAATAATGTAAACTGGTAGGGTATAAAAGGATAGGCATGGATGAAATGTTCATGGTCTTGAAAGTTCCGATATAATTGGGACCCGTCTGTAAAATCAAAAAGGGTTTTAAAATTGTTTTTCTGATCTTCATACACCCCTGATAATTGACTGATACCCTGCTCATTTTTTTGCAGAAGGCGTTTTTGAATAACTTCTGCAACATCTGCACTGGTAAGTTTCAGCCGGTTTGCAAAACGCGCCTGAATCTTGGAAAAGTCATTGGCCTGCTGTTTATCCATTTCACCAACAACCGTATTCATATCCTCCTGGGCTGTTACAACAATCCATGCTTTTCCACGGCTTTTGGTTGCCAGGCTTTCTGCAACAGTTTGAAGATTGGTCATAAGCTTGACATTATCAGCCACATACTGGCCTACTTCGTCAACAAAGAAATTTAAACGGAAATCATTTGTTCTGTTTTTATTGTCCTGGTTTTTATTGACCTGGTCTTTATTGTCCTGGTCTTTAATTTCCTGGTCTTCAATATAGCTGTTGACCTGCTCTGCAAAATCTTCAATGGACAGGCGGTAATCGCTTCGGTATTTATCCAGGATATTGAAAACATCCTGGGCTGTAACAGCTTTGTACGCCTTGTCAATATCTGCTGCCACACGCTTTGCACGCATTCGTCCCCATTCCCAGTCATATGAGGAAATCTTTTTAAACTCCTGTTTGAATTTTTCAAAGAGATTGTCCTGGTCAAGCTCCCTTTCAAACTGGGCTATATAGGGCTGTTTCCCGTAATATCCGCATGATTCGTCAAAGACCTTGACAAAAACTGCAAGAAGCGCATCAATCTGTGTTTTGCTGATAACATCAGCTTTCTGATCTATGTTAAACAGGATACTTTTTGAAGGGATAAAAGCAGCTCTTTTAAGATCACCTTTGAGGATTTCATTATCCCTGCATTTGGGAAGAAATAGATCCAGAACTTTTGTACCTTCAATCTCCCGGTTTTCCAGGATAAGGGATAAAATCTTTAACAAATGAGACTTGCCTGAACCGAAAAAACCGGAAATCCATGCACCATTGGCTCCCTGGTAATTATTATAAGCATCAAGAAAGGATTCCAGGCGTTTTTCAACCTCGTTTGTTAACACATATTCCTCAACCTCAAGCCAGAGACCTGCTTCATCATCTGCTTTAATAACCCCTTCAATGGGCCGGTCAACAGGTTTTTCAAAGATAGTTTTCAGTTTCATTTTATTTCCTCTTAGTGCAGGTTTGGAACCTGCCCCGCATCTTATATTTCGCAATGGTAGATGTTAAAAGCCCTGTAATATTTGTCATCATGAAGTCTGCCAAACAATTCCAGGGATGCTCCTGATTCTGGGGAATATGTATATTCACCTGGGAAAAACATAAGAACAGGAATATCCTTGACAATGCTTTGTAAATTGTTGAGCACATTGTGGGAGCGGATATATGGGAATACCTCACCTGCACCGGACAGGAACATGAGATCAAAATTATCCTTTTTCATTTTCTGTGCAATGCCAGGAACCAGAACAGTTTCAATATCAAGAATGGATTGCAGTTCTTCTTTGAGTTCCTGTTTGCTCATGCTTGTCTCTTCTTTCAGATACCATTCCCAGTCTCCGTTTTCCTTTAAAATTTCAATAGATAAATCATAAAGATTGATTTCCAGTATTTTAAGCCCGGATTGTGAAAGCCTGTTTGCAAGCTGATCTATCATTCCCTGCATTGCAGCAGATTCCCCAGGTTTATAAGGGCAGATAAAAAAAGGGATATCATTGTCAAGGCCCTGTTTTATAAAAAACCGCTCACTGCTTATTAAATTATACAGATGGTTAAATCTTTCCGATATTGGCCGGGTTGCCATGTTGTCTGTCATTTTGCCCTTTCCTTGAAATCATTGTCTGAAATTGGCAGTACCATATAAATTCCTGATTTGTCATTAAACAGCGCTCTTGCAATTGATTTTGATAAAATTGAAGGGATTATAATATTTTGCCTGGATATGATCTCTGCTTCCCTCAGCATCTTGAATAAAACCTGTTTAAGCTTTTTTTTAGTTGAATCTTTTAAATTTTCAAGTTCTTCATGCCAATGGGCTTTTGTATTGAAAAAGATTGTGTAATCCTGTTGAGTAAGGGAGTAATCCATGATTAAATACTTTTCCCTGATAACCTCAACTGCAAAATCACGGATAAAGTCATAGCGTCTGCAAACAGCAATCCATAGCATAAGGGTCTGATCCTGTGCTGTGCTTTTATTTATTATTTCAAGCTGTTCAGGGGCCAGGAGTTTCAGTCTTGATATGACTTCATTGCAGATTCTTTTAAGGGTGCTAACAGTTCTTGCCTGGAAAAGATTTGATTTTAGAATTTTATCCTGAACATCAGGCCAGTTTTTATGTTTTATATATAA
>JAUCGD010000237.1 GCA_030377945.1 Desulfobacterales bacterium HSG17 | reverse complement strand
CGGGAAACCCAAAAACCCATGGCAGTCCTGACAAGGCTCTCTGTGGCAGCGGTGGTGGATGGAAAATATGAAACCCAAACCGATGATAATGGTAATCAAAAACAGGTATATGCACCAAGAACTGCTGAAGAGATGAAACAGTTTGAAAATATTGTTATTAACGCCATGGGTTATAATGAAAACCGTAGTGATCAAATATCCATGGAGTGTTTTCCTTTCGCCTCTATTGGACAGCTTGAAGCAGAACCTGCTCTTACAGGGTTGAAAATGGTTCAAAAAGAGTATGGAAGAACAATTGCCAATATACTTCTTGTAGTATTATTGTTCCTTCTTGTTATACGTCCTATTATTAAAACTGTGAAAGATATTAAAACAACAGTTGAGCAGGAAACTCTGCCAAGTCCAGAAGAACTGGCTCTGCTTGAAGAAGAGCAAAGAGAACCTGAATTTATCGAGATGGATGCAAAACAGCAGAAAGACCACATGGATCTCATGACCCAGGAACAAAAAGAAGATTTTATCAAGAAAATGAGTGCTTCAGAACGTGCATCATATCTGACCAATATGTCTGTTAATGAAAAAGCCAGATATTATGCCAACAAAGATCTTGATAAAACTGTCAATATTATTAAGGGCTGGGTCAGTATAGCAGAAGAAGAGGAGGATAACGAAGAGTAATCATGGTTGAAAATGAAAAATCAATAGAGATGTCTGGTCCAAAAAAAGCTGCTGTTTTCCTTTTGTACATGGGTGAGGAATATGCAACCCAGGCATTTGCGAAAATGAATGAACAGGAAATAGGTGAAGTTGCATTTGAAATGTCCATGATTGAGAGTATTACTCCTGAAATGCTCAAGGAAGTCTCTTTGGATTTTGTTGGTCAATTTGAGGGTGAAGCCCGCATGATTATTGAAAGTGGCTCTTTTATTAACAATATTGTAAAAAATACTTTAAAAGGTAATGATGCAGATGCTGTCCTTGATGATCTTGAAAAGAAAAAACAGGATAAACCCTTTATCTGGAGCAGGAACATCAATGTTGGAACCCTGGCAGGTTATGTGGAAGGCGAGCATCCCCAGACCATCGCAATGATTCTGGCACATATGCCGTCTGAAATATCTTCAGAAATATTAATGTCACTTCCCGAAGATTTAAAAGGGGATATCTCCATGCGAATTGCAAGGCTGGGGCAGATTTCAGATGATGTTGTAAGAGATGTTGATAAAGCTTTAAGACTTGAACTTTCCGGTGCAGTAGGACCTGGGGGCAAAGCTGGTGGTTTGCAGGTACTTGTGGATATTATCAATGGAGTAGACAAGACAACCGAAGATGCTGTTATGGAATTTGTGGAAGAAGACAATCCTGAAATGGCCAATGATATTCGTAACTTGATGTTTGTATTTGAAGATCTTACAACTATTGATGATACAGCCATGAGAGAAATATTAAAGAAGGTTGAAGGTCAGCAACTGACATATGCACTTAAGACTGCTACAGATGAGATGAAAGAGAAGATTTTCTCCAATCTTTCCCAGAGAGCAGGTGAAATGCTTAAAGATGATCTTGATGCCATGGGTCCAATACGTCTTGCAGAGGTTGAAGAATCACAGCAGGCAGTTGTTCGTGCAGCCAAAGAGCTTGAGGCTGATGGAACTATAACACTTGGAAAGGGTAAAGATGATGTCCTTGTCTAATAGTGAAAATGTTCAATTTGAACCAATTGCAGTAGGTTCGTTAGAAAGTTTTAATAAAGAGCATTCAAACAGAACTGAAGAGACAAAACCTGATTTTGATCGGTTTAAAGCATTGTTTGAAATATCAGAGTTTGAAGATAAAGAGGCTGATGGATTTAAAGCACTTTATGATTCTAAAATAGAAGAGGAAGATATTATTTTTAAACCTCTCTTTGATTTGCAGGAAGAGTCTGAAGGTTCATATGAACCTGGAGGGGCAGGGGGGCCAGTGGAGCCAGAGAAATTAGACAAATCAGGTGAAAGCTCAGAATATTTCGATGATTCTGAAATTTCTTTAGAACAGGCATCCGCTGAACTTGAAGAGGCTCCGGAAGAAAAAGGTTATAGAGAAGGTCTTGAAAAAGGTATAAAAGAGGGAAAAGAGCAGGGTTATGAAGAGGGCTTTAAACAGGGTGAAGAAAAAGGGTTTGCACAGGGAGAGCAAAAAGGTATAGAAGAGGGAAAGCAGCAGGGAGTTGAACAGGGTATTGTCGAGGGTATAGAAAAAGGGACAGCCCAGGCTCAAGAAGAAGCTGTTGAAACCTTAAGTGCACTTGAAAAATCCCTGACAACAGCAGATCAGACATTGGATTTGCTGGTGGAAAAATATGAAGTCAGTATTATATCTCTTATAGAGCAGATTGTTAAAAAAATTATCATGGCTCATATGGAAATTGATGATGAAATTATTAAACCCATGATTCTTGATGCATTAAAAAATCTTGTACAGGCAGAAGAAGTGGTACTAAGTGTTTCCCAGGATGATTATGAGTATATTGAGATGATTAAAGATGAATTTTTTGAAGCTGTTGATTCCTTAACAAACGTGTCTGTAAAATCAGATCCTTCCATTAAAAGAGGAGGCTGTAAAATAGATACCATTACTGCTTCTATTTCATCAGATGTTGAATCAAGGCTTGAGGCTGTCTTTGAAGCCATTAAAACTGCAGGAGCGGAATAGTTTTGGGGTTTTTGGATAAAGTTGATTTTGACAAATATGCCCAGGCCGTGGACGAATGTGTCACAATAAAACCTGAAGGCAGGATATCCCAGGTTATAGGTTTAATAGCCCAGGGCGATAGTCTTGGCATGGGAATCGGCAGCCTTTGCAGTATTATTAATGATCAGGGAGATGTAATAAAAGCTGAAGTTGTGGGTTTTAAAAAAGAGAAAGCCCTATTCATGCCCTATGGAGATATCAGAGGTATCAGCCTTGGGGCAAAAATTATTCCCATTTCAGCAACTCCTCTGGTTGGGGTTTCAGACCAGCTTCTGGGAAGAGTTGTAGATGGCATGGGGAATCCCATAGATGGTAAAGGCATTGTTGAATATACTCAAGAATATAATTTATATGGCAAACCCATAGGGCCCATGGAAAGAGCTCCTATTAAAGAGCCTCTTGATGTTGGTGTGGCTGCAATCAACAGCATGATAACGCTTGGCAAAGGTCAGCGCATGGCTATTATGGCAGGATCCGGGGTTGGTAAAAGTATTTTAATGGGTATGATGACCAAACACACAAGTGCAGATGTTGTGGTCATAGGGCTTATTGGAGAAAGAGGCAGGGAAGTAAAAGATTTTATCAATGAAACTCTTGGAGAAGAAGGTCTTAAAAGAGCCGTGGTTGTAGCAGCAACTTCAGATTCTTCTCCTCTTGTCAGGATCAGAGGTGCATACCTTGCAACTACCATAGCTGAATACTTCAGAGACCAGGGCAAACATGTTTTGTTGATGATGGATTCAATCACACGTTTTGCAATGTCTTCCAGGGATGTTGGTCTTGCTGCAGGAGAACCTCCGACATCAAGGGGATATACTCCTTCATTTTTTGTGCAAATCCCAATTTTACTTGAAAGAGCCGGGAATATGGAAAATGGCGGCTCAATTACCGGAATTTATACGGTTCTTGTTGAGGGTGATGATTTAAATGATCCTGTGGGTGATACTGTAAGATCAATTGTTGATGGCCATATTGTTTTATCAAGGGAACTTGCAAACAAGGGGCATTATCCTGCCATTGATGTTCTGGCAAGTATCTCCAGGGTGATGCGGGATGTAACAACACAGGAGCATACAGCAGTGCGGGATAGAGCAGCAGGTGTTGTATCATCTTATAAAAATGCAGAAGATATGATCACCATAGGTGCTTATATTGATGGTTCTGATCCTGATGTAGATGAAGCAAAACGCTTGATGCCAGGTATTAATCAATTGTTAAAGCAGGATATGAATCAAAAAATAGATATGGCATCCAGTGTTGATGGTTTAAAAAATGCTCTGAAAAGTAAATCTGAGTCGACACAATCAGGGAAAGTAAAGCCTGATAAAGTAAAAGAATAATGAAACGATTTGAATTTAAATTACAGCCTTTACTAAGCTACAGGCAATATCTTGAAAAAATAGCCCAGCAAAATACTGCTGCAGCCCATATGAATGTTAAAAATTGTGAAAAACAGATTGCTGAATTAAAGCAAACTTGGGAACATAGTGCTGATAAGATTGATAAGATTATTACAAAGGGAGTTAATGCTTCCACATTCAGAGAATATCATAATTATCTTGATTATGTTCAAACCAGTATAAAAAATGAGAAATCAAGAAAAATCCAATTAAAGAAACTACTCAAAGAAAAATTGCTTGAATTAAAAAAAAAGAGTGTTGATAAAAAGGCGATGGAACTTTATAAGGAAAGATTAAAAAAGGAATACAATCAGGAAATTATTAAAATTGAACAAAAAGAGTTAGATGAGATTGTATCCATAAAAACAGCAAGGACAATATCCAATGAAACAATATAAAAAAATTTTAATTTGTATAGGGATTTCAATATTTTGTTTTACTGGTTTTAAATTTTTTAATTATATAGATTTTTCCTTGTTTATAAGCCCAGTAAATGTTTTTGCAGCAGACGACAAAAAAGAGCAGACTCCAGAAGAGGAATCGGAACAAGAGGCAAAAGATAAAGATAAAAAAGATGTCAAAGAGGGAGAGGAAGAGCCTTGTCCGGAATGCCCGGAATGCCCAGATCCTGCAAAGGTTGTATTGCGCGGCCTTGAAGATAAGAAAACAATGATTGACAAAGAACAGAAAAACCTTGTTCAGGCAAAAAAAGAGCTTGAAATATTTGAAGAGCAGATTGATGAAAAACTTGAAAATTTAAAAGTTTTGAAAAAACAGATAAAAGAAGATATGGCCCTGCTTACAAAACAGAAGAGCTCTCGAGAGCAGGAAAAAGAAGCCGCCTATGAAAAAAAGATCGGCAGACTTGTAAAAATGTATGCTGGTATGAAACCCAAAAATGCTGCTTTGATTGTTGATAAAATGAATCTTGAAGTAGCCCAGGAAATATTTTTAAGAATGCGTGAAACATCTGCTGCCAATATTTTATCTTTTGTTGATAGTGACAAAGCAGCCAAAATAAGTGAGCGACTTGCCTTTAAAAGAAAATAATTACCTAAAGGTCAGAAACTAAGTGGTAAAATTTTCCCAAAGAATCAAAGTCATCTCGGAAATATATTCCAAATCCAACCATTACTAATCTCATTCTTT
>JAUCGD010000236.1 GCA_030377945.1 Desulfobacterales bacterium HSG17 | reverse complement strand
TCGGGGTAAGTCCTGATAATATCTCAATATATATTGCATATGGAACCCATTTGCCTCAAAATGATGATGAATCTTGCAGAGCTTATGGCAAATTATATAAAAAATATCGCTTTATTCATCATGACAGCACAGATAAAAGTGTTTTTATCACTAAAGGACATACATCAAGGGGCACACCAATTATGCTCCGCAGAGATATTGCTGATGCAGGTTTTTTAATTACCTTTGGTGCTGTTTCCCATCATTATTTTGCAGGATATGGAGGAGGCAGGAAATTGATTTTTCCAGGTCTTGGTTTTTGCAAATCCATTTATAAAAATCATGGGCTTTTTCTGGATCAGGAAATTCAAACCCTGGCCCCTTTATGCCAGCCCGGAATTATACAGGGCAATCCCCTGGCAGAAGACCTTGCAGAATTTGAAAGTTTTTGCCCTGCTGATATGGCAATCCACGGGATTTTAAATTCAAGCGGGGAAGTGTGTGATCTGCTGGTGGGAAGCGGAAAAGAGCATTTTCATAATGCCTGTGCTGAACATGGAAAAAACTGTGAGATTAATGACAATCGCAAATATGATCTGGTTCTTGCTTCATGCGGAGGTTATCCCAAGGATATAAATTTTATCCAGGCCCATAAAGCTGTTCATAATGCTGCTAAATTTGTTAAGGATGGGGGGCAACTGATTATTCTTGCCCAATGCAGGGACAGCATAGGCTCAAAAACATTTCTGCCCTGGTTTAATGCAGGAGGTTTTAAACCTGCATTTGACAGGCTGGTTCAAAACTATCAAGGCAATGGGGGCACAGCTCTTTCCATGATGTCAAAAACAGATCGTATAAATATTTCCATGATAACAGAACTGCCTGATACTGCTGCTGAAGCCATAAATGTTCAAAAATTATCATTTGAACAAGCTGTAAAAATGGTAAAAAATTTTAAAGATTCCCTGGCTGTAATTCCCAGTGCCGCTCTCCTGGTAAATATTGATGGAGAAAATAATGTTAAATAAATTTGGCATGTTAAACAATTGTATTAAAGGCGATGTTCATTCAGATTATCTCCACAGATACATGCTCTCCACAGACGGCAGCATATTCAGAAAAGAACCTGCCTGTGTGGTATATCCAAAGAATGCCCAGGATGTAATCCAGACTGTTGATTTTGCCCGTGAACATAGTTTTACAATCCATCCCAGGGGAGCAGGAAGCGGTCTTTGCGGGTCTTCACTGGGAAGCGGAATTGTTATTGATTTTACAAAATACATGAACCAGCTTTTCAGTATTGATCTGAAAAACAAAACCTTTGAATGCGAACCAGGCTTTCGCTTTGGTCAGCTTGAAGCTGAACTCAAAGGAAAAAAGCTTTTTTTCCCGCCTGACCCGTCAAGCGGAGAATATGCTTCCTTTGGAGGTATGTACGGAACCAATGCCAGTGGAGCGCATTCGGTAAAATACGGGAATGTTTCCGACTATATCCTGGATGCTCAAGTGGTTCTCGCCAATGGTCAGCTTATTACCCTGTCAGAGATTCAAGCCAAAGATTATGAAAATCTGCCTGAAAATATTTCAGATATTTTTCAGAATCTTTGGCAGATGTACATGGATAACAATCAGAAAATTGAAAAATCCTATCCTGATATACGTTACAATGTCGCAGGATATAATCTCAGGGGTCTTGTCAGGGATAACCAGCTTGTTTTAAACAGACTCTTTGCCGGGGCAGAAGGAACCCTGGGCATTGTCACCCGCTTGAAATTTAAACTTATTGATAAACCTGAGCATGACAACCTTGTTGTGGCCTTTTTTGACGATATTGTTTCAGCTTCAAAAGCTGTACAGATGATCCTGCCCATGAAACCGTCCGGTATAGAGGTTATGGATAAATCCCTGCTTAATCTTGCAAGGCAAAGCGATAAAACCCTGCAAGATAAAATTCCCCAGGGTATTGATAATGTTCTTCTTATTGAATTTGATGAAAATGATATTGATAAATGTACAGAACAGGCAGATAAAGCAAAAGATATTATCAAAAAGGAAAAGCTGACAGATAAGGCATACCTGGCAGTATCTGTACAGGAAAAACAGAAATTCTGGGCTGTGAGAAAAGCAGCGGTTCCCATTCTTTATAAACTCAAAGGAGAAAAAAAAATCCTGGCTCTTATTGAGGATGCTGTTGTTCCCACTGACTGCCTTGTGGAATATTTCAAGGGAATATATAAGATACTGAACCGTCATAAGGTTGATTTTGTAACATACGGACACATTGCCAAAGGGCTTCTCCATACACGCCCCCTGCTGAATATGAAGGATGTCCATGATATTGGAATGTTAAAAGTTCTGGCAGATGAAGTTTTTGATCTTGTTCATTTACTGGGAGGTTCTGTTTCTGGGGAACATGGAGACGGCAGACTGAGAAGTACATATATAAAACAGCAGTATCCTGAAATATACGATCTTTTCCTTGAAACTAAAGATATTTTTGATCCAGATGGATTATTTAACCCTGAAATCAAGACCACCCATGACCCGGACCAGATGACAAAATCTCTCAGGTTTGGAACTCAATACAAGGGAAGCGATTTAAAAGAAAAAAACTTAAACTGGCCCCAGGGCTTTATCCAAGAAGCAGAAAAATGTCATGGATGTTCCAAATGTACCACCATGACAACAGCAACGCGCATGTGCCCTGTTTACAAATTTACATGCGAGGAATCTGCTGCACCAAAAGCCAAGGCAAATATCCTGAGAGCACTTATCAGCGGTGCTGTTGAAGACAGTGCATTGTATAAAGCCCGATTTCAGCAGGTCATTGAAAAATGTGTTAACTGCGGGAGCTGTTATAAAGAATGTCCTTCTGAGGTAAATATACCAAAACTGGCAATAGAAGCCAGAGCACAGTTTGTGAAAAGATTCGGAGTCAGCCTTGAGAATCGTTTATTAACAAGTGCAGAGTTTGCCGGAGCAAATACAGGAAAATTCTCTGAATTATTAAAGCCTGTAATGGAAATGAAAATCAGCAGAAAAGCAGCAGAAAAATTTACCGGTATTTCTGCTGCACGGGATATTGTAAGCTTTTCTTCACAATCATTATTTAAAAGAATTCAGCCAAAAGAAGGCAATGGCAAAATAAACCTGATTTATTTTGCAGGATGTTATGCAGGATATATCCGCCCTGAAACAGGACTGGCTGCCATAAAGGTGTTAAAGCAGTTAAACATGAACATATACACACCAAAACAGCATTGCTGCGGCCTGCCCATGCTTTCCAAAGGCATGACAAAACAGGCCGCAGAAAAGATATATCAAAACCTTGCACAATGGAGAAATCTTATTGACCGGGCAGATTATATTGTTGTTACATGTTCTTCCTGCGGCCTTTCATTAATGCAGGAATGGGAATATCTTGTTGACACCAAAGAGATCCAGGCAGTCAAAGAAAAGATAATCCACATAAGCAGCCTTATTAATCTCTATATGGAAAGACTTGATCTGAAGCCCTGCAAGGATAAGGTAGCATATCATAATCCCTGCCATCTCCGTGTTCAGCCCTTTGCACAGAGTTCCTTGAACCTTTTGTCAAAGATTCCAGGACTGGAAACACAGGATTTAAACAGCCATTGCTGCGGAATGGCAGGGGCCTGGGGCATGTCTGCGAAAAATTTTGACTTGAGCAGAAATATAGGCTCGGATATGATAACAAAACTTAATAATTCAAATGCCACAACAGGAGTAACAGACTGCCCCACATGCAGGATTCAGATGGAACAGTTTGGTCAAAAGCCTGTCAAGCATCCGGTTGAGATTCTGGCTGGGTGTTTATAGGCCGGTGTACATGAAAATATGATTTATGAATTGGAATTGGGCATTAGACATTATCGGAAATAAGGTTTGTAGTTAAAAATCCCCCCTTGAGGGGGCAGGGGTGTCGCACGCAGTCTTTCTGTTCAAAAACACCCCCCTTACCCCCCCTCAAGGGGGGAATAAAAAGGTAAACTTTATTTCCGATAATGTCTATTTTTTATTGTATAGGAAATTATAAAAATGGAGTTCATAGCTTGCTATGTTCGATAAAAAGCGAAGTTTTTTCTCATAAAGCATGCCTTGAGATCCACTACATATACATAGCAAGCTATGAACTCCATATCAGGGTTTTTTATGGTTGTTGATAATCTTTGACCGTGTTATATATTTTTATAATGATTTTATTTTTGCATGTTTATAAGGAGTGCAGTGCAATGTGTGAGCAATTAAAAGATGTTATGCAGTCTGTTTTGTCCAGGTATGATAAATGGATGTATAATTCTGCCCTGACAAAATTTATTTATCTTATGGATATTGAAGCTGTTCGGAAATTTGGAAAACAGATTACTCATATTAAATGGTATCGGGATAATTACGGGCCTTTTGTATGGGATGTTTTGAATTGCGCCCAGGAAATGCCCAGTATTTTTGAAGTACATACTGAACCGGGAAATAAAAGGCGTATCTGCCTTAAAAATGTTGAACCTGTTCAAGATTCCGGTGAAATTGAGATATTGTTAGATGAAATTGTAAACAAAATACCAAATCCGAAAACTGATTTTCCAGGTTTTAAAGAATATGTGTATGCAACCCCGCCCATGATTTTATCACGTCAAAACGGTTTACTTGATATTGTAAAAGCTGTTTTTGCAGATCAGGAAGTTAATGAGTTTTCAGAGGCATTGTTTAATGTTCCTGAATGGGATAAAGCCTTTGAATATCTGGCTGCAAACTGATGTGTCTTTTTCCTGAAACCCTGATTTTATTTAACCGAAAGGCAGTTAAGAAGCACGGGGGGATTATCGGGGTCAGAACCTATGAAGATATTGATATGCTGGCAGAGTATGATAAAATTAACAGAAAATAGCAAATATTTTATTCACCCAAAGGTATGGTTTTGCTTATAACACGCCAAATGTCTCAAATGCTTTCGGAGCAGATGACCTAATTTAACTGCCCTTCGACAAGCTCAGGGCACGGTTGGCTTACCGTTCCCTGAGCTTGTCGAAGGGAACAAAACCGGGTAAAAAATAATTGCAAAAAGTAACTTTTTTAGACGGCTTATGTTGATCCTGTTTCTAAAAATGAAATTATTCATGTGGAAACAATGGCCCTGCTTTATGTAGAACAGAACCCTACAACGACACTAAGCCCTGAAAGGGCAAATTGATAAAGCCCAGGGCTTCGGCGAGCTCAGTCGAGTCGCCAGCGGCCTGGGATCTGAATTCCACCCAAAAAGTAAGCTCTGAAAGAGCGTATTAAACAATAATTTCAAA
>JAUCGD010000235.1 GCA_030377945.1 Desulfobacterales bacterium HSG17 | reverse complement strand
TCAGCAGCGGTCCAAGCCCAATAGCACCATCCAGCAGACTATACTGGGTGTGTACATGAAGGTGGACGAACGGGCTTTGGGATTTTATATTTCCGGTCATCCTCTGGATCGCCACCAGGAAGTGCTCGATAAATTTACAAATGTGAATGGTGTCACCGTCAAGGAAGCAGATGATGGCAAGGCAATTCGCATGGGGGGGCTGATTACCGCCATTAAATCCATACGGACCCGGCGAGGCGATCCCATGGCCTTTATAACTATGGAAGATATGCACGGCAGTATTGAGGTGACCGTCTTCAACCGTTTGTTTGAGGAAGTGGAACCGCTTCTAGCCCATGACAATGTGGTGCTGGTCCAAGGGCAACTGCAGCGAGAGGAAAACGCGGTAAAAATCTTGGCAGACAGCATGATCCCCATGAATGAAGCTGAAAAACGTCTCACCGGCGAAATCCATGTGACCGCCCATAGCGATAAAGTGTCACCGGATATGCTAAAAGAGCTTAATGGGTTGCTGGAACGTCATGAAGGCGATACCGCTGTGATTCTCCATCTTCGGCAAGCAGGACAGTGGGATGTTGTCCTGACCATGCCCGATCATTTGCGAGTGAGGGCGGGCAATGAATTTGCCACAGATGTAATGCAACTGTTCGGTTATCAGGCGGTTGATTTCAGATGTAGTGAAATTGTTCTTCATCCCCAACCGAACGGCTTTAAGCGTAAATTTAAGACTGACACATAGAGATTCATTCCCAAGCATGAAAATGAAAGTCCTGCATAAGTTTTTTATCGGTGTCTTTATTCTCACCAGTATTATTCTGGGATTGATTTTTTATTTGCAGCAACGGGCGGCCGGTAATTTTAAATTTTATGTCAACCAGGCCACATTAACGGAATTGTCGGATCTCACATCTGTTTTAACCGCTGCTTACCAGGAACATGATTCCTGGGAATTTCTGCATGATAATCCCGATGTCTGGCATCAATTACTGCGCAATGCAGACTTGATTGTCCCACCACCGCTTACAAGACCTGGACGGATCGCCGGTGTAGACCCGGCACCGCCTCAAAATCGCGAAGTTCCTTCATTGTCAAACAACCCCAACCGTGGTCCAGCAGGATTTACCATTGGCCCCCGTGCGCCCAGATCTTCTAATTCGGGATCTCCTGCTTTTGGGTCTCCTCAGGGGGCCCCGGATCAGGTTTTGCTGGCTCGCCGAATTAGCGTTTTTAATGCGCATAAAAATTGGATCATTGGTGATCGCCGCAATTTTAAAGACTATACGGTTCAACCGCTTTTGCTTGAAAACAGAATTGTCGGTTATCTAGGGGTGCGGGCCGCAAGCAATGATTTGCAACCCTTGGAAAAAGCTTTTCTGGCTCAGCAATACAGCTTGATTCTAATTATCGGGTTTGGCATGGTCATATTGATGCTGGCGACCGCCTTCATATTGGCAAGGCAAATTGGGGCTCCCCTTAAAAAACTGTCCGATGCAACAAGGGCTTTGGCCAAAAGGGATTTTTCAGTCCGAATTCGTCAAACCGGCGGAGATGAGTTTGAATCTTTGGCTGAGGATTTTAATACCCTGGCACAAACCCTTTCACAATACGAAGAGTTAAGACAGCAATGGTTGATTGATATTGCCCATGAACTGCGGACACCCATTTCCGTGGTTCAAGGCGAAATAGAGGCTATGCAGGACGGGATCAGACCTATGGACCGGGAAAACCTGGCCTCCTTGCATGATGAAATTTTCCGGGTATCTAAAATTATCAACGACCTGCACCTTCTGTCACAGGCGGATTCGGATGATTTGTCACTTTCCATGCAACCGGTTAATCTTCGGCAGGTGATTGATGACACCCTCACTCGGTTCAAGGGCCGCTTGGAAGCGCATGGTGCCAGGGTTGAATTCAATGACAATCTATTGAGACACACCATTTTAGCTGATTCGGACCGCCTTCAGCAGGTATTTAGCAATATTTTGGAGAACAGTCTTCGGTATGCTGATATCCCCGGAAATATAAGCGTTTGCCTGGAAAATAGATCGGAAAACCGAAAAAACCTGGTTAGACTTTCTTTTTTCGATGAAGGGCCGGGGGTCCCGAACAAGGATCTATCCCGAATTTTCGATCGCTTATATCGCGTTGATCAATCACGCAGCCGCGAGAAAGGTGGCTCAGGATTGGGTCTTGCCATTAGTCGCCGGATCATTGAGGCCCATAACGGTGTTATTTTTGCTGAAAATAGGAAGGGAAGTGGCTTTGGCATGATAATCGAACTTCCCGTGATTTAAACAAATTGGAAAACCGGGAACCCAGAGATCAGCCCGGCATCACGCGCCGCCGATTTTTGAAACGAGTCGGAATCCTTGGGGGTACGGGGCTTGTCGCATTCTATCCTTTTTTAATTGAGCGTTATCTTGTAAGGGTCAACCACTATAGAATTCCGGTGAACAACCTGCCGGATTCGTTTGTAGGTTACAAAATAGTACACCTTACAGACATACATTACGGTCCGCTGGTTCCTTTATGGATGATTAAAAGGGTTGTTGAAACCATCAATAACCTGGAGAAAGATGTGATAGTCTGTACCGGTGATTATGTTCATGAAAAGAATGCCACCACCCAGATAGATGCGGTCTGGCCTGTCCTTGCTGAACTTGAAGCCCCGGACGGAGTATACTCTGTTCTGGGAAACCATGACCATTGGGCAGATACAAAAATGTCCATGGAATGGCTGGATCAAAGCAGGCAAAACCTTGTGCGCCGTATTACTTCTATTGAGAAAAAGGGGCAGCGCATTTGGCTGGCCGGTGCGGGGGATTTTTGGGAAGACCGTCACCCTTTGGATGAACTTCTTATCAGGATTCCTAAAGAAGATTGTCGGATTTTGCTTGCCCACAATCCGGATTCAGCCGATACATTCTATACCCAGCGAATTGACTTGATGCTTTCCGGGCACACCCACGGCGGTCAGGTAAAAATTCCATTCTGGGGGACTCCGATTTTGCCGGTCCAAAATAAAAACTACAACAGTGGTCTTAAAATTTCCCCAAAGGGTACCCGGGTATTTATTTCAAAGGGTATCGGCTGGGCCATTTTACCGATTCGATTTAACTGTTATCCGGAAATTGCTGTCCTAGAATTATTTAAGTCCGGGTGAAGGACTCGACGATGGCTATAGCGCACCGATCGGAACGAAATCATCATGATCTTCAGAATACTTAGCCATCAAAATTTATTACATGATGTCTAACCCCATTTGTTAGATCGGTGCTCAGACAAAAAAAGACGAACTTCATCTTGCCACTGGGACGTGTCACTTTTGCTGAAAATTGGAAGGGAAGGGGTTTTGACATGATTATCGAACTTCCCTTGGATTAATCTCTTTAACCCGGCCGACATCACCACTCGCTAATCTTACTTTAATGCCATGGGGGTGTGATGAAGAATTGGTCAAAATATCTTTGATCACACCTTCAGTCAATTTGCCTGATCTTTGGTCTTTTTTTAATACGATTTTGACTGTAAGGCCCTGTTTTAAATTCGCTCTTATTTTACCATCCATAGCAATTTTCCATTTTAGTTTCCGATAATCAGCAAAGAAATGAACGGGACGATATTGAAGACAATATAAAAAATTTTGAAAAGCCCGAGGAATGAATAGATCAGAACATTAAAGGTTTCTCGGGAAATGGGAAACCACCTGTACTGGGTGTGGTACACTAAATCCGGGATTAAAATGCACATCAAACTCCAGAAGAGCAATAATCCGCCATTTAATATGGTACACCACATGAAAAAATCCGTCAGGGTCTGAATATCCATAACCCTTCCTCCTTATTGTTTATATTCACCCATCAGCAGTCTGTTTTTAGGTGTAATATCACAAGGAATATTCTGGGTCACAATCTTGTACCCTTTTGATTGCAACCTTATCGCCCGAACAGTATCCACAGCCAGCGTGTTCTCCATCCACCCTTCTAATCCTATAGTGGAAGATTCCTTTAAGTTATGACAACAGGGAAGAACGGCAATTCTGGCATGCTGTTCAACCGCCTTGTCGATAATCAAATCTGTCAATGCCCCACAAGCATGGGCCGACACTACGATATCATCTGGCTGGATCGTGATATCCTGGGCCTGAGTGTTTTTGTAAATGACTCTTTCCTTTAGCCTCGGCCAAACTGAAATTAATTCACTGGAGATTTTGAAGGCATTTTTAGGTAAACTGGGATCTACTGCCAAAGCAATTTTTGAGCTATTATCCAGAATAAGCATAATATGCGCCAAAAGTCCGTGGCCACAGGCTATATCGATTACCCGTCCACCCCGGTATCTTCGCCGCACCCGTTTTGCCATTTCCCAGGTCTCATGGAGCTCTTTGCGCGGGAGTGTGCCGGCACGGCAGACCGCCCTTGCTATTTTGTCGAATAGGGTGCTGCCGGGAAATAAGGATTCCTGATGAGGCATTAGTCTATTTTTTGATGACTTTTTCATTTATTCATTTAGCTTTAATTTGAACAGACCCTCTTCGATCTTGATATCTTCCACCCCATCGGAAAAAGCTTTCCAAAATCCATAATCATTGCCAAATTCATTGACCAAATCAATGTTTTTGATTCCTCCCAGCCAGGCATTGGGGATGGGCACACCCATAAGTGTAACCCCCCTTAACATGACGATTGGTTTTCCTTTTTCATAAGAAAGCGTCACCCCTGTTCTGGCACGTAAAATTTGGCCGCCAAAAAAAGGAAAATCCTCATCCACCGGCAGCAAAAGTTTTGCGCTAATCAGATCATCGGATAAATCAAAAGCCAATTTGCTGGCGAGTTCGGTGTTCTTAGCCAGTAAGGCATTCAGTTCCCTTTCAGTGAAATTGATTTCCCGTTTTAGACCTGTTTCATCATATGGTTCCGGGGTAAGGGGCATATTGGGATCATATTCTGTAGGGTCGTCTGCCTTTTGTGGCATGTTATTTTGAGGAGAAGTGACAATAGGTCCGATCAAATCAATGCTTTCCAGTTTAGCAGTTAAAACTTGCTCCTCCTTTGGTGTCAATGCCACGGGTGTGAACGCCGACGGGAAAAAGAAAATTTTAATCATAAAAATGGTTGCGCCGACTGCGATAAGAGCTGCAAGCAACGCAATTCCAAAAACATGCAAACACCCGAATCTTTTTTCAGGTGCGGTTAAGGTACTAATATGATTTGGTTCTTCCATATTTGGACCTCCATTCGAGTTTACATTTCTGTAAAGATATTTATGAATTCAAACAGTGGAAAGGGCAGGCCTC
>JAUCGD010000234.1 GCA_030377945.1 Desulfobacterales bacterium HSG17 | reverse complement strand
AACCAGAGTATATTTATCGAATACCTGAAAAAATTAATGATGGTTGGGAAACCTCTTCTTTAGATAAAGAGAATATCAATTCAGCTATAATAAATGATTTGCTACAGGCACTTCTTAATAAAAAATTCAAAAATATCCATAGCATATTAATCGTAAAAAATGGGAAGCTTGTTCTTGAAAAATATTATTATGGCTATGATCGTACAAAATTTCATCAAATTAGATCTGCCACAAAATCAATCGGTTCAATTTTAACAGGGATAGCAATTGATAAGGGTTTTATTTCCAATGCAAATGAAAAGATATACCAGCATTTTAAATCATATGAACTTGAACAAAAGTGGGATAAAAGAGTAAAAGATATTACAATAAAACATTTGCTGACAATGACCTCAGGATATGATTGTGATGACCATAAAAGCAACTTTGCTTGCGAACAAAATATGTATAAATCCAATGATTGGGTTGGATATGCAGTAAATCTTCCTATGGCTAATCTACCTGGAGAACATTGGGCGTATAACAGTACAAGCTTATTGTTGGTTGGAGAGTTGATTTCAAAAAAATCCGATATGACTATTCCTGATTTTGCTAATAAATATTTATTTGAACCAATGGGAATCACTGGTTTTCAATGGGGTTTTTCACCAAAAGGGAAGGCATGGATTGCTGGAAATGCTAAAATGAAACCAAGGGATATGGCTAAGTTCGGGTACATGGTATTAAATGGAGGGAAATGGAAAGAGAAACAGATTGTTTCAAGGGATTGGCTGAAAGAATCAACATTAAAACATGTGGCATTAAAAGATATGAAAATACTTGGAGGTAATTACAATTATGCGTATTTATGGTGGCTTGCAAAATTGACTGTCAAAAACCATGCTATTGAAATAATTGCTGCATCAGGTAACGGAGGGCAGATAATAGCAATCATCCCAAAATATAATATCATAGTTGTATTTACTGGCGGCAATTATAATAGTCCTCTAGAGGCACAACCTGTTGAAATGCTGATTAAATATATAATACCTGCTGTGATGTAAATTTAAATAATGGCTGCCCTTAAAATCCCATACGACCAATTAAATTCTGAGACCTTACATGGTGTCATTGAAGAATTTGTCACCCGAGATGGAACAGACTATGGAGAAATTGAAGTATCTTTAGAAATAAAAATTTCTCAGGTGCTTGGGCAGCTTAAATCTGGGAAAGCTGTAATTGTTTTTGACCAGGCAACTGAGACCTGTAATATCTTGAAGAGTAGTGATCCCGCATTGAAAAAACTTGAGGATTGATTTATCCTTACTAAGATTCTATAAATTACAATGCTTAAATTCCTTCAACCCAATAAACAGTTATTCATTCTCTTAGCAACCACAAAAATGCCATTTGGTAAATATAAGGGTTTGCGCTTGATTGATCTTCCAGAACGATATCTGATTTGGTTGTCCAAAAAAGGATTCCCTGAAGGAAAACTTGGAAAAATGTTGCAAGCTGTTTATGAAATCAAGCTTAATGGTCTTGAATATCTTTTTAATAAACATAAGTCTTTTACGAGAAAGAAAAACAACCAATGAAAATTAAATACAATTCTCCGGTTATACTTACATATTCAATAATTTCTATATGTGTTTTAATATTCTGCAGTGGTGGGATTATAGTAAAATATTTCTCTTCTCCTGCCCATTTGTCTTTTGCAAACCCTAATTTTTATATCCGGTTGGTGTCATACATTGCGGGTCACGGGAATTGGTCACATCTTGTTGGAAACTTGTTAATAATTCTGCTTGTGGGACCACTCCTTGAAGAAAAATATGGTTCAGGTAAACTTTTAGAGATGGTTATAATTACGGCTATTACAACAGCATTATTAAATGCATTTTTCTTTTCAAATTCTCTTATTGGTGGCAGTGGTATTGCTTTTATGTTAATACTTTTGAGTTCATTTTCAAACATAAAGTCAGGACAGATTCCTTTAACATTTATCATAATTGCTGTGCTTTTTATTGGCAATGAAGTGATCTCAACCATAAAAATAGACAGGATTTCACAATTTAGCCATCTTGCTGGTGGAATTATTGGTGCTGGTTATGGATTTATTAGAAGTGGGAAAAGATAAATTTTACGCATTTTTAAATCTCTCAATTTTATTCGATATTAATCTTGTATTTTTTTATAGGGATTTTCTAAAACTTCCAAACGTTTAACAACCATAGAAATCTCTTTTTCGCTATACACCTCTATTCCATTTTGTTTAAGAAGAGATACTGTCACTCCATCTCCATCAATTATTGTTTTATTAAAATTGCCATCATAGATTTTTGAACTACCACAGGATGGACTTTTACTTTTAAAAATAGCTATCTTGATATTGTTCTGCAAAGCTAAATCAAGTGCAATCCTTGCTCCTGAGATAAACATTTCAGAAACATCTGTGCCATCCTTTGTCATAGCCTTAGATGTTCCATTAAAAATTCCTGCTCCACCGTTTATACCAACAATTTCAACTGGAGGGCGTGGGACAGAACATCCTGATGCAACTTCCGGGCAAACCATAACAACACGACCTTCGCTCAACCATTTAGAAAAAACCATATTGTTACAATAATTATCAGTTCCGTCATAACTGACTTTAGCACCAACCAGACATGCACTCACTAAAATCTTTTCCATACTTTAAATTATCCTGTGCTATTATTTTCCATGGCATTTTTTATACTTTTTTTTGCTTCCAGATCAGGTTTTAATTTTCCAGATATGAAGGGGAAGCAGCACTCTTTATAGCGTTTTTGACTGCCCAGTAACAGGTTGTTTTTTTGTCATTGTTTTCCAATATACATGCCATCATATTCTAGGGTACAAAGAGGAGTGCCTGCTGAATTAACTCCGCTGTTTATAACTTCTCCTATAAAAAGGGTATGGTTGCCAGGGTCATGATATTCTTTAACCTGTAGTTCAAACCATGCCATACAATCTTTTAAAATCGGAACTCCTGTTTTTTTTGTTTCCCATGAAAGATCAGTGAATTTTTTCTCAGGGTTAGGACCTTTGAATCTTTTCAACATATCTTTTTGTGATTTGTCCAGAATATGAAGTGCAAAAACATGACTTTTTTCAATCATACTATGAGAATATCTGTTTGGATGGACAGCTACCATAATTAGTGGAGGTTCATATGATACCTGAGCGACCCATGATGCGATCATTCCATTAAAAACATCATCGCATTTAACAGTTAGAACATAAATTCCATAAGTCATATAACTGAAAGCTGTGAGTAATTCTTTTTTCATTTCAATACCTGTTTAATAATTTTATTCACCACATCATAAATCTCAGGAGCTTTGCTTGCTTTCCTGCCAGCTACATTTAAAACTTTAATATCCCACTCTATTATCCAATCTTTAATAACAGGAACAGGGTTTTTAACAATATTTAAATCAATATGCAGATATGGTCTCTTATACTGTTTGGCGAGTTTCAAGGTTAAAGCTGAACCAGTTGTTAATTTACCATAACCAAAGATAACAGTTCCATCTGAATCTATAACATTTTGCTCTGTTCTTTTTGGATATCCACCCTTTGTCATTTCTTGAAGTTTTGTATATTTTTCTGGAACAGTTCCATCTTCGGCTTTTCTTCCTTTTGACACCCAACCGCCATAATCAATACCTGATTCAATAGCAGCATCAATTCCTGCCCTGTCAGCACCTGTTTGTGCTCCTGAAATAATTTTTTGTATCACAGTATCTTACCTGTTTTTTCTCATGGTATTCCAATGTTTAAATTTCATAACTATTTTAGCAATTTTTTGAAGTGCTTTAAATTTAATTCCCTCAAATTCATTACTCACCTCTTTCAACAATTCAATTATTGGCAGCCCTTGGGGACAAACTTTTTCACATTCTCCACACTCTTCACATAAAGAGGCATGAGATGATTTGTCAGATAGCAGGCCACCACAGAATATAAGATAATTCATCTTTGCATTGGTTTTATCATTAAACACATGATAACTGTTATAATATTCAAAACAAGCAGGGATATTTACACCAGAGGGGCAAGGCATACAATATCCACATCCAGTACAACCAGCTTTCATGAGATTGCGATAGATTGTTTCAGTTGTTGATACAATATCAAGGTCTTTTTGTGACATAGATTCTGGCAAGACTTTGTTGGCAATTTTTATATTTTGGGTGATATGCTCTTCATTATTCATTCCAGACAATACTGCTGTGACCTCGGGGTGATTCCATATCCATTCTAAAGACCATTCAACCGGCTCTCTTTTTATGTCTGAGTTTTCCCATAATTGTTTTATTTCTTTAGGTGGTTTTTTCCCAAGATTGCCACCTCTCAATGGCTCCATTATAATGACACCAATGTCTTTTTCAGCAGCGTATTCTAATCCTTTTTTTCCAGCCTGGTTTTTTACATCAAGATAATTGTATTGAATTTGACAAAATTCCCAATCAAAGGCATCTATAATTTTTTTAAAATCTTTTCTTTTACCATGGAAAGAAAATCCAGCATTTCTAATGATCCCATCTGTTTTAAGTTTAGAAAGAAATTCAAGAACTCCAAAGTCATTTAATTTGTTAAAGGATTCACCATTCAAAGCATGCAATAGATAATAGTCGATATAATCAGTTTGAAGTTTCATTAGTTGAGCTTTTATTATTTGCTCCATATCTTCAGGTTGATTAACTGACCAATGGGGCAATTTTGTGGCAATATTTATTTTTTTCCGAACTCCTCCCTCACTTAGTGCCTTCCCAAGAAAAGTTTCACTTGCACCCATATGGTATGGCATGGCTGTATCAAAATAATTTACGCCTTCATCAATAGCCAGAAAAAGTTGTTTTTTAGCTCTTTTTTCATCAATTTTCCCACGTTTTTCAGGTAGTCGCATACAGCCAAAACCAAGAATTGATAATTCTTCATCTGTTTTAGGAATTTTGCGATATTGCATATAAAATCCTCCTGTAAAATTGGTTGATTAATTCAAATAATGCTCAACTGTAAATCTCATATCCTCGTCCAAATCATCTTGCTTAGACAACCATCTTAAATAATCCTGTGGAATATCCTTGAACATCTCTCCCTTATGTTTTCCAAAATACATTCTGGTCAATAAAACAGGTTTACTTGAAATATCCATCATTTTATTTTCAACAGCTCCTGGTCCAATATCTTTACTCATCTTTGTAAATAATCTTTCAAATAATTTTTCAAGAACCAGGATATCCCCAAAAGCATCATGAGCAGTTGCTTTAATTTCAATACCAAGAAAATATC
>JAUCGD010000024.1 GCA_030377945.1 Desulfobacterales bacterium HSG17 | reverse complement strand
CAGATGTATTCGTGAAGCTGGAGTTGCCTGTTATCCGGTTGTTGATGAATTAATAGAAGAACTGCAAAAAGAAGATAAAGTCCATTTAGATGAAACACCATGGTATGAAAAAGGTGTTTTTAAATGGTTGTGGGTTGCTATTACCAGCACCATAGCAGTATATCTGATCGGAACCCGCAAGAAAGAAGAATTGTTAAAGCTCATAACAGCAGCATTTATGGGTTGGTTAATAACAGATGGCTACGGAGCATACCGCAGCCATGAAAAACGCCAGCGCTGCCTGGCGCATCTTATCCGCAAAGCAGTAGCTCTTTCAGGAGCCGTTGACGAAAAAGCTCAAAATCTGGGAGATTGGCTTTTACGAGAGCTAAGAGGTCTTATAAAGACCATGGCCCAAGGCGGCGAGGATAGTCAGAAGGAATGCAGTCTAATTCTCGCCCGACTTAAAAGAGTCTGCAACCTGGGTTCAAAAGAAGAACATGCCAAACTCAAATCTTTAGCAAAAGAAATTTTGAATGATTGGGATGCGGTGGTGGCGTTCGTCAAAAATCCGGGACTCCCACCTACCAATAATGAAGCAGAACGAGCTTTAAGACATGCTGTGATTTCGCGGCGAATTAGTTATGGCACTCGAACGTCCGAAGGAAGTAAAGCATATGCTGCGCTACTGAGTGTAATCGAAACATGCCGATTACGAAACATTGATCCGTGGGAATTCATCTCACAAACAATCGCATTAGGTCGAAAAGGCATCGTTCCTGGCGCTATTCCGTCTATCTCATAGTGGGGGGAGTGAATGGTTACAACTCATGAGCAGGCGCATCCGGCAGATTACCCAGATGAGTTTTCAAAGCCTTTTTATCAACATCCCTGATTTGTGCAGAAGGAATCTGCCGGAATAGCCGGGGATCATCCTTTTCCTGGAACAGCACCGGCACAAACCAGTCTTCCATGTGCAGTTCACCGGCTCCGAAAATCTTTGCCCGGAAAGTATCGTCTTTTAATGCCCGCTGGCCTTCCAGCATGGCCTTGCCCACCCGTTTGCCGCTGACAAGTGCAGTATAAAAAGATGCAACAAACCTGCGGGCAGTTTCCACCAGAACACTGTGGCTCATGGCAATAACCGAAGCCACGCCCCTGTCCAGCAAAGCTGAGGCAACCGAGGCTGTGGGTTCTGTTTCAGACTGTGCAGTCTGGCAGGCATCCAGAAAAAACAAAGGGATACGATGATCCTGAATAACCTCTGCCAGTTTTTCAGCATACTCAATCTTTGAACCCCGCTTTTCCAGCTTGCGGCTGTCATTGGGATTTTCAAAACACAAACCACCCAGGCCCAAGTGCCGATCATAAATCCCATGACCGTCAAAATGCACTACATGATAAGGCTTTCCAACATCCCGTGCGTTCTGAAGCTCGGCTGACATTGCCGCAAAAGTCGGAGGAGACAGCACAGTAAGTTCTGCAAATTTCCCCAGACTTTCCACAGCCTGAACCAGGGGAAGTGCGCTTGCACGGTGGTCAAAATAACCGGCACTGTCATCTTCGGGCCTGGGGCTGACCATAAGAATACGGATAGGCGGTTCAGAAAGCATAATGTCAAAAGATTCTCGGTTAGGAAGTTGCCGCCGCACCCGAACCGGCTTTGCACCCTGAAACAGAAAACCATGACCATCATGAAGAAGCTCCCAGGGAAGCCCAAGCAGTAAAGTGGCAGCCTCATTTGCTTGTGCCTGTTTTTCTTTATAAGCTTCATCTGGAACAGCCATGTCCGGCAGCTGGGCATCCACATGAACAGTAAACCGGAGTTCAGCTTTTGAATCCCCCTTTTGCCATGCTGTAAGCACATTATGACAAGCTTTCACCGGCATTGCAGTCTCATAAAGTTCCTGGCCCCATTGCGGCAGCTTTTTTTCCACATCCCTGGCACGTTCCCTGAAAACACCTGAAGGCCAGATATGATATTTTTCCAGATACCATGCCAAATCCTCATTCTCAATAGGCCCAAGAGGTGCAGTAAAATAAAAACGATTCAGACTCACCACTTCCCGAACTTTTGAATCAGCAGGAATATAATGCAGTTTAGCCATTGCCCTTGCCCTGCGTTTACCGTCTTTTTCTTCAATCTCAGGATCAATCAGCTCCAAAAGCAATTCCTCAACAGGTTCCTCAATAACAGCAGTAAATCCCTGACCCAGATTCGGCAGGCGCTCACCCAAAGCCGCCAGAATCTCCGGCATAGCTGCGCTGATCCCGCCCGGATCATTTTTTACTTGGATAGACAAATAATCATCAGAAAAGATCCATGACAACGCCCCAACCTCAGAACCATCCAAAAGCAGGGGAATCACCTGAAAATCTTTACCTCTTTTCTTTTTCAGTTTAGCTGCAAACTCAGTCTCCTTTTTCACCCACTCAGAATTAAAAGTATTGGGACTGACAACCACCATAAAAAAATCAGCATCCTCAATAGCCTTGAAAATTTCATGTTTCAGACCATCGCCGGCCTTTAACTGCCGAAAATCAGTCCAGGGTTCATCCAAGCCCTGACTGACCAAAGCCTGACGTAAATCGGTAACAAATTCGGTGTCTTTATTGCTGTATGATATGAAAATCGGCGGACTGGGCATTTTGGTCTCCTTAGCATAAATAATAATTCATATCCGTTCACAGGGTAAAAGGATAATATAAAACGATCACAAGATATATATCAATTTTGCTCAGCAAGTAAAGCTGCAAAAGTGAAAAGAATTGTTGAGATGAATGAATAATTATATGGTCCAGGAGAGTAATCAATGAAAAAGGTTTTGATTAATGGAGGTGGCGGCAACACCGGTACACTGGCTATTCAGACGAGCTAAGATAATTGTATTGCAATCAAAAGATGATTAAGATATTAATTAATATACATTTTTATCGTTACCTTTCACGCTTATTTAATTAGGTTTATTGAATAAAGAATGTACCAAAGGAGTTTCTGTGGAGATCAAAAACGGTTCTGACTACTCTCAAAATTACGATATAATTGTAAAATGGATTGCAGAAGCATTAAAAGGACAGAGCCTTGAAATTATAGGTGTAAAAAGCGGTTGTATTGAAGAAGTCTTTGGTTTTGAACCCGTTGATATTGCAGTAACATCCGGCAGGGTAGATGTTATGGCACGGGATGATGCCGGGGAATTTTTCCATATTGAAGAGCAGCGGAATCTGAGGAAATCGGATATGTATCGGTTTGCAGCATATCATTTTCTGAGTGCAAGAAAGTGGGAAAAAGGACTGACAGATATTATCCTGGCTTCAGGAAAAGTATATGCTGGAAAAAAGACTATTAAAACAAAAAGCGGGGAATATAGCCCCATTGTTGTTGATTTTAGTTTACGGGATGGAAAAAAGCGTCTTAAAGAGATTCAAGAAGCTGTTAAACAAGGTAATTTTACAGACTGGCTGGAACTGATATTTCTTCCTTTATACGGAAAGGAAGCCGGGGTAGAGCGGAGTGAAACAGTTGAACAGATTATTCGTTTTGAAACAGAGCTGTTTCATGAGAATAAAATATCATCAAGACTTGTAGCAGCCACATTAATAATGTCAAACAAACTGATAGATAAAAAACGTTTGAAAGAAATGTGGGAGGATATTAAAATGCTTGATATTATAGAGATTGCAAGAGAAAAAGGTGTTGTGGAAGGTAAAAGCTTGGGTATTGTGGAAGGTAAAAGCTTGGGTATTATGGAAGCTTTTCAGGAAATGCTTACAGATGCGCTGATTGAAAAATTCAGTATGATAACACCGCATGTTTCAGAGAAAATTATAAATATTAAAGACAGGAATGTGTTAAAAGGGCTTTTTCGCCAGGTTTTTAAATGCAGTGATATCCAGGAATTTGAAAATATTTTAAACAGGGTTTGCAGTTCGGAAATATGTTAGAAACGAAACAATGAAATAATTACAAATAGTTGTCCAGAAAAATCAAAGCTTAAGCCAAAGGAGTTTCTGTGGAGATCAAAAACGGTTCTGACTACTCTCAAAATTACGATATAATTGTAAAATGGATTGCAGAAGCATTAAAAGGACAGAGCCTTGAAATTATAGGTGTAAAAAGCGGTTGTATTGAAGAAGTCTTTGGTTTTGAACCCGTTGATATTGCAGTAACATCCGGCAGGGTAGATGTTATGGCACGGGATGATGCCGGGGAATTTTTCCATATTGAAGAGCAGCGGAATCTGAGGAAATCGGATATGTATCGGTTTGCAGCATATCATTTTCTGAGTGCAAGAAAGTGGGAAAAAGGATTGACAGATATTATCCTGGCTTCAGGAAAAGTATATGCTGGAAAAAAGACTATTAAAACAAAAAGCGGGGAATATAGCCCCATTGTTGTTGATTTTAGTTTACGGGATGGAAAAAAGCGTCTTAAAGAGATTCAAGAAGCTGTTAAACAAGGTAATTTTACAGACTGGCTGGAACTGATATTTCTTCCTTTATACGGAAAGGAAGCCGGGGTAGAGCGGAGTGAAACAGTTGAACAGATTATTCGTTTTGAAACAGCGCTGTTTCATGAGAATAAAATATCATCAAGACTTGTAGCAGCCACATTAATAATGTCAAACAAACTGATAGATAAAAAACGTTTGAAAGAAATGTGGGAGGATATTAAAATGCTTGATATTATAGAGATTGCAAGAGAAAAAGGTGTTGTGGAAGGGAAAAGTCTGGGTATTGTGGAAGGGAAAAGCTTGGGTATTATGGAAGGGAAAAGCTTGGGTATTATGGAAGGGAAAAGCTTGGGTATTGTGGAAGGGAAAAGTCTGGGTATTGTGGAAGGGAAAAGCTTGGGCATTATGGAAGCTTTTCAGGAAATGCTTACAGATGCGCTGATTGAAAAATTCAGCATGATAACACCGCATGTTTCAGAGAAAATTATAAATATAAAAGACAGGAATGTGTTAAAAGGGCTTTTGCGCCAGGTTTTAAAATGCAGTGATATTCAGGAATTTGAAAATATTTTACACAGGATTTGCAGTTCGGAAAGGTGACAGGAAGTTAATAATGAAGAAAATTACGATTATTCGCCATGGGAAATCCAGTTGGAATGACTCTTGTATCAGTGACGAAGAGCGTCCTCTTCAAAAAAAAGGAATTGTAAAAACAGATTTTATTGCCGGTTATCTCAGCGACTCCTGTATGATTCCTGATATAATATTTTCCAGCCCTGCTATAAGAGCCTATGAAACAGCAAAGATAGTTCAGCAGAAACTAAAAATCAGGGATGAGTATTTCTACATTAAAGATTATCTTTATCCTGGAGAACATATGGAGATTGCACATCAACTATCTCAAACAGATAACAGCATCAATTGTATGATGATTTTTGGACATAATCCAACATTTACCGAGTTATCCAATTTTTTTCTAAAGAAAGAACAAATTGAATGGATTCCCACATCAGGACTTGTCCATTTACAATTCAATGTAAATTTTTGGTCGGAAATTATGGAAACAAAAGCTGATTTACTGGATTATACTACCCCCCAATCAATTAATGAACAATAAGTAAAATAGTTGCCTGTAAGGCGTTTATAGACCCGCCCCTTTATTAAAATTATGATAAAACCGTCTTCTCCAAATTCTCAAATAGATTTTTCTTTCCCATCAAATAATGCCACCCTTGTTATTCATCTTGGCGGATCATGGAAACTTGTTGATAAACTGCCGTCTTTGGATAATGTGGCATATCAGATAAAATCTGCTTCCAATATAAAAACATTATCTTTTGAAACAGATAAAATATCTGACTGGGATACAGGGCTGCTGACTTTTGTAATAAAGATTATTGATCTTTGTAATGTTTCAAAAATTCAGGTTGATAAAAAAGGACTGCCCACTGGGGTTCAGCGACTTCTGGCACTTGCAACTGCGGTTCCTGAAAGAAAAGGGGCGCGTCGAACCGGAACAAAGCAGCCCTGGCTTGCCCGTGTGGGAACCTCATCAAGTGAAGTTTTTAATAATGCAGTGGATATGGTTAAATTTACTGGTGAAGTAACCCTGGCATTCATGAAAATGCTTACCGGGAAAGCGCGGTTTCGTCTTTCAGATCTGGGCTTGATTATCCAGGAATGCGGTCCCCAGGGACTTCCCATAGTTTCCCTTATCAGTGTTCTGGTTGGTGTTATCCTGGCTTTTGTGGGAGCTATCCAGCTTAAGATGTTTGGGGCACAGATTTATGTTGCCGATCTTGTGGGCCTGGGAATGGCCCGTGAAATGGGGGCAATGATGGCAGCCATTATAATGGCAGGGCGTACTGGTGCTGCCTATGCAGCCCAGCTTGGAACCATGCAGGTTAATGAAGAGATTGATGCCTTGATTACCCTTGGAATTTCCCCTATGGAATTTCTTGTGCTTCCCAGGATGCTTGCCCTGGGTTTGATGATGCCCCTGCTTTGTATTTATGCAGATATTATGGGGATTTTAGGCGGGGCTGTTGTGGGTATAGGTATGCTGGATATAAGCCCGGCAGCCTATTTTAACCAGACCCAGAATGCTGTGGCATTAAATCATTTTGCTGTGGGCATTTTTAAAAGCTGTGTTTTTGGCGTTCTTGTGGCAATTTCCGGGTGCATGAGAGGTATGCAGTGCGGCAGAAGCGCTTCAGCAGTTGGTATTGCAGCAACTTCAGCAGTTGTTACAGGCATTGTGGCTATTATTGTTTCAGATGCCCTGCTGACTGTTATATTCAGTATAATCGGAGTGTAATATCAGTGTGTAATATATGAAAGAAACACATATATCAGTTGAAAATCTTACAATGGCTTACGGGGATTTTATTATTCAGCAGGATCTTGATTTTTCCGTAAACCGCGAAGATATTTTCATTATCATGGGCGGAAGCGGGTGCGGAAAAAGTACGCTTCTGCGCCATCTTGTGGGACTGAAAAAACCAGCAAAAGGCAGGGTGATATACAAAGATAAAAGTTTCTGGGATGCTGAACTGGAAGAGCGCAATAAAATTATGCAAAATTGCGGAATACTTTACCAGAGCGGGGCACTCTGGAGTTCCATGACCCTTTTGGAAAATATTGCTCTTCCCCTGGGGGAATATACAGATTTAAAAAAAGATCAGATTCAGGAAGTGGTATCTCTTAAGCTTGCTCTTGTGGGGCTGGCAGGTTTTGAAGATTATTATCCTTCTGAAATCAGCGGAGGAATGCAAAAAAGGGCAGGACTTGCACGGGCTATGGCTCTTGACCCTGAAATCCTGTTTTTTGATGAACCTTCTGCGGGGCTTGATCCTGTAAGTGCAAGGCTCCTTGATGATCTTATCCTGGAACTCAGGGACAGCCTTGGGGCAACCATCATTGTTGTTACCCATGAACTGGCAAGCATATTTGCCATAGGAAACAATTCCGTGTTTCTTGACCCTGAAACCAAAACCATGATAGCAGGAGGAAATCCCAATACCCTGCTGAACAAGTCCAAAGACCCCAGGGTTATAAAATTTCTTACAAGGGGTGAAAAGGAATAAATATGAGCAAAAAAGCAAACCCGACAATAATAGGAATATTTGTCATTGCAGCAGTTATAATGGCAGGTGCAGGTGTTGTAATATTTGGTTCTGGAAAATTTTTAATGGATACTGATAAATACATACTCTATTTTGAGGGAAATGTAGGCGGCCTTAAAATCGGAGCTCCTGTTGCTTTTAGAGGTGTTAAAATCGGGTCTGTTTCAAAAATCCTTCTGCATTTTGATTCTGATGACATGTCCCTGAGGATTCCGGTAGTGATAGAAATCGAAAATGACCAGATAGAGCATATCAGCAAAAACAATATCATAGCTGATGAAGGCAATATTGTTCTTGAACTGGTTAACAAAGGTTTAAGAGCACAGCTCAAGGTACAAAGCCTTGTCACAGGCCAGTTATATATAGAATTTGACTTTCATCCTGAAAAGCCTGCCCGTCTGGCAGGAGTTGAAGCCCTTGGCCATGACAAAAACCTTCCTGAGCTTCCCACCATTCCGTCTGAAATAGAAGAATTGCAGAGAAGCCTTGAAAAAATACCCATTGAAACCATGATTAACAAGGCAATTAAAGCTCTTGAAAGTATTGAAAAAATTATAAGTTCCACTGAAGCAGCAGAAACACTTACAGCATTGAGCAATACAATAAAAAACATTGAAAAACTGGCAGGAAATGTTAACTATAAATTAAATGATCTTTCATCCGGTGCTGACGGAGTTTTAGCTGATGCTCAAACTTTAATAGGAAATATTGACAAGCAGGTTTCTCCTTTGGCATCAAATATGAATAAAACCTTTAAAACAGCCACTTCAAGTCTTAAAAAAGCAGATAAAACCATTTCATCATTAGAAGGAATGGTTGGAAATGACTCCCAATTGCAGTACGAACTAAAAAATACCCTGAGAGAATTGTCAGCAGCAGCACGGTCAATCCGAATATTTGCTGAATACCTGGAAAGACATCCTGAAGCTCTGATTCAGGGAAAAGGAGAATAATATAATGAAATATTTTAGTATAAAATCATTTATTTTTATAACACTGATATTAATTCTCTGCTCATGCAGCAGAACAGGGCCCTCAAGATTCTATATCCTGAATTCACTTTCTGACACAGAGACAGATACTTCAGCCGCAAAAAACAACAACATTATTATCGGTGTCGGGCCTGTTGATATTCCCGATTACCTTGAACGCCCCCAGATTGTCACCAGAACCAGGCAGAATAATCTTGTGCTTGCAGAGTTTGATAAATGGGCAGGATCACTTAAACATGATATTCCCCTTGTTCTTGCTGAAAACCTGTCTGTTGCTCTTAATACAGACCATGTTTTTATTTACCCCTGGAAAAGTGTAATGCCTGTGAAATACCAGGTAAAGCTTGAAATAATCCGCTTTGACGCAGAACCTGAAAAACAGGCTACTTTGATTGCACGCTGGTTAATTCTTGGCAAAGACGGTCGAAAGGTAATAAAGATGAAAAAATCAAAAATATCCTGGCCCATAAAGGAAAAAGGGTACGAAGCCATTGTCTCAGCTCAAAGCCAGGCCCTTGCAGTGTTAAGCCATGATATTGCAAACTCAATAAAAAATGATTAAATTAAAATATTTAATAGCGCAGTTAAAACGAATCAATTAACAGAATGGAGTATTAGGTAAAACATATAGCTGCCGGAAATAAATTATAAAATAAGGAATGTTATAAATATGAAAGCACAGAAGTACATATTAATTATCTGCCTTTTATATCTTTTTACAGCTTTTTCACCATTGTCAGCCATTGCAAACTGCATTTCAGGAGAGTGCTCCAATGGGTTTGGTGCTTATAAGTGGCCTGACAATAACATGTATGAAGGAGAGTGGAAAGATGAAGTACGATCAGGTAAAGGAACCATGACATGGAATAACGGAAATCAATATAAGGGCCAATGGTTAAACAACAGTATGCACGGAACAGGTATCATGACATGGGCAGACGGCAATGTTTATGAAGGAGAGTGGCAACATGACCTGATGCATGGAACAGGAACCAGGAAATGGACTAACGGAAATGTATATACAGGAGACTGGGATAAAAATATCCGAACCGGAAAAGGGGCTTTTTCCTGGAATAACGGTGATACATATAAAGGTGAATGGCTCAATTCTGCAATGAACGGCCAGGGAAAAATGACATGGGCAGGCGGTGATACATATGAAGGTGTATGGAAAAACAATATGATGCAGGGAACCGGAACCAAAAAATGGATAAACGGGAATGAATACAGGGGTGAATGGAAAAATAATGTCCGCTCAGGCCAGGGTGTTTTATCTTGGAATAACGGTGATAAATATGAAGGCGAGTGGAGCAGTGACCAGATAAATGGATATGGTACAATGACATGGGCAAAAGGCAATAAATATACAGGCTTATGGAAAAATGGCACACATGTTAAAAAATTAGCAAAATTACCTGAAAAGAAACTGGACAGTCAACAGCAGAATATATTCATAATGGCAAAAAAGGAAGAGAAAAAAATTATTCCTGAACAAATAAATCAGGAGCAAATAAACCAGGAGCAAATAAACCAGGAGCAGGCAAACCAGAAACAAAGGGAAATAAAAACTCAAGTAGATTATGAAAAAAAGAGTCAAAAAATAAATAAAATAAAAAAACAATCTCAGCCTCAAAAAATTATTTTGGAAAAAAAGAACAAAATCCCGGCCCTGAAACCGAACCGTAAAATTGAAAAAAAACAGCATCCCATAACCACAGCTTCTGTTAAACGTGAAAAAATTGTCAGTCAGTCAGTAACACCTTTTGTTGACAGGGGAATAAAACTGAATAAAAAAAGAGTTTGGAAACAAAAAAGGATGGCCCTGGTAATAGGTAATGGAGATTATAAGGACTCTCCATTGAGAAATCCTCCAAATGATGCAAAAGATATGGCTAAGGCTCTGAAAGAATACGGATTTAATGTTGACACCCTGATAAATGCCACCCAAAGGGAGATGAAAAAGGCTGTAAGCAAATTTGGAAAAAAACTTAAGCAGGGCGGAGCCGGTCTTTTTTACTATGCGGGGCATGGTATGCAGGTATCAGGCAGAAATTACCTGATACCTGTAAACGCAGTAATCGAATCTGAATCTGATGTGGAATATGAATCTGTTGATGCAGGAAGGATTCTGGGTAAGATGGAAGATGCTGGAAACGACTTAAATATTGTTATCCTGGATGCCTGCCGGAATAACCCCTTTGCCAGGAGTTTCAGATCCGGTTCACAGGGCCTTTCCAGGATGGATGCGCCTAAAGGTACCATGATTGTATATGCTACCGCACCTGACAGCGTAGCAGCAGACGGCGCAGATAAAAACGGGGTATTTACCAAATATCTTCTAAAATACATGGAAGCACCAGGTGTGCCCGTGGAAAAAGTATTGAAATCTGTTCGCATGGATGTGCTGAAAGCCACCGGGGATCAGCAGGTTCCCTGGGAATCTTCTTCCCTTACAGGAGATTTTTATTTTAACCCGGTTCAAAGAAATAATACTTCCTTGATGGCTGACAGCGGGGCTGTTTTTCAAACTCGGCCTTCGGCTGAATCTGCTGGTATTATATTGTCAACCCTGACGGTCAGAGCCAGTGTATTGGGCGCTGAAGTATGGTTTAATGGAAAAAATATGGGTAAGGCACCGTTAAAAATCAGGAATATTAAAGCTGGAAAATACAGTATAAAGGTTTCAGCAGGCGGATATGAAGACTATGATAAAAACATAAAAATTGAATCAGGCATTTCCCAGGAGATTTCTGCATTTCTTGATAAAGAAGTATTGGCAGCAGCTGAATCAAAGGAAGGCGCTTTTCAAAACAACCGTGACGGACGATTTATTGCTAATGGAGACGGTACTGTACTGGATACAGCTACCGGGCTGATGTGGGCTGAAAAAGATAATGGGGAAGATATAGACTGGAAAAAAGCAAAAGAATATTGCAATAATTTTCAAGGAGCCGGATATACGGACTGGCGGATGCCAACCCTGGATGAACTGGAACAGATATATGAAAAAGACAAGAAAAATAAACACGGGTATCATGTTACAAAGCTGATTGGAATAACTGCCTGCTGCCCCTGGCAATCTGAAACAAAAGGGGCTAATGTTACCAACTTTAATTTTTTCACAGGTTACAAACTGTCTGGTCCTAAATCATATTCGTACAGCGGACGAGCACTGCCTGTACGCAGAAGTGAATAAATCGAAAATTTGTAAGCATAGATAATTGGGCCTTGAGCATCATCTGGTCCAGCAAGCACGGGAATAAATTCCCGCGCTATTTTCTATCGTCCCTATGGGACTTAAATAATTGATATAAAGTATCTAAAGTCCCAGAGGGACGACAGAAAATAGCCAGGCAGTTTACTGCCGGGTGAAATTTAGATAACTGTAACTTCTACATATTCTCCCTTATCCAGTCCTTCCACATCACGCTCAATTTCAACAAGCCCGTCTGCTTTTAATATTGTGTTGAGCAGTCCTGATTTACCTAAAACCGGTTCTGCCCAAAATCCCTCATCTTTTTTTATTACCCGCACCCTTACATAATCAGCCCTGCCCTGTGCAGAAGAAAGGTTTCTTGTAAGTCTGGCAGAAAGTTTAACTTTACGCCTGTATTCAGGTAAAAGCCCGGCTATATGATCCACAAAGGGCCTCACAATTGTTGTAAAAACTACCATTGCAGAAACCACATGGCCTGGAAGACCCCACACAGCTTTTTTACCTGTTTTTGCCAGAATAGTTGGTTTGCCTGGACTGAGAGATATTCCGTGAACCAGAACATCTGATTCAGGAAGAGCTGAAATGACTTCCAGGGTAAAATCTCTCATTCCCATAGAGCTTCCGCCTGAAAGCAGAACCATATCCGAATTATTAACAGCTTCACTACATTTATTAAGCAATGAATTATAATCATCTTTAACAATACCCAAAAGCAGAGGCTCTGCTCCGGCTTCAGTCACCAGTCCTGCCATAGTGTAAGTGTTAATGTCTCGTATCTGACCCATCTCAGGATTTTGATTCACAGGAACAATTTCATCTCCTGTTGAAATTATGCTGATTATCGGTTTTTTATATACCCTTACAATATCCCTGCCATATGCTCCAAGCAAACCCATTTCCGGGGCACGGATTTTCATGCCCTTACAAAGAATGTTTTCCCCTTTTTTAAAATCCTCACCTTTATCAATAATATGCTGACCCGGAGCAACGCTCTTATAAATCTCTATGGTCGTATCATCAAGAGCTTCAGTATGTTCTATCATAACAACACTGTCAGCACCCTGGGGCAGCATACCTCCGGTTGATATTCTGGCTGCTTCTCCTGGACCCAGGGAAAAATCAGGAACCTGCCCCATTAAGATACTTCCTTTAATAACAAGATATGCAGGATTTGCTTCAGATGAACCAAAACTTGACCCTGCTTTTATAGCATAGCCGTCCATAGTGGCACGTTTAAAACCTGGTAAATTATTGTCAGAGATAATATCTTTGGCAAGGATTCTGCCAAAAGAATTATTTAGTGATATATCTTCAAGTTCCAGTTTAGCAAAATAAGATTGATATTCTAAAACTTCTTCATTAGATACGACCTTTAAAAAATCTTTCATTTGTGTTTTTCCATTTGATATTTGGTTGATAAGCAAAAGTAGAATATTTCTACCATAGATTACAGAATTTCTCTATTGAACAAATTACCCGTATCTGAAAATAGTATCTTTTTAAACCTTTTTTTAAAAGGAGAGTATAAATGAATATTATACTTCGCTTAAGATCATTTATCTTATTTTTCAGGATTGTTCTTTTTTTATTATTTTCCGGATTATTATTTTCCGGATGTGCGCTGTCAGGTTTTAATGAAGAGCCTGATACTAGCAGTCTAAAAGAAAGAATTGAAAAAAAATGGGATGCTGTTAAACTATCCAATGTATCAACATGGATTGATTACAGCCCAACCCTTGACACCAGGAGTGAAATAAATTTTGTAAAAGGCAAAGTAACCATTGAAACAATAATTCCGGTCAAGGATGAAAATATAAAAAAAACAGGTGAAAAACAGATTGCAGAACAGGTGAAAAAGGTATTTCTTTCTGGAGTGCGTCTGGAATCACTTGTTTTAAAAGACCAGTTGCAAACTCAGGATGGAGAGGTTGTCACTGCTGAAAATCTTGATACTTTTATTATCAAAGAAATACTGCCAAAAATTAAGATTGAAAAAACAGGGTTTATTCCCAAAGATAATATCCAAAGGGTTAAGGCTTCTTCACAGGTCAATCTTGTTCCAAAACATGCTAAGATTCGTGCGGGGCAATATTCCAGTCTTGTGATTAAGTATTCAAAAAAATATGATTTGTCTCCCCAGTTAATGCTTGCATTAATACATAAAGAATCACATTTTAACCCTTTTGCAAAATCCTATGACGGTGCCCTTGGCCTGATGCAGCTTATGCCTGAGTATGGTGCAAAAGAGGCTTATATGTTTCTTTATAAAAAGGATATTTATCTTCCAGAAAGCTATTTTTATGATCCTGAAAATAATATTGAACTTGGGACTGCATATTTTCACCTGCTTAAGACCAGGTATTTTAATAAAATTAAAAACAAGCTAAAAAGACAATACCTCAGCATCTGCGCTTATAACTGGGGACCAACCCGCGTAACCAGACTTATCAAAAAGCATAATATAAAAAAAATGAATTCCAGGCAATTGTATAAATTGCTTAAAAACAACACACCTGAAGAAACCAGAAAATATCTGGAAAATATCTTTATCCTTTCTAAGAAGTACAAAAAAATGATTTAAAGATTCTTCTTCCCCTTAAAAAATCCCCTTGACAGCAGAATAAAAAAATATTAGTTCGTATGCAAAGGAGATACATTATGACTGAATTACCTGATGATTTGCCTGACTGTACTGTTTTTCTTCTGGGCAAGGCTTACCAGAAAGCTCATTCTGATTTTAAAAAGCGGTTAAAGCCTTATGGTCTTACTAATATGCAGCATTTGGTGCTTGAAGGTCTGTGGTATCAGGAAGGAGTGACTGCTGCTGAACTTGGAAAATGTTTGATCCTGGACAAAGCCACCTTGTCAGGGGTTTTGGACCGAATGGCTGAGGCTGAGTGGCTTATAAAAAAGCAGGATGCTGAAGATTTAAGGGTTCACCGGCTTTATCCTTCCTCAAAGGCTAATGAAATGAAGAAAGACCTTATTGCTGAACGTAAAAAGGCTAATAAGGATTTACTGGCAGATTTTACCCTTGAAGAGCAATTATTGTTCAAGCGTTTTCTAAGGGATCTTTTATAGGCAGAAACTTAAAACAGCAAGGGCATTGGCCCTGTTTTTTTTGCTTTTAAAGTTTGCATACAAACAATAAAACAAGGTTACTTTGAAGAAAATACTTGCAATAATAAGCTCACCCAGAAAACTGGGAAACAGCGAGATCATGGTCAAGGAGATCAGCAGGAATATAAGTGAACCCCATGAATTGCAGCTTTTGCGCCTTTCTGATTTTAGTATTTTACCTTGTATCGGGTGTTATATGTGCCTGGTAAAAAACAAGGGGTGTGTACTTAAAGATGATTTTAACATGCTGGCTGAAAAGATTATTGATGCTGATGCCTTGATTGTTGCTGCACCTACTTATTTTCTTGGTGTAAACTCCTGCCTTAAAAGATTTTCCGACAGGGGGCTTGCACTTTATCCCCATGCTGAAAAGCTGTGGGGTAAACCAGCTGTTGGTGTCGGTATTGCAGGTATTCCAGGCAAAGAAGGCTCTACCCTGCTGGGCATTGAAAGTTTTATAAAGCTTGTTTTAGCTGATATGAAACAAGTCAGGCTTATATATGGAGCATTGCCTGGAGAAATCTTTTTAAATAATGAAAACAGGGATACAGCCCGCCAACTGGCTTCAGCTCTTTTTGAACCTGCACCTGAAAAACACAAATCCTCATGCCCCTTATGCGGAGGCAAAACCTTTCGTTTTCTTGGGCAAGACAAGGTACAGTGCATGTTGTGCAGTAATATGGGGACCATGACCATACAGGATAACATTCCGGGCTTTGATATACAAAAAAGTGAGCATGAATTATTCCTGAGTCTTGAAGAGGTGATTGAACACAGGGAATGGCTTTTAAATATGAAATCCCGTTTTTTAAAGCACAAGGATGAGCTTAAAAAGATAAGCCTGGATTACCGGAAACAGGGAGAATGGATTAAGCCGTGAATGAAAAAGGTCAGATTGTAGCAAAAGCCTTTAAAACATTGTACGTAAGAAAGAGAAAAACCACGAATAACACAAATAACACGAATAAAAAAAATTTTAACACATTCGTGTTATTAGTGTAATTCGTGGTAAAAACAAAAAGGAGAATAAAAAAATGCTTTTAAACCCGAAAAATAAAAAATATGAACATCTTGACGAACGCTCAAGAGAAATTATGCTGAAAACCATTGAGTTTTTTGAAAACAAGGGAAAGGAAGAACTCAAACATGATTACTTTAACCGTGTATGGTATTCGGATTATCTGAATTTTGTAAAGGAAAACAGGATATTTGCCACCCTGCTTACCCCGTCCCAATACAGTGATGATCCTGATACCCGCTGGGATACTGCACGAATCTGTGATTATAACGAAATCCTGGGTTTCTACGGTCTTGCATACTGGTACACCTGGCAGGTGACCATATTGGGACTTGGCCCCATATGGATGGGCAATAATGAAGAGGTAAAAAAGCAAACTGCAAAATTTCTTGAACAGGGCGGAATCTTTGCATTCGGTCTTTCTGAAAGAACCCATGGCGCAGACCTTTATTCCTCTGAAATGACCCTTACCCAGCTTTCAGAAGGAAAATATGTTGCTGACGGAGGCAAGTATTATATTGGAAATGCAAATGAAGCTGCCCTTGTTTCTACATTTGCTAAAAATTCAGAAACTGATGAATATGTTTTTTTTGTAGCTGATCCAAAACATGAAAACTATGATCTTGTTAAAAATGTTGTTGACTGGCAGAGCTATGTTGCAGAATATGCCCTTAACTCATATCCCATAACAGATGCAGAGATTCTTTCCACAGGAAGAGATGCCTGGGATTCTTCATTAAATACCATTAATGTCGGTAAATTCAACCTTGGCTGGGCTTCAATAGGTATCTGCACCCATTCTTTTTATGAAGCTATTACACATGCTGCTCACAGGAATCTTTATGGAAAATATGTAACTGATTTTCCCCATATCCAGCAATTGTTCACAGATGCTTATACAAGACTCACAGCCATGAAACTTTTTGCATCACGGGCAGTTGACTATATGCGTTCAGCAACAGCTGATGACCGGCGTTATCTTCTTTTTAACCCTATGGTTAAAATGAAGGTGACAACACAGGGTGAGGAAGTGATAAACGAACTTTGGGATGTAATTGCAGCCAGGGGATTTGAAAAAGATGTGTATTTTTCAACTGCAGCTTCAGATATCCGTGCCCTTCCAAAGCTTGAAGGAACCGTTCATGTAAACATGGCTCTTATTATCAAGTTTATGGCAAATTATTTTTTTAATCCTGCTGAATTTCCGGAAATACCTAAACGAGATGATGCTAAAAACGATGATTTTCTTTTTAACCAGGGACCCACAAAGGGCCTGGGCAAAATACAATTCCATGATTTTAATAAAGCATATGCAGGCATTGACCTGCCAAATGCAAAGGTATTCAAGGAACAGATTGAGATATTAAAAGAATTTCTCATGACAGCAACACCAAGTGCAGACCAGGCAAAGGATGTTGATTTTCTTCTGAGTCTGGGAGAATTGTTCACACTTGTTGCTTATGGTCAGCTTATTATAGAAAAATCGAAAATGGACAATATTGAAGATGATCTTCTTGACCAGATATTTGACTTTATGGTCAGGGATTTTTCCAAATACGCGCTCCAGATATACTCAAAAACAAGCAGCACTGAAATACAGATGGATTTGTGCATGAAAATGATTAAAAAACCTGTTGTAAATCAGGAACGTTTTCAGAATATATGGCAGAATTATGTATTTACATTAAAAGACACATATGAGATGAATCCATAATTCTTTAAGCTCTGAAAGAGCGCATTAATACAGCCCAGGGCATCGCCCTGGGTAGGAATATGGATGAAATTTTTTATAAGCCCTGAAAGGGCGTATTACATGAAACAAGATATTAGAAATAGATTTCCTAATCCGTCCTTTCAGGGCTGAATAATTGGAATTTTATTGCTCCCAGGGCTTTGCCCCGGGCTATAATAATTTGCCCTTTCAGGGCTTATAAAACAAGGAGACCCCTATGTACGAATATGAAAAACCGGACAATCTGGTAGAACTTATAGAAAACAGTGTTGAAAAATATCCAAACAACCCCTTTTTCGGAACAAAAAATAAAAACGGCGAATATGAATGGGTAACATATGGCGAGGTTGGAAAGCGCGTTGATAACCTTCGGGCAGGTCTGGCAGGTATTGGCATTGAAAAAGGTGATGCTGTGGGCATTATTGCCAATAACCGTACAGAGTGGGCCATAATTTCCTATGCTACATACGGGCTGGCAGGGCGCTATATCCCCATGTATGAAAAAGAACTGGTTAAAATCTGGAAACATATAATCGTTGACGGCGGTATTAAAGTTCTGTTTGTGGCTACCCAGGCTATTTATGAGCAGATTAAAGAAATGCAGAATGATTTTCCGAATCTGGAAAAGATCTATCTTATTGAAAGTGATGGGCTTATTGAAAGTGATGGGCTTATCGAAGGTGAGGGAGAAAATACAATGGCCGGCCTGGAGGCCCAGGGTGCTGCAAATCCTGTTGCTTCCATTCATCCCAATCCACAGGACGTGGCAGCGCTTATTTACACTTCTGGAACAACAGGAAATCCCAAAGGTGTGCTGCTGTCCCACGGTAATTATACCAGTAATTTTATAGCAGCATCCAAAGTATTTCCTGATATGGATCAAAATATCCGTGTCCTTTCCATTCTGCCCTGGGCACATTCTTTTGGACAGACCGCTGATCTTCACCTTTCTACTTATCTTGGCAGTTCCGTAGGATTTATGGAAAGTGTTGCAACCTTAGGTGATGATATGGCCAAGGTTCAACCCACCTTTTTAATCGCTGTACCGCGTGTTTTCAATAAAATCTACTCAGGGTTAAAAACGAAAATGGACGATACAGGCGGACTGGCAAAAAAACTTTTTACAATGGGTGTTGAATCAGGAAAAAAGCGCCGGGAACTTGCAGAACAGGGGAAATCCTGTTTTATTACCAACCTCAAGTTTAAAATTGCAGATAAAATTGTATTTGAAAAAATCAGGCAGAGATTTGGGGGGCGTTTACAAGGCTCACTCAGCGGAAGCGCAACCATGAATGTGGAGGTCGGCTATTTTTTCTCAGATCTGGGCATTCCTGTTTTTGACTGCTACGGACTTTCCGAAACCACTCCTGCTGCCACTATGAACGGGCCTCATGCTCACAGGCCCGGAAGTGTGGGACGTGCAATTGACAAGGTTAAGATTGAAATTGATAAATTCTTTTCAGATGGCGGAGATGACGGAGAGATTATTATTTACGGGCCAAATGTTATGCAGGGCTATCACAACAAACCAGAAGCCACAAAAGAAGTCATGACCGAAGACGGCGGATTCAGAACAGGTGACAGGGGCAGACTGGACAAGGACGGCTTCCTTTTTATAACAGGCAGGATTAAAGAACAGTACAAACTTGAAAACGGTAAATATGTTTTTCCGGCAGCCCTTGAAGAAGAGATAAAACTGAATTCATTGGTTGAAAATGTCATGATTTACGGTGAAGGCAGGGCCTATAATATTGCCATTATTGCTCCTGATTTTGAAGTACTTGAAAAATATGCCAGGGAAAATAATCTGTCTGTGTCCCATGATGAACTGATTGAAAACGATAAAGTCAAGGATATGATTGCAGCATCTATTCAAAGTTCATTAAAAGGCAAGTTTGGAGGATATGAAATACCAAAGAAATTTATCTTTATAAAAGACACCTTTTCACTGGACAACGGAAGCCTGACCCAGACCATGAAGCTTAAACGCCGGGTTGTGCTGGATCAATATATGGATAAGATTAAGGCTTTGTACTCTTAAAAATAATGATCCATTATCAAATAAATTTGAGGAAATTATGACAGAAATATATAAAAAACTTGCAACTCATTTAGACAACCTGCCGGCTGGTTTTCCGCCAACTGAAACCGGTGTTGAACTGAGAATATTAAAGCGACTTTTTAACGAGCAGGAAGCTAAAATAGCAGCAAAAATGACCATGATGCCTGAAACTGCCAAGGCTGCTGCACTGCGGACTGGTCTGGATGAGAATGAACTGGCACAGCAGCTTGAAATCATGTCAAAAAAAGGATTGCTTTTCAGGTCTTCAAAAGCCGGGGAACAATTATTTTCTGCTGCCCAGTTTGTCATAGGTATATGGGAATACCATCTCAATGATCTGGATGAAGGACTGATAAAGGATGTTAATGAGTACCTTCCCCAGCTCATGGAAAAATCATGGTTAAAGCAGAAAACAAAGCAGCTCCGTGTTATCCCTGTCTCGGAAAGTATTTCAGCGGAAATAACAGTAATGCCCTATGATGTGGCAGAAGATATTATAAAAAAACAGTCCAAAATTGTGGTAGCCCCATGTATTTGCAGGCGTGAACATGATATTGTAGGGGATAGCTGCGATAAACCCAAAGAGGTATGCCTGGCATTTGGAAGCGGAGCATATTATTATGAGGAAAACGGCCTGGGACGGTCAATAAGTCAGGAAGATGCTCTTGAAGTTTTAAAAATCGGTATTGAGGCAGGGCTTGTTCTCCAGCCCGGAAATTCACAAAAACCTTTTAATATCTGCATGTGCTGCGGATGCTGCTGCCAGGTTCTTAAAAATTTAAAAACCCTTGACAGTCCTGCAAAAGCCATTGACTCCAATCATTATGCAAAGGTTGAGCCTGAACTCTGCACTGCATGTGAAGCATGTGTTGACAGATGTCACATGGAAGCCATTTCAGTTGACGATACAGCCCAAATAGCCTCAGCTCAAATAGCTATTGAACGCTGCATTGGATGCGGTGTATGTATAACCGAATGTCCCACAGATGCCTTGACCCTTTGCCAAAAAGAGAAAACAGAACAATATATACCCCCAAAAAATGTCTTTGAAACCTATATGAACATGGCCCAGGAAAGAGGGTTAATATAAATAGGAAAAGAGGAATTATTTAATGAGTATATGGTTTACAAGTCCTAAGCTTGATATAATAAACGCATTAGGACAAAATACTCTGGTATCCCATCTGGATATAAGATTTATTGAAATCGGGGATGATTTTCTCAAGGCCACCATGCCGGTTGATAACCGCACCCACCAGCCTATGGGAATCCTGCACGGAGGCGCATCTGTTGTGTTATCTGAAACCATAGCAAGCACAGGAGCTTATCTTAGCATTGATACATCTTCTCATTTTTGCGTAGGGCTTGAGATTAATGCTAACCATATCCGCTCCATCCGCAAAGGTCTGGTCACAGGTTTTGGCAGGCCGGTTCACCTGGGAAGAACCACCCAGATATGGGAAGTCCGCATATCTGACGAAAAAGACCGGCTGGCCTGCATTTCAAGGGTGACAATGGCAGTGCTGCCCCATGTAAAATGATTATAATGATATTAAAAAAGGTTCCAAAAGGATTTTATAAAAAGCCATGACTTTTATTCCAATAATCCTGTTTACTTATGTACTGGTTTCAATCTGTCTGACCTATATGGTACACAGAAAACCCAGAAGGCCCGTAAATCAAAAGCCGGACTGGGGCAGGGTGACAGATACAAAAATTCCTGCTGCTGGAAACGGTTGCCTGGAGGTCTGGCGCATTGAACCTGACATGCCCTCAAAAGGAATTGTGGTACTGGCTCACGGATGGAGCAGAAACCGCGACAGGATGATAAACCGTGCAAAGATGTTTGGGCAATGGGGATATACAACAATTATTCACAGTGCAAGAGATCACGGTAATTCCTCTAAATGCAAATTAATGAACGGCATACGTTTTGGAGAAGACATAGAAGCGGTTCTCACATGGATAAATGAACCGGTAATTCTCTACGGTCATTCAGCAGGAGCAGCAGGCGCTATGATTGCAGCCTCGCGTCATCCGAATCTTGTTAAACTCATGTACCTGGAAGGCAGTTATGCAGATACCAAACCTGCCCTGCTGAGTCTCTACAAATCATTTAACAAGTATTTCGGACTGATCTTCGGGCCTGGCATAGTTTTCTGGATGGACAAGGTACTTTATCGTGAAAAACTGGAATCTCTCAGTCCCAAATCCCTTGCACCAAATGTAAAAGTGCCTGTTCTTCTTATTCACGGAGAAAAAGACATGACATTCCCGGTAAAATTTGCCCAAAGCCTGGCTCAAAGCTTTCCAAATAAGCAGACTGAGCTATGGATTGCCAGGGGAGCAGGACATAGTGATTCTTCTTTTCAGGCAGGATATAAAAAAGAAATCAGAAGATTTCTTAAAGCGAATTTAGAAAATGCCTAAAAACTACAAGGATTTTATTTAAGCAGGGATTTTTATACAATTTCGGATTTTGTATCCTTGCTTATCATAAATCCTTGTAGATTAAGGAGAAAAAATGAGTAAATACAATGTTGCCATTGTAAAGTATGAAAAGCCTCTGGAATCTGCCAGACAGGCAGTTGAGATGTCAAAAGGACTGTCAAGCCTGAAACCCGGAGCAAAGGTTTTTATAAAACCCAACATAGTTTTCTGGACAAAAGCCGTACCTTTTCCAAAATGGGGAGCCATAACCACCTCCCGTATTGTTGAAGATATGGTGATTATCCTTAAAGATTACGGTATAGATGATATTAGCATTGGTGAAGGCATGGTAACCATGTCTCCTAAAGATACCCAGACCCCAGCCCATGCTTTTAAGTCTCTGGGATATGAGACCCTGAACAAGAGATACGGGGTAAAATATATAAATGTTATGGAACGCCCTTTTGAGAAGCTTGATCTTGGGGATGACATAACTCTTAATTTTAACACAGACATTATAAACAGCGATTTTGTGGTTGATCTTCCTGTTTTAAAAGCCCATTCCCAGACCGTTGTAAGCCTGGGCATAAAAAATCTTAAAGGAACCATTGACATTCCTTCGCGGAAAAAATGCCACAGCCCTGACCCGGATAAAAACCTTCATTATTATATAGCAAGGCTGGCTGATAAAATGCCCCCGGTATTTACTCTTATTGACGGCATTTATTCCAATGAAAGAGGCCCTGCTTTTGACGGACGTATGCACAGAACCAATATTCTCATAGCTTCATCTGACATACTTTCTGCGGATTTTACAGGAGCAAAGGTTCTGGGATACGAACCTGCACAGGTTCCCCATCTTGCCCATGCAGCAGAAAATCATAAACGTCCCCTTGATTTGTCTGATATTGAAATCATTGGGGAAAAAATAGAAAATGTCACATCTTTTCATGAATATGATTATGAATATGTGCAGAATGAACAAGATGAATGGATGCCCAAAGCCCTTGAAAAACAAGGAATCAAAGGAGTATCCTATCGCAAATACGACCTTTCCATGTGTACTTATTGTTCTTTTTTAAACGGTCTCACACTTACAGCCATTAACATGGCCTGGAAAGGCAAAGCCTGGGATAAGGTGGAGATACTCACAGGAAAAACCATGAAACCCTTTCCGGGAATGAACAAGACCATTCTTCTGGGAAAATGTATGTATAAGGCAAATAAAGACCACCCGGATATAAAGGAGATGTTCCCAATCAAAGGATGCCCCCCGAATCCCGAAGATGTTGTCACAGCACTTCACCAGGCAGGAATAGAGGTAGATCCCAACCTGTTTAAAAATATAGATCATTTACCGGGCTTATACATGGCAAAATACAAAAACAGACCGGAATTTGATGAAGATTTTTTCAAAGTAAAGGAAATATAATGACAGACCCATTGTTTTTACCAATAAAAATTAATAATCTTGAAATAAAAAACCGTATATATATGCCTGCCATGCACCTTAACATGGCAGCAGAATTTGAAGTAACAGACAGGCTTGTGGATTTTTATGCTGAAAGAGCAAGCGGCGGAGCCGGTTTTATCTGTGTAGGATATGCAACTGTTAATGATCTTGCAGGAACAACACTGAATATTGGTGCTCATAAGGATGAATTTATACCCGGTCTTTCGCGCCTTGCGTCAGCTATAAAAGAAAACGGGGCAAGAGCAGCAGTGCAGTTGAATCATGCAGGCCGATATAATTTTTCCTTTTTTATCAACAATCAGCAGCCTGTGGCCCCTTCTCCTGTTCCTTCAAGAATGACAGGAGAAACCCCAAGGGCACTGGAAGCAGATGAAATAAAACAGGTTATTGATGATTTTGCTCAGTCTGCTCTCAGGGTAAAAAAAGCCGGGTATGATGCAGTCGAGGTTTTAAGCGGAACAGGATACCTTATAAGTGAATTTCTTTCTCCTCTCACAAACCAGAGAACAGATTCATATGGAGGCTCCCTTGAAAACCGTATGCGTTTTGGTCTGGAAGTCATGCAGGCAATAAAAAATGCAGCAGGTAAAGATTTTCCGCTCATTGTCAGGATGAACGGCAATGATTTTATGCCCGGAGGCCAGGGCAGGGAAGAATTGCGGGAATATGCAAAAGCACTTGATGATATTGGGGTTGATGCGCTTTGTGTAAATGTTGGATGGCATGAAGCCCGTGTTCCCCAGATTGTTTCCTCAGTTCCAAGGGGTGTTTTTGCCTACTTGTCAAGGGGTATAAAAGAACTGGTAAATATTCCTGTAATAGCCAGCCACAGAATAAATGATCCCCAGACTGCAAGAGAACTTATTTCAGATGACATGTGCGACATGGTGGCAATGGGCAGAAGCCTGATTGCAGATCCTGAGTTGCCAAAAAAGGCTGAAGTCAAAAAAGAAGATGAGCTTGTTCACTGTATTGCTTGTGCCCAGGGATGCTTTGACAATATCTTTAAGCTCAAACCTGTTGAATGCCTCTGCAATCCAAAAGCAGGTCATGAAGCAGAAAAAATTGAAAAAACAGGAACTCCCAAAAAGGTCATGGTTATCGGCGGGGGCCCGGCTGGAATGAGTGCAGCCCTTGCTGCATTTGAAAAAGGTCATGAAGTAACATTATACGAAAAAAGCGACAGGCTTGGAGGCCAGCTTTATCTTGCAGCCGCACCTCCAGGACGTGAAGAATTTGCAGAACTGGCAAAAGATCTTAGTAAACAGGTTGCAGTTAAAGGCATAAAAACCATATTCAATACAGAAGTTGATGAGAATTTGATTGAGTCCCAAAAACCTGACGCACTAATTCTTGCAACCGGAGCAACATATCTCACGCCTCCCATTCCTGGAAATGATCTTTCCAATGTGGTTCAGGCATGGGATGTATTAAGCAACAAGGCACACACAGGCAAAAAAATTGCTGTAATCGGCGGCGGTGCTGTTGGTGTTGAAACAGCATTGTTTCTGGCAGAAAAAGGAACCCTTTCTGGCGAGGCATTAAAATTTCTGTTCATAAACAAGGCTGAATCCAATGAGACATTATACGAACTTGCCACAAAAGGCACAAAAGAAATAGTGCTTATAGAAATGCTGGATAAAGTTGGTAAAGATATAGGAAAATCCACAAGATGGGGCATGATGCAGGATATGAAACGAAGCAATATCACAACCCTGACAGGCACAAAAGCCCTTGAAATAAATGAATCAGGTATCCGCATTGAATCTGAAAACCGCATAGAAGAGATTAGTGTGGATACAATAGTTTTGGCAGCCGGATCTGTTCCACACAATCCCCTTGAATCTGTCCTGGAACAAAAGAATATTGAATACCAGGTAATAGGCGATGCCGGAAAAATAGGACGCGCTTTTGAAGCTGTTCACCAGGGATATGCAGCAGGTAAAAGCATATAAGTAGGGTGGGCATGAAATGCCCACCATTTTAGGAAGCATGGTGGGCAACGCTTCACTTTTGCCCACCCTACAATAAAAATATAACATAATCCTTGCACAGATTTTTATATTAAGGACAAATAATGAAAGAATATGAATTCTATATAGTAGAGAAAAAAGGCCCCATAGCATGGGTTTTCCTTAACAGACCTGACAAGAAAAATGCCATGAATCCACCTGCCTGGAAAGAACCTGTTGCCATATTTGACGATCTTGACAAAGATGAAAATATCCGCGCAATTATCATAACAGGAAAAGGCTCATGTTTTACAGCAGGTATTGATCTTATGGGCATGATGCCGGCCCTTCCTGAATTGCTTGAATCCAGCCAGAAAGGCGGAATAAAATGGAAACTTCTCCCTAAAATCCATGAATTACAGGATGCCATAACCTGCATTGAAAAATGTAAAAAGCCCGTTATTGCAGCAATCCACGGACATTGTGTGGGCGCAGGACTTGACATGGCAACTGCCTGTGATATAAGGCTTTGTTCTGATGACGCACTCTTTTCTTTGCGGGAAGCAGCAGTAGGATTTGTAGCAGATGTTGGAGTATTGCAGCGCCTGCCCAGGATAGTAGGCCAGGGAATAACCAGGGAACTTGCATATACTGCAAAATTTTTTGATGCAAAACGGGCAAAAGATATTTTACTGGTAAGCGAAACCTACCAATCCCAGGAAGCCCTGTTAGATGCAGCTGAAAAAATGGCAACAGAGATTGCAGAAAACTCTCCTTTGGCAGTTCAGGCCAGCAAAGACGTACTTAATTTCAGCATTGGCAAATCCTCAGATGACGGCCTTAAATATGTTGCATCAATAAGCACAAACATAATTCCGTCTGATGATCTCATGGAAGCCATGACTGCATTTGCAGAAAAAAGAAAACCTGTGTTTACAGGGAAGTAGATTAAAGGAGTGCAGAAATTAAGCGAAGTGAAACGGAGCTGTTTTTCGCATTTTGAAATGCAAAAACCTGCTCTGATATGCCCTACTCAATTTTTGCATTCCAGCCATTCTCCTTGTCTGTACTTTTTAATAGCTAATCCAATAAACCCAACTTCATGACTTTTCAGTCGATTTTCAGCATTGTGAACGATTGATCAGTGTGTATGTGCTGTATAATCAGTATGTTAAGAAAGCCCTTGAAAAAGTCGTTGTAGTGCCAAAATAGGAAGACATTTCTCTGTCCCTGAAGAGCAATGGAAGGAGCTGGTCAATAGAATCGAATCCATCATTTCCGGGCAACATAATCTTTTTCCGGTTTCCAATGAATTAGAGCGGCTTGCCCGGTCTTTTGCTCGAAAAATCATTCCTTTGGGCTGAATGGGCATATTTTTAATATTGTTAAAAGGAGAATGGATTGTTCCTATTGGTTTTATGTTGTGCATGGTTTTGTTGCTCCCTTTCTTATAAGGAATTTTCTAAAAAAAGATAATTATTGTCAAGATCTATTGGAAGCACTAAAAATTGTAGAAAGCCATTTATTCAAATCCATTGGAAATATAAACTCCACCATTATTTCATCAACTTCAATATTTTCCTGCAACCCCATATTCAGCACTGCAAATTTCTCCGGCTTATACACTTCCAGAAAACTCCTTGCAGACCGGCTTATTTTTGATTGTTTGAAATCTGTAAATTTGACTTCCAAACCGTAAATTTTATTGGCATGTTCAATTACAAAATCAACCTCAGCTTTAGCCTTGCTCCGCCAGAATTTCACAGAACTTTGGAAAGGTAATGCCCTGTATATTTCTGTAAATACCCAATTTTCAAGAAGCTGGCCCTTGTCTGTTCTTAAATCCAGATCCTTTGAAAAATTATTAAGCAATTGATTGCGTATGCCGTTGTCAATAAAGAACACCTTGGGTGTGCCTGTAATCTCACGCCTTTTCCCTTCTGCAAAAGGCCGGATGCTTTTTACAATATGGCTTTGTTCCAGGATTTCAATATAAGAGATTATAGTCCCCACATTGACATTGCAGCTAGAAGCAAGTTCAGACAGATTCACCAGATTCCCGATCTGCCCGGACAGCAGGGTCAGGAGTCTGCGAAAAGCATCCACTCTTTTTATTTTAAACAGGTCTGATGCATCCCTTAAAATAAGGGCTTCTGTAAGATCAATCAGGTGCATAACTTTTTCTTCATGGTTCTGTGAAATCCATACAGCCGGATAACTGCCGTACACAAGCTGATGGGAGATGATCTTTTCACAGACATGTTTTTCAGCCAGGGGATTGGGCGGATTTTCATGGGCTATCAGTTCGGATATGCTGAAAGGCAGCAGTCGTTTCCGGGTGGCCCTGCCTGCTAAGGATTCCCTTGTTTTGCTTCTCAGATCAAATGCCGATGAACCTGTTGCCCAAATGGGAATATCCAGCCGGGCATCTATAATTCCTTTAATAAACAGCCCTGCTTCATCCATGTGCTGGATTTCGTCAATAAAAATAGCCTTAACAAAGGAGTAGGTTTCTTGAAGATGTTCAATAAAATCAATAGAATCATTTAATCCTGAACGCAGCAGATGATCTTCCATATTTAGAAACAAAATATCTGGTGAAAACGGCTTGAGCTGATGCCATACCATTGTGGATTTCCCAGCTTGACGAGGCCCGACAATCAACATGGCGCAGTTATTGCGGATGAGTGTTTGTTCAGTATATCGTTTTATGTAGTTTTTGGGGATAAACCGGGTTATGAGTTCTGTCGCTTTGTCAGGAGTGGTGATCCAGGGGTTAAGTTGTTGTATTCTATTTTTTATTTCAATGGGGATCATAATGACACCTTGTTATACTTTTCCAGATCATTTAACTTGATATTAAATATTGACCATACTACAGACATATTAATCAACTCAAAAGCCTACCTTAAGCGCGTAAATGAAAGCATATAGAAAAAGTTATCGACGATTGTTTTTTTTAGATTACCTTTTATAATCAGTATAGTAAAGGTAATATGTAGT
>JAUCGD010000233.1 GCA_030377945.1 Desulfobacterales bacterium HSG17 | reverse complement strand
GGGATAAAAAAGTTGATGTTATTACCATTGCTCACTATTCTATTAAAGATAAAAAATTTAATTATATTCCAAGAAGACTCATTCTGCCCCTTGATTTAAAAAATATCCCCAACCATGTTAACTTAATTCCAGATTTTAAGGATGCAGATTATGACAGGGATAATAAACAAAAATATGGTATTCCCGTGGCAAATGGACCCTATGGCCTTGCCTACAATACAAGGATGTTCAAGCAGGCTCCACAGAGTTGGGAAATTTTTTGGGACCCGGCATATAAATATAAATATGCCATAGGAGTCGATGAATATCTTTATAATATCAAGATTACAGCAATGGTGATGGGGTATTCGAAAGATACGCTCTCCAGTTTTGATGCCTTGAATAATAGAAAATTTAGCGACAAATTAAGACAATTGACTGCTAATGCAGGTTCTTTCTGGTCTGGAATTGATAGACCGGAGAACCTTTTGGGAATGAGCATTGCAATGGTATGGGGTGATTCTATTACATCACTGAAAAAAATGGGCGAGGAGTGGAAAATGGCAGATCCTCTTGAAGGCACAATATGGTGGATCGATGAATATGCAATTACCTGGGCACTGGAAGAAAAACCTCTCCTGAAAAAAATTGCAGAAGAGTGGATTAACAAAAGTCTGTCGTTAGATTTTCAGATAAACCATATCTTTGGAGAATTGAAAGCGCATCCGATTGTGACATTAAACACAGAAAAACTACCTGCAAAAGAGAAGAAAGTTGTTGAAAACAATCCTGGATTGGATTTTTTTAAGGGTAAGCGGATTTTACAGCATGCATATTCCCAGAGAGATAATAATGGATTAAAACTCATGTGGGATAAGGCCATGGAAGGAGTGCCCATTAAAAGGGAAGAATAAATGGATACAGATAACCCGATACCTATTCAAAACTCAATTGCAACACGATTGCTAAAAGTTGTGTTCAGTTTGTATCTAATTGTTGCCATCGGTGTAACTTTAGGCCATATGTATTTGGAGTATACTCACCAGAAAAATTATATCAGCCAGGATTTGAAGAGTATTCAAATAACTTTTGAACAGGGGCTTGCCCTGGACTTGTGGCAGATGGATAAAAAATCCCTCTACTCAACTGTTGAAGGAATGTTGGAAATTCCAGTGATTGTTGGCATAAAAGTTCAAAATGCTAACAATATAGATGTCGCTGTCGGGGGCATTATAAGCCAAAACAATGATGCTGGGGATGTGGGATTACACGTAGATTTATTGGGATTGAATCAAACAGTATCTGAGATACATGAAAATGAAAAATATAAGTTAGCGCTTTTCATGCATCAATTCCCGATTATATATTCATATGATAAAGAATCAAGGCAGATGGGAACAGCGACAATTTATTCCAGCACATCTGTGGTTCTAAATAGGGTGAAATTAGGTTTCTTACTGCTCATACTTAACGCTGTAATAAAAACAACAGCCTTGTGGCTGATATTTTTATGGTTTTCAAATAAATTTTTACGCAGGCCACTTGCATCACTTGCAGCGGCTACTCAAAAAGTAAACTTAGGTAATCTGGATTCTTTTAAAGTAAAAATGGGGATATCTGGTAAAAATGAATTGACTGCAATTGAATCATCATTTAATTTGATGATTAATAATCTCCATGATTCTCTTGCCAAGCATAAAAAAGAAGAAGAAAACTACAAAAAAACCATTGAAAGTTCTATTGATGGATTCTGGATTGTTGATAAAAAGGGTCATTTTCTTGAAGTGAATGAAGCTTATTCCAGTATGATTGGATACAGCCGAGAAGAACTTTTAACAATGTCAATAATGGATATTGAATCAGTTGAAAATATAAGAGAAACAAAACAACGATTAGAAAAAATAATCAAAAATGGTAGTGACCGGTTCGAAAGTAAGCACCGGCATAAAGCAGGTAATATCCTTGATGTAGAGGTAAGTACCACCTATACCCAAGACAGAGGTCAAGACAGAGATGGGCTGTTCTTCGTATTCCTTCGTGATATAACTGCACGCAACCAAATGGAAGAAAGACTCAGGCAATCTCAAAAAATGGAATCCATCGGTACACTTGCAGGCGGCATTGCCCATGATTTTAATAATATACTTTTTCCCATTGTAGGTCATTCAGAAATGCTGTTGCTGGACGTACCTGAAGACAGCCCTTTTAAAGAGGGTCTTAACCAAATCTATACAGGTGCTTTACGAGCAAGTGAATTGGTAAAGCAGATACTCACTTTTTCACGTCAAGATAGCGGTGATGTAAAGCTTATGAAAATACAACCCATTATCAAAGAAGCCTTGAAGCTTATCCGATCTACAATTCCAACAACAATTGAAATCAAACAGAATCTTCAACCTGACTGTGGAGCAATAAAAGCAGACCAAACACAAATTCATCAAATTATAATGAATCTTGCAACCAATGCATATCACGCCATGGAAGAAAATGGTGGGGAAATAAAAATAAACCTGAAAGAAGTTGAACTTGAAGAACCTGATTTATTTAATCGAGACATAAAATCTGGTGCATATGCCTGTTTAAGCATATCAGACACTGGTAAAGGTATGGATAAGAAATTAATCGAAAAAATATTTGACCCATTTTTTACCACTAAAGAAACAGGTAAGGGCACAGGAATGGGATTGTCAGTGGTGCATGGGATTGTTAAAAGCATGCATGGTACTGTCACAGTTTACAGTGAATCTGACAAAGGCACTGAATTCCATGTGTATCTGCCAATAGCAGAGGATGTAAAAAAACAACAGGTAACTAATACAACAACAATTATCCAGGGCGGCACTGAACGTATTTTACTTGTGGATGATGAAAAAACCATTATTGAGATGGAACAAAATATGTTGGAACGTCTTGGCTACAAAGTTTCTTCATGTTCAAGCAGTCTTGATGCCCTTGAATCTTTTCGTGCAGCACCTGATAAATTTGACCTGGTAATAACTGATATGCAAATGCCGAATATGTCTGGAGACAAATTGTCAACCGAGATTAATAAAATACGCCCTGGTATTCCTGTATTACTCTGTACTGGATTCAGTGAAACCATGTCTGAAGAAAAGGCAATATCTCTGGGTCTTAATGGTTTCCTGCTGAAGCCAATTGTGATAAAGGATCTGTCTTACAAGATAAGAGACGTATTGGATAACAAAAGTAATATAAAAACTAAGGCAGTAAAATGAAAACACATCCCACCATACCTTTACAATTAACAAAATTACTTCTTATTGATCTAAACCTTGTTGGATTATAATTTGGAACTATCTTGTATCTCAAGAGAGGTCTGTAATAGTGTTTAAGTTGAATATTGTATTGTTAGAGCCGGAAATACCGCAGAATACTGGAAATATCGGCAGAACATGTAGTGCTATTGGCGCAGTTCTGCATTTGATTGAGCCTCTTGGATTTTCTGTAGAGGATAAATATTTAAGGCGTGCAGGGCTTGATTACTGGAAAGAACTCAATGTCAGATATTATAAAAATTATGCAGATTTCCTTGCGAAAAATCCTTCTGGGCAGAAGGTATATATTTCAAGAAAAGGCAGCAATAGATGTGACAGGTTTTGCTATGAACCTGAAGTTTACCTGATTTTTGGCAAGGAGTCAGTGGGCCTGCCCGATGATATGCTGCTGGCAAACAGGGAGAGTAGCGTAAGGGTACCAATATCTGCTAAGAGCAGATCCTTAAATCTTGGCAATGCTGTAGCCATCCTTGGTTATGAAGTAATGCGGCAATACTCTTTTACCGGACTTAAAATTGAGGGAGAGTTGCCGGTAGTAAACCAGCCTTGACTTTAATATCCAGTTTGCATAACAATAGTAAATTTCAAAGATTGGAAAAGGTATTCGAAATGAAAACAGTGCATCATCAAAACAGCCCTCTGGTTCAGTTTGCAGCATTTATTATTATTGTTGCAGGCATGAAAGCTTCTGTACAAATCGTTGTTCCTTTTTTACTGGCAGCATTTTTATCAATAATATGTGCTCCATCACTTTTCTGGATGCAGAAAAAAGGTATTTCAAGTATCTTTGCCATACTTATCCTGATGTCTGGCGTGGTTTGCATACAAATGCTTCTTGTAACTCTTGTATCTTCATCAATAGTAGATTTTTCACAAAATATTCCATTTTACCAGGAACGTTTAAGGCTTGTTACCATAGAAAGTTTAGAGTTTTTGTCAAAGTTTGGAGTTGTACTGGAAGCTGACAAGATTGCACAGATTTTTAACCCAAGCCGGATTCTTAAACTTGTTGCAAATACTTTAAATGGATTGGGAGGGATGCTTACCAACACTTTTTTTATCTTTTTAACCTTTATCTTTATCCTCTCAGAAGCTGCAGGATTCCCCAATAAACTGCGCGCAATCTTTAATGATAAAAACAGTGATCTTGATAAATATGCCCAGATTACTACAGGAGTCAACAGGTATCTTGGAATAAAAACATTTACCAGTCTTGCAACGGGAATTGTTATTTATAGCTGGCTTGCAATCCAGGGTGTGGATTTTCCTGTCATGTGGGGAGTCTTTGCATTTTTATTAAACTATATACCTAATATCGGGTCCATCATTGCAGCTGTGCCTGCAGTGCTCCTTGCGCTCATTCAATTGGGACCTGTGGCCGCTGGTATATCAGCACTTGGTTTTTTACTTGTTAATGTATTGGTTGGAAGTGTTATTGAACCAAAAGTCATGGGTCAGGGAATTGGACTGTCTGTGCTGGTGGTATTTTTATCTCTCGCTTTCTGGGGATGGGTACTGGGCCCTGTTGGTATGCTGCTTTCAGTGCCTTTAACCATGGCTGTAAAAATTGCTTTGAGTGGAAGCGATTCTACAAAATGGCTTTCAATTTTGTTGGGATCAAATAAAGAAGCTTCACAAATGCTTGATTCTCAATAACTGCGGTTACAAAGAGCCTGAAATATTAAATAAGAGATACCCTTTATTAAATTGCGGGCCGCCAATTGTAATACTGCTGTTATTTTTTAATAAAATTCTGGTCTGGAAAACAGAGTGTTTGTTTTTCAGGATATTGATTTGATATCTTATTCTGTTGTTATCGGTATCCAAAGGAGTGATAATCATTGATCTTTTGCCAGGCAGCTTTACACGGCCTTTCTGGTTAAAATGCAGGTCTAATCTTTGTTGGTTTAAAAGTCTGTAAGAGGTATATTTAAATACAGAATTAAGTTCTGATGTTATCTCTTTTAAGCCAGGATCTAAATAGTTTGAACCTGTTGAGGCGTGTATCACCTTTACATTGGTTAATACTTTATTTTTTCCAAATGCAGGCTGGGTA
>JAUCGD010000232.1 GCA_030377945.1 Desulfobacterales bacterium HSG17 | reverse complement strand
TTTTCAAATTTTGACAAATGTATTATTATTGTTTATATGACAGCCTGCTAATAAGTTAAATTGGCAAATTAACAGCTTATCAATGTTTTTAAGCTTGTTACAAAAATATTTTATTTTAAGGAATAGATGAAAATTCAAAAATTACTGGAAAAATGTTTATCCCCGGATAGAACAGATATTAAAGATGTTTTTCGTCAGGCTGAATATTTTACTGATATTCAATTTTTTAAACTGCTTATTGATTCTTTATCTGATATTATACTAATTCTTAATGAAAACAGGCAGATTGTTCTTGCAAATAAAACCCTGTTTGACATGTTTGAACTTGATGAAAAATATGTTTACGGATTTCGTCCGGGTGAAACTCTTGGATGTATTAATGCTTTTAAAGAGCATGGCGGGTGCGGTACTTCAAATTTTTGCAGGTCATGCGGTGCTGCTAAAGCAATTTACAGCTGCTTTGAGAGTAAAGCTGATATTCAGGAATGCAGAATCACAAGAAAAGAAAACCTGGGATCACTTGATCTTAGTGTAAAAACCGTTCCCATAGATGTAAATAATGAAAAATTCATAATTTTTATTATAACTGACATCAGTCATGAAAAAAGAAGAAAAGCATTTGAACGAATATTTTTTCATGATATAATGAATATTGCAGGCGGTATAAAAGGACTGTCCCAGCTTCTGACTATGGGAAACAAAGATAAAAAAAAAGAATATGAGGCTCATCTTTTAAAAAATTCAGATTTATTAATCAGAGAGATTAATGCTCACAAACTGCTTACCCTGGCAGAGAACAATGAACTTGAGATTCAAAATGCCGTTATAGATTCAAAAGATTTTATTGAAGAAGTTGCAGAGATATATCAATATCATAATGTTGCGCATAAACGACATATACAAATAGATCAAAATACTGTACAAGTTAATTTTTGCAGTGACCGGACTTTATTGCAAAGGGTTTTGGGTAATATGATAAAAAATGCTCTTGAAGCTTCAAAATCAGGAGAAACAATTAATCTGGGTTGTGAACTGGAAAATGAAAACATCCGATTCTGGGTTCACAACCCCGGAGTGATACCTGAAGATGTTCAACTTCAAATTTTTCAGAGGTCTTTTTCCACAAAAGGTAAAGACAGAGGGCTTGGAACTTATAGCATGATGTTATTGACAGAGCTCTATCTTAAAGGACATTTATCATTTATTTCATCACCGGAAAAAGGTACAGTTTTCAGAGCGTGTTATCCATTGTCCATTAATTTTGAAAAATCTGAATGTTATTCATCTGGATTGAGGAAGGAAAATACAAATTGCAGAAAAGCATAATTTTAGTTATAGATGATGATCCAACACAGCATATAATTCTAAGGAATTATTTGAAAGCTGCCGGTTATGAAGTTATTCATGCAGAAGACGGTGAGCAGGGGCTTAAAATATTTGATGCAAAAAAACCTGACCTGGTATTGCTGGATGTTCAAATGCCGGGCCTTGACGGTTTTCAGGTTCTTGAAAAAATTAAAAAGAATGATGACAATAAACATGTTGCAGTACTTCTATTAACTGCTCTTGATTATCAGCACCTGAAAATCCAGGGCCTGGAATTTGGAGCTGACGACTATATAACAAAACCTTTTAATAAAGCAGAATTACTGGCAAGGATAAGCGCTGTATTAAGGCGTTCGGATAGGGGCCGCCGCAGGGAGGGCGCTATGGAAGGCGATCTTGCTGATGTTGGAGTTTCCGATCTGCTTCAAAGCATGGAACTGGGGATAAAAACAGCAACTATCAGGATAAGAGACATTGATGCTGAAATAGTAGTTAAGAATGGTAAACTGCTTTATGCCCGTCAGGGAATTTCCACAGGAGATCAGGCTTTGCTGCGAATTTTCCTGATTGAGCAGGGATACTTTTCCGTAGTTTTTAATGAAATTCCTCCTTACATAAGCGAAAAGCCAAGATCCCTTACTTCTATTTTAATGAATATTTCCAATGAAGTTGACGATGTTTTTGAAATCATGAGGCAAATGGGGGTTAAAGACCGCCGTTTACAGATTAAGGGAGATATTTCCGAATATCCTGAACTGGAAAAAATAAGTGAAATCCTTCCTGCAAGTTTCATACAAATTATCACAGCAATGAACGGTACAATAAAAGATAATATAAAAACCCTTATTGATGCATCCCAAAAGCGTGTATTAAAGGTCGAACAAAAGTAGGGGCAGGTTCCAAGCCTGCCCAGCCTGCCCCAATATCCCAAAACCTGGCCAATATCCCAAAATACCCCTATATTTCAAGACTGTCAGGCACTATTCCTTTTGGCAGTTGGCGCAAAAAATAATTATCTGTCATTCCTGCAATAAAATCTCTTACAATTTCAGCATCTGAATGGTTTTTTATATATGATTCAGACATATCAGCCAGAAACCGGGTAAAAATAACCGAATTACAGTTATTTTTATGAAGATCTTCCATAAATTCATAAAAAAGATCTTTAAAGGATTTTTGTATAATATCTGAATATTTTTTTATCCTGGGATTCAGGTAAATTCGTTTATAATTAAATTTTTTTAATTTTGTTAATGCCTCGGACACTTCCCGGCTGAAACTTATAAACGGACGCTCAAAACTGTTATTAATAACATCTGTTACCAGGGTGTAAACAATCCTGCCATTGGTATTGCCCAGTATTTTTGAAATGCCAGCAGGTATATCAGCTCTTTTGATAAGACCAAGCCGGATGGCATCCTCAATATCTCTTCCAATATAAGCAATAGTATCGGAAAAACGGACAACACATCCTTCAAGGGTCATGGGAACAAGAGATTTTTTTGAATCGGTTTTTTTTTCAGCTATTTCTTTATCAAGTATTTCAAAAGTTTTATCCATATCAGGCTTAATCTCCTGATTATGAACTTCCCCGTCATGACATAATATCCCGTCTAAGGTTTGAAGACACAAATTCCATCCCCGGCCTTTACGTTCCACCTTATCCAAAAACTGAACACTTTGAACATTATGACAAAAATAACCAATATCCTGTGATTTACACAGGGCAGATAAAAAAGCCTCACCTTCATGTCCAAAAGGAGTATGGCCAATATCATGCCCCAGCGCAATTGCCTCTATCAGATCCTCGTTTAACCCAAGAAAGCGGCCCATAGTTCTGGCAATTTTTGACACAAGCTGCACATGAAGAACCCTGTGTGTAATATGGTCGTTTTTTACCAGGTAAAATACCTGGGTTTTATCAATATAGCGGGTATATGCCAGGGAGTGAAGAATCCGGTCTGAATCAAGGGAAAATGCCTGGCGATAACCTGCATCAGGATTTGTTTCAGGGAAACGCCTTATACCTTTATAGCTGAATGCTGCCAGGGAAGATAAAAGCTTTTTTTCCCTATGATTTAAATTGTGTTTTAATTTTTCAGGATTTATCATTTTACCTTTTAATGATGCCAGTTTATATCCTCTATAATATCATCACCATCATTATCATTATCATTATTTTCAGTTTCAGATATATTGCTTTCCAAAAGTACTTCTTCATCAGGATTTGCTTCAAGAACAGCACAATCTATAATACTGATTATTCCATGTGCCGATATTTCCTGATCAAGAGCCAGGTCCACGCTGATTGCAGCTTTTATAATTTGTTCATGAATATTTTTACGAGATATGGATTCATCCTTAACTGCATTCATGAATCTTTCTGCAATAACAAACATCCAGCAATGTTTATTGATTCCATCCAAAAAATCCAATCCGGGTTTTTTAATCTTAATCATCATTTGAGGCAGAATGCAGACATCCCTGACCCCAAGAGAAGAAAGCAAAGCCATATTCTGGGCAATACATGAAGCACATATCTTTTTGGCAGATTCAGGATCATCACACACCATCTGATTTTCAATCAGTTTTATCCTGCAAGGCAGAACCTTGTCATTTTCTTCTGATATCATGGTTCTTGCAAGCCTGTGTATTTTTGTTATTTCTTTGAGTATGCTGCCCTGTAAAATTCCTTTTTGTGAAATTTCGTCTTTTCCCAATATTTTAGTTGATAAAAACTCATTTCTTTTCTGCTGAGAAAGGTCATCCAGTCTCATTAACCGGGTTCGGCTGTCAGCGGGTGAAAGGTCTTTCTTGAGAATGTATTTATAAGCATCCCTGGTATTTATAAGCTGGGTATAGTACTCATCTTTATCAATTATCCCTTTATCAATGAGCAATTGAAAAAGAGTTTCAAGATGAATTGCTGTTGAAACAAGACTTTCTTTAATATCGTTCAGAAATTTATAATCCATATCTTTATCCATTTCAACACCTCTTTGTCCGCTTATAATTAATTTTTCTGCCGGATATACGCTAATATTTCTTCAAAAATCTGCTCCCAGTTATCTGTTGGAACCTGGCATGTGCCAACCTGTAAATGACCGCCGCCTCCGTATTTGAGCATTAACTGCCCGACATTTACCCGGCTGGTTCGTTTAATAATGCTGTGTCCGCAGGAAATAACCACCCGTTTTTTCTTTGCTCCCCACATTAAACGAATCTCTATGTTCTGATTTGGAAAAAGAACATAATTAAGGAAGCGGTTTCCCGAATATATGGTTTCCTCATTCAGTAAATTTGTTATCAGGATATCCCCTTCAACCTGGCAGCTTCTTTCCAGCATTTGCTTATAGATTTCCTGCTGCTCATTATATCTTTGATTAATGGCTATAATATCAGGGAGAAGAAGAATTTCCCTGTCAGACATTCTTCTGCAATAAAGAATCATTTTTTCCATAAATACAGGTTTGCTGATTTCCAGGTCATTAAACCTTCCCAGACCGGTTCTGGGATCAAGCAAAGTGAAAATGCGTATCCATGCTTCAGGATTCATTATTTCATCATAAGTAAGGGTTCCTGAGTCATATTTATTAACCGCCTCCAAAACAGGAAGAAATTTATCTCCAAATTCCTTTTGCCCTCCATAATAATCCCAGATAACCTGGGCTGCACTTGGGCAATAACGGCAGGAGCCTTTAAATTCGAATCCCTCTTGTTTCAGCCTTTCCAATTCAATGGCATGGTGGTCAAACCAGATGCCGCAGCCTTTAACATAAGGCATATTAGCAATAACATCATTTTCCGTTACCTTGAAAAGTCCGTCCTGGAGTATTTTGGGATGTAAGAATTTATATGTATCAACAATCCCCTTTTCCGTTAAAAGAACAGCAGATATTATTCCATCAGGATCAGAACGTGTTATAAGCCTCATATGGGTCTCCTTTTGAGTATAATATTTTATTTATGTCTTTATCTCTGCAAGGTTGACATTTAAACTTCCTATCGCTTA
>JAUCGD010000231.1 GCA_030377945.1 Desulfobacterales bacterium HSG17 | reverse complement strand
AAACGAAAATGTTCATGTAGAAATCAAGCCAAGGCTATTTTGCGAGGCCAGCCCAGATGATATTAATAAGCTCTTTAATCACCTTATTTATTATGCCACCAATATTTTTATCCCGCCATCTAAAACAAAAAAGGAATTATTTAAAAGTGAAAACTTCTCACTTCTGCTCCTTACTTTGATCTGGAAAGGAGCTTTGGAACATGCGCTGAGTAAAAATTATATACCCAAAAATTATGTTGAACAGCAAAGAAATCTTAAAACATTGCGAGGTAGAATTGACTTTACCAGGCATATCCGCAAAAATATGATTGATAAAAGCCGTTTCTATTGTAATTTCCAGGAGCTTACTTTTGATATTACTATAAACAGAACTATCCGGCATGTTTGTGAAATTCTTTATCAAGATAATGTTTTATCCACATTGTTAGGGGATTTGTCCGGTCATGAAGAAAGACTTGCGTCTTTTGGTGTGCAAAACAAGACAACGCCTTTGGAAATTGACAATATTGTTTATAACCGGATGAATGAAGAATATCGTCGCGTAATGGCTTTAAGCAAATGGTTTTTATTATGGCAAGGAACTTCTGAAAACGGTCAGGATAGCGAAAAAAAATATCCCTACTGTTTTTTTATTGATTTGGCGGAATTATGGGAAAATTATCTGCTTAATATTTTAAGGCATCATCTTTCTAAGCAGTATCAAGTGTATTCTCCAAATTTTGAAACTGATGAAATTTATATGCTCAAAAATCATGATGAAGATAGTCGGCTTATTCGGCCTGATATTATTATAAAGAAACGCGAAACTGAAAATGTTGTAGCTGTTCTGGATGCAAAATATAAGGATTATAGAGAGTTTGGTAATTCTGGACGTAGCAGAAACAATCCTAATAGTGTATCAAAGGATGATTTTTACCAAATGAACAGCTACCTTTTGCATTATCTTCAAAAAGAGAACAATAACAGGAAACTAAGCGGTTTGTTTGTCTCACCTACTATGATTAAAAACTCAGCAGATCAGGATGAAATCATTACAAGCGATATTCACACCTATAAAAAAAATCCAGACTTGCAAATCGGGTTAGTAAATTTACCATTTCAACAATTGTTAAACCATTGGGATAATGTTGAAAAAGTGCATAAAGCATTTTGTAGGAAAATTGAAAAATTAATAGGGGGAAGCGATTCTACTTTTGTTACGTAAGAAGTAAAAAATATTTTTTAACAATTTAAAAATATTCAGGAAAACCATGCTCTTAGAATTTAGTGTAAAAAACTTCCTCTCAATCAAAGATGAGGTAACTTTCAGTTTGTATGCCTCAGAAGAAGTCAAGGGACACGAAAAAAATAATATTATCCCGGTGGCAGATCAGCATATTCTGAAAACAGCTGTAATTTACGGCGCTAATGCCAGCGGTAAAAGTAATTTAATCAAGGCAATGGAATTTATGCGCAGTGTTATATCTAATTCCCTAAAGCTTAATCCTGATGAACCGATTGTGTCTAAACAGGCATACCCTGGCTTTCAATTAGATTCTGAAAACGCCAATTCTCCTTTAGAGATGGAAATCTGTTTTTTATATCAGGATGTTTATTACCGCTATGGTTTTGCTTTAGATGCAGACAAAATTCACCATGAATGGCTGTATTTTGCACCACAGGAAAAAGAATTGTTATTGTATGAGCGGCGATTAAAAGATGGTTCTTATACTAATATAATCCCAAAAAAGTTTCCAATAGCAAAGGATTTCATTAATGACGAGACCCTGCCAGCCAATACTTTATTACTTGCTGTACTGGCAAAATTTACCGAATCTCCGGCACGTCGGGTTATGGAGTGGATGGGAAATACTTTCAATATAATTATAAGTTCGGATGAAGAAGCCTACGGAGGTTTTACTTACAGTAAGTTATATGATGAAGATTACCGCACTGATATATTAAATTTCTTGAAAGTGGCAGATCTAGGTATTGAAGATGTTTTTCTAAAATCAGTAACAGTGCCGGATTTGCTGGATGACAAACCTGAAAAGTTTCTAAAAAAATTGAAACTACAAATTTCCAGGGAGGCAAAACAGGTTGTTTTCCAACATAACATTTTAAATGATAAAGGCGAGGTGAAAGGGAAAAAACACTGGGGGCAAAGTCATGAATCTGCCGGTACCCAGAAATTATTTGCCTTGTCAGGACCTTTGATTGAAACCCTGCGTAAAGGTGAAATTCTGGTTATTGATGAACTGGATGCAAAACTGCATCCAATGATGATGCGGTATATACTCGGTTTATTTCATTCCCAAGAACATAATCCTCACAATGCACAGTTAATTTTTGCCACACATGATACTCAATTGCTCAGTCCTCGTTTTTTTCGCCGGGATCAAATCTGGTTTACGGAAAAAGACCCTTGCGGAGCAACAGAATTATATTCATTGGCTGATTTTGATCTGGCTGATAATGCAGATTTTTCCCTTGATTATTTTCAGGGGCGCTACAATGCTGTACCATTCATTGGTGATTTTCGGTTGTTTTCTAATGGAGTTGATAATGGCGAGAAATAAGAGAATACCAGGGAGCAAAAAGGATAAAAAATTAAAAAAACAAAAAAAAAGAGAAAAGAGATCTCTTGCAGTAGGCCGGATATTGATCGTTTGTGAGGGAGAACAAACCGAACCGAATTATTTTAAATGGTGGCAAAAAGAACTTGAAGCAATAAGAATGACTGCCAAATCAAAAGCAGTGAGCGGCATTGATGTTAAAAAATTTGATGATAAAATTGAGGTAGCAGGTGAAGGCAGAAACACCACCAGTCTTGTAGAAAAAGCCATAGAGCTTAAAAATCAAGCAAGTATTGATTATACACAGGTATGGTGTGTATTTGACCGTGATTCATTTCCTTCTGAAAATTATAACACTGCTATTGTTGATTCTGTTTCTAAAGGGTATAAAGCTGCTTATAGCAACGAGGCTTTTGAATTATGGTATTTATTGCATTTCGATTATATAAATACTGGAGTTGCGAGAACGCAGTATAAGAAAATGCTGAGCAAACGCATGGGGGAAAAGTACAAGAAAAATGATCCGATAATGTATGAAATGCTATTCAATCACCCTGATGCAGATCAACAGCGGGCAATAAAAAATGCTAAAAAATTGTTGCAATTGAATAAAAAAGGGAAGAATTATTCTAAATACAATCCTTCAACCACAGTATTTGAATTGGTTGAAAGTCTTAATGAACATGTGTGGAAGTTCAGGTGTCAGTTTGCCCCTGATTATCCATTGCCTTATTCTTATGATTGCAAGGATTGCCAAAAATCTACTCAGCTGCCTTCGCCTTATCCTTGTATTAAAACATCTTGATTTCATAAATAATTCAATTATCAACTCTTATCAAAATGAGAAAACTGCATGGTAAACGTTCCCCTTCCCTGGGTTGCCGATCTTAAAGATGTCGAATAACCAAACATCTTTGCAAGGGGAGCAACAGCCCTGATAACCTGCAATCCCCGCTGGGATTCAATAGCTTCAATCTTTCCGCCCCTGGAATTTATATCACCGATAACATCGCCTACAAAGGATTCGGGAACAAATATTTCAACCTTCATAATAGGATCAAGAAGAAAGGGTTCGCCTGCTGCAAGTGCGTCTTTACATGCCATTGATGCACTGACACGGTATGCCAGTTCTGTACCCTGGGACTCTTTATATGAGCCGCCAATAAGAACAGCTTCCACGTCAACCACAGGATACCCCATAAGAGCGCCGCTTTCCAGGGATTCCATTACACCGTTTTCAATGGCCGGAATATATATGTCAGGAATAATTTCATCTGTGATTTCTGATTTAAAGCGGTTGCCTTCGCCCCTGGCTAAAGGTGTCATACGCAGATTTACTTCTCCAAAATGGTGCTGGCCTGCCACATCATTATCAAAAACCTTAACTGCTTCGCCTGTTTTAGCAATGGTTTCCCGGTAAACAACCTGGGGTTTTCCAACATTCACACTGGTTTTAAATTCCCGCATCATCCTGCTTATGATAATCTCAAGATGAAGTTCCCCCATTCCCGAAAGAATGGTCTGGCCTGTATCTTCATCCATACGAACCTTGAGTGTGGGGTCTTCTGCTGTAAATTTTGTCAAAACCTGGTCAAGCTTATCCTGGTCAGAATGGGTTTTGGGTTCTATTGCTATTGAAATTACTGGTTCGTAAAACTCCATCTTTTCCAGTAGAATCGGCTGATCTGCGGAACACAGGGTATCACCTGTTGAGGAATTTTTTAAACCCACAACCCCTACAATACTGCCAGGGCCTGCCGCATCAATGCGCTCCCTTTTATTGGCGTGCATCAGCAATATTCGGGAAAGCTTTTCTTTTTTATTAAGACCGGGATTGAAAAGGTCTTCACCGGATTTCATTTTTCCACTGTAAACCCGGACAAAGGAAAGTTTACGGCCTTCAATCATAGAGACTTTGAACATCAGGGCTGCAAGAGGAGCTTTTTCCTTTGGTGGGCATTGCACAACTTCATTGGTCTGGGGATTAACTCCGTTTATGGGAGGCACATCAGACGGACTGGGAAGGAATGAACCGACAGCATCAAGAAGGGGCTGAATTCCTTTGTTTCTTAAAGCAGAACCGCACAGCACAGGAACAAGTTTCAGGTCAATGGTGGCTTTGCGTATGGCTGACAGGAGAAGTTCTTCTGAAATAGTTTCCTCACCCAGATAGGCTTCCATAAGCTCATCATCAGTTTCTGCAACTGTTTCAATAAGTTTTTCCCTGTATTCTTCAGCCTGTTCAATATATTCCGATGAAATATCATTAATTGAAAATGTCGCTCCAAGATCATCATTTTCCCAAATAAGCTGTTTCATCCTGATAAGGTCAATAGCACCTGCAAAGCTGTCTTCAATTCCAACAGGAAGCTGAATTATCAGGGTTTTGGCATCAAGCCTTTCTTTCATCATTTCAACAGTGCCGAAAAAATCAGCACCAATCCTGTCCAGCTTATTTACAAAAGCCATTTTAGGAACATGATATTTATCAGCCTGATGCCATACAGTTTCAGACTGAGGTTCCACACCGCCCACAGCGCAGAAAACACCGATTGCTCCGTCTAAAACTCTCAGGGAACGTTCCACCTCAATGGTAAAATCCACATGACCCGGAGTATCAATAATCTGAATATCGCTATCTTTCCATTTACAGGTAGTAACAGCAGATGTAATGGTAATACCCCGTTCCTGTTCATCAGTCATCCAGTCCATAACAGCTTCCCCGTCATGAACTTCGCCGATTTTATGGGAACGGCCTGTATAATAAAGTATCCGTTCCGTAACAGTGGTCTTGCCTGCATC
>JAUCGD010000230.1 GCA_030377945.1 Desulfobacterales bacterium HSG17 | reverse complement strand
CAGACCTGAGCAGGGCTACTGGGCAAGAGCAAAAGCTGAAAATGTCTGGCTAAGATTTCCGGGGACTGTAATTGCAAAAAAAACAATAAATTCAGTAGATTCCGAAAGAATTACACCAAGGGCTTTCAGCAAAACAAAAACATGGTTAAAAAAGAACATTTTTTCCTTAAAAACAGCTAATGCCGATTCAGGGCAGGGGCCTCCGCTTCCCATATCCGGTATTAACAGTTCAGAAGGAAGCGCATCCTGTTTTATCAAATCTGCTGTTTGTGACTGATAAATGATTCATAATTGACAACCCTATTCCATTCCTTTATACTCTCCTTTTAAAATTATTCTTATATTAATGCAGCTTTGTGAAAGCCGTTTTCACAGGGCTGCCCTTTTCCTTTTTACAAATATTCGGAGACATCATGTACCGAGATAATTATATCAATGCCCTGCGTAGTGAAATTGTGGAAATGGTGGAAGAACATCTGACACCGGCTGCAATAAAATACGGTTATAGTCAGATGCCCCTGGAAACCAATATTAAATGGCGGCCTATGGTTCTGGTTATTGGTAATTATTCATCTGGTAAATCATCACTTATTAATGAATTTCTTGGTGCAAAAATCCAGGATACAGGCCAGGCTCCTACTGATGATTCCTTTACCGTGCTTACCTATGATGATTCAATTCCTGAAACGCAAGGAATTCAAGTAATTGAACAAAGAGACGGAAAGGCCCTGCTAAATGATCCTGAATACCCTTTTTCCACATTAAAAAAACACGGCCAGCGTTTTGCAGCTCATTTTCAGCTAAAAAAAATTAATTCCCCTTTTTTAAAAGACCTTGCCATATTGACACTCCGGGAATGCTTGACAGTATAACCGAAAGAGACAGGGGATATGATTACCAGGAGGTTATAGGTGATCTTGCCCAGAAAGCAGGGCTTGTGCTTGTTCTTTTTGATGCACATAAGGCCGGAACCGTAAGGGAGGCGTATAAAAGCATCAGGGATACGCTGACTGCCAATACTTTTGAAGACCGGATAATTTTTGTGCTGAACCGTATTGATGAATGTTCGTCATTCAACGATCTTCTCCGGGTTTACGGAACTCTTTGCTGGAACTTGTCCCAGATTACCGGCAGAAAAGATATTCCCATAATACGAATGACATATTCATCAAATATTATTTCTGCCGTAAGAAAAATTAACGATAAAACCGATTATCTGCCCCTGCTTGAAAACCAGCGCGAAGATCTTAAACATGCTATTCTTCAAACTCCCATGCGCCGCCTTGACCATCTGGCTTCATATGTTGAGGTTCAAGGGGAGCGTCTTGCTCATTATATAGAAACTCTCCTGGCATACAGGCAGGAATTTAGGAAATTTCGTATGCAGAAAATCTTTACAGGTTTTTTATCAGGAATACTTGGGGGAAGCCTGACTGCTTTAGCCCTGATGACCCTTGCAGGCGGTATGGGCATTAGTGTGCTGATGTCTGTTGGCGGAGGAATTACAGCCCTGATTTTCTTTTTGTGGATAACTTCTATTCAACCCAGGCTTGAGCTTAAATTCCATAATACCAGGGTTGAAGACATAGACAGCCTGACCCCTGTTGACGACCAGACAAGAAAAGACAGCTGGGTTGCAATCCGCGCTACTGTTAATGCTCATCTTATTAAGGATAAAAAGAAATATTCAACATATGAATTGAAAAAAGACCTTTTTGAAATTCGTCAGGCATATAATGAAGATTCACAGGAAATCCGCGAAGCCTTAAGCGAATTATCCCTTATGTCTGATCGGGATTTTGAAGATTGGGACAAAGAGCGGCTTTCCCATGAAGCCTATCAAAAAGAGAAACAGGAAATGACAGATCAGGAAATATTGAGAAGCAATTTAAAACATATGTATTAAACGGTAGCGCCTCCCTGCGTGGAGGCTATAAAGGAGGATTTTATGCAGTTTGAGTCTGAAAAAAAAGAAACAATCATGCTAAACCCCATGAAAGAAAACAAGCGCAGGCAGATTCCAAGTGAAATCAGGAAAGATCCCTTAACCGGTCGAACTGCACGTATATGCCATTTTATGAAACTTGAATGGGAAAAGCCGGATTTTGAAAAGCTTACAGCAGGCTCTGAAAAATTCTGCCCGTTTTGTGCAGACAAGGTCATGAATATTACCCCACTTTTTCCTGAACAAATCATACCTGAAGGCAGGCTTACGCTGGACGACATGGTTTTGTTTCCCAATATTGCACCTTATGACAGTCTAAGTTCGGTTCTGGTTATGGGTTCAAAGCATTATATTCCCATGACAGAGATTAAGCCTGAGCTTATGGCAAAAGGTTTTGAGCTTGCCATGAGTTTTTTTAAAATCCTGGAAAAAATCAAACATCCTGATTCAGTTTACCACATGCTGAACTGGAATTATATGCCCCCTTCAGGAAGTTCCATAATTCATCCTCATTTACAGATATTTTCCACTGCATCAGCTCCCAATCTTCTGCGCCAGGAGCTTGAAGCTGCAAAAATTTATATGGAGAAAAACAAAACTAATTTCTGGGATGATCTGGTAAAAGCTGAAACAGAAAGCGGTGAGCGATTCCTGGGGAAAATCGGGCGCACAACCTGGATGAGCAATTATGCACCTATGGGAGTTGCAGGGGATATTCTTGCTGTTGTTGAGGGTGTACGGTCAACCCTGGAACTGACTGAGCAGGATATTGCAGATATTGCAGCAGGATTGACAAAAACTATGGCAGCATACGATAAGATAGGCATATACAGCTTTAACATGAACTTTTTTACAGGAGCAGTGCAGGATGATTTTGCAAGGTTTCATCTATTGTTTTCCCCAAGGACATTTTTTAACCAGGCTTTGGGAACACCTGATGTTGGAGCCGGGCAGAAACTTTTTAATGAAACCGTGTGCATGGCATATCCAGAAAAGATAAATGAGATGTTGAAGCCTGAATTTTAACTGTTTGTAGTAAGGGAACACCAGTTAAATAAAAATATGCGTTTCTATTTTTTTACCACAGAGAACTCAGAGAGAATCACAGAGTGCACAAAGATTTTATTATATTTTTTCTCTGTGTCTTCTCTGTGTACTCTGTGGTAAAAAAAAGGCGGTTATCTTAATCGCTAAAAAAATAATTAAGGAGAAATATAAATGCCAATTGTTGATTTAAGATCCGATACCCTGACCCTTCCCACACCAGCAATGCGAAAAGCTATGGCAGAAGCAGAAGTAGGAGACGATGTTTTTGGTGAAGACCCCACTATACATATGCTTGAGGAAATAGCAGCCGATCTCCTTGGAAAAGAAGCAGCCTTGTTTGTATCCAGCGGAACTATGGGAAACCTGGTAAGTCTGCTGACCCATTGCAATCGCGGTGATGAAATGCTTCTGGGAGACCAGTCTCATATTTTTTTCTATGAACAGGGCGGTTCTGCTGCAATAGGAGGAATTCATCCAAGAATACTGCCAAATCAGCCGAACGGAACCATACTTATTGAAGATATTGAAGGAGCCATACGCCATGATGATGTTCATTTTCCTGTAACACGCCTTATTGCCCTGGAAAATACACATAACAGATGCTGCGGTTCTCCCCTGTCTGTTGATTATATGAAAGAGGTTGGAACTCTTGCAAAAAACCACGGTATAAAGATTCATGTTGACGGAGCAAGAATATTTAATGCAGCAGCAGCTTTAAACACTGATGTTAAAGAACTTGCTGAACATGCAGATTCAGTATCCTTTTGTCTGAGCAAAGGTCTGGCTTCTCCGGTCGGTTCTCTTGTTTGCAGTTCCAAAGAATTTATTGCCAGGGCAAGAAGGGCAAGGAAGGTACTGGGAGGCGGTATGCGTCAGGCTGGGATACTGGCAGCAGCCGGAATTATTTCCCTTAATGAAATGACAAAAAGGCTGCATGAAGATCATGAAAATGCAGGAAAACTTGCTCAAGGGCTTGCAAACATTGACGGCCTGTCAGTAGATCTTGAAAACATTAAAACCAATATTGTATTTTTTGATCTGGTAAAGGATGAGCTGACAACAGAAACACTGGTAAGCCGCATGGAAGAAAAAGGAGTCAGGATTCTGGCCCTTGGTCCTAAGAAACTGAGAGCTGTAACCCACTATCATATTAAATCTCAAGATATTGATTATGCTTTAGAAACCGTAAACAATATTTTAAAAATCTGAAATGATAAATGAAAAAGAATTCAGTTTTGGAATTATAAATTCAATTACTGACCAGATGAGCATGATTTCTAAAGATTATACCATTCTCTGGGTTAATAAGGTAACAGAGGATTTTTTTGGTCAAAACCTGGTTGGAAAAAAGTGTTTTACGGTATATATGAGGAAAACAAAGCCCTGCAAAAATTGCCTTGTGCTTAAAACCTTTAATGACGGTAAAATTCATGAAAATGAAACCCAAAGAACCGGGCTTGATGATAAAAGCTATAACTTCTGGTGCACATCAAGTGTTGCCCAATATTATTCCGACGGAACACCTGAAACTGTTGTTGAAATTTCACGGGATATAACCGGAAGGAAAAAAACGGAGATAAAGCTTAGAAATGCCCTGTCTGAAATCAAAGAATTAAAAAATCAGCTTCAGGCAGAAAATATCTGTCTTAGGGAAGAAATTTATCCAGAACATAAATTTGAAAAAATTATCGGTAAAAGCGAAGTGCTTAAATACCTGCTTTTCAAGGTAGAGCAGGTTGCTCCTATGGATACAAATGTTTTGATTACCGGTGAAACAGGAACCGGTAAAGACCTTATAGCCCGTGCAATCCACAGGATAAGCCTGAGAAAAAGAAAAAGTTTGTTCAAGGTAAACTGCGCTGCCCTGCCTTCTCATTTAATTGAAAGCGAATTATTCGGGCATGACAAAGGTGCTTTTACAGGTGCATTGACTGAAAGAATAGGCAGGTTTGAGCTGGCTGACAAAGCCACACTTTTTCTTGACGAAATCGGCGAACTGCCCCTGGAGCTTCAAGCTAAACTGCTCAGGGTTCTTCAAGACGGCGAATTTGAACGATTGGGCAGCTCCCGCACCCGAAAAGTGGATGTTAGAATAATTGCTGCTACAAACCGTGATCTTGATGTTGAGATCATGGCAGGACGTTTTAGAAAAGACCTGTATTACCGCTTAAATATATACCCCCTTTCCATGCCCAGGCTTTGTCAACGACGTGAAGACATACCTCTCTTGGTTCATTCTTCAGACATATTAATCAACTCAAAAGCCTACCTTAAGCGCGTAAATGAAAGCATATAGAAAAAGTTATCGACGATTGTTTTTTTTAGATTACCTTTTATAATCAGTATAGTAAAGGTAATATGTAGTT
>JAUCGD010000229.1 GCA_030377945.1 Desulfobacterales bacterium HSG17 | reverse complement strand
TCATAGACGCAGACAATGCACCTGCAAGTAAGTTTGAAGACGTTCTAAGCGAAGTTGCAAAGTATGGTGTTGTGACGATAAGAAAGGCATATGGAAATTGGAAAAATTCTTCTCTAAAACCATGGGAAGAGCTCTTACATGAATATGCGATTCAGCCTATACAACAATATGACCTTACAAAGGGAAAAAATGCCTCGGATATTGCCCTCGTAATTGATGCGATGGATGTAATGTACACGAAAGACATAGATGTTATGTGTTTTGTGTCATCTGACTGTGATTTTACACCAATGGTTACGCGTGCTCTTGCAGAAGGAAAAGTTGTTTTGGGATTTGGTGAGCGTAAGGCGCCGTCTCCATTTGTGAATGCATGTTCCAAATTTTTATTTTTGGATAAAGCGCAAAAACAGAATGGGAATTTGCAGACAAAACCAAAAAATCTTAAGTCTGATACTAAACTTTTAAATCTGCTCCGTCAGGCGATTGAAGCCACCGAAGAAGATGGTGGTTGGGCGGAGCTTGGTCCTGTGGGGGCACATATATCGAATAAAACATCTTTTGACTGCAGAAATTATGGTTTCAAAAATTTAAGCAGCCTTTTTAAAGACATTGACTTGTTTGAGCTAAAGCGCGGACCAGGAAACTCATATCTGGTTAGGGATTCAAGAAAAAAAAGGTGAATCATGGGAACTTTTGATTGTTGAAATCCTGCATAAAAAACTGGTCTGATGCTATTTAGCCTTCACCTCCTTTTGACCCATAAGACCGTGTTTTTTAAATGATGTAAACAATCTGTGGGGCGACAAAGGCAAAGAGTTGATGCTCACTCCGGTTGCATCAAGCAGGGCATTTCTGATGGCAGGCGGTGGTGAAATAGTGGGTGGCTCTCCTAAAGATTTATGACCATAGCCTGAGGTGGGTTCAAATGTTTCCACAAAATCATGGTGAATTTTGGGGAGATCCACAAAGGTAGGAAACTTATAATCTAAAAGATTGTTATTGTAAATATAACCCGTTGCAGGATCGATCATAAGTTCTTCTGAAAGGGCTGCGCCAATCCCCATTGAGACTCCTCCGTGAACCTGGCCAGCCGCTTGAACAGGATTTAGGATAACTCCTGAGTCATGGACATTGATAATTTTATTGATTTTGATTTTACAAAGTGGAATATCAACCGTGATATCAACAAAGGTACAGCCAAACACAGGAGCATTGGTGGTTGTTTTGTGAGATACATCCGATGTTAGCTGACCACCGCGTTTTTTATGATAAAAACTGTCAATGGCAAGGGATTTCATATCCAGGACTAATTCCTTAGTATTGGCATCAACAATGTTACCATTTAGAATGTTTAGATCCCCGACATTTTTTTGTGTCATTAAACCGGCATGATTCAATATTTTCTTTTTTAAATCAGTGGCTGCCTTAAAAACAGCATTGCTTACTACATAGGCCTGGCGTGAAGCATAGGCACCGGTGTCAAAAGGAGTTACATCCGTGTCCTGGGCCTGAACAACCCTTACATGTTCATAGTCAAATCCCAGGGTTTCTGCCGTCATTTGAGCAACAACCGTATCTGAACCCTGGCCTATCTCTGTGGCGCCGACCATGACATGAACTGTCCCATCCTGGTTTAAAGAAATTCTAGCTCCAGCAATTTCTACACAGACCGGATAAGTCCCGGAAGCATAACTAAAACAGGCCACCCCAAGCCCCTTTCGGATAGAGCCTTTTTTATGGTTTTCATATTCTCTCTTTTTTTGATCCCAATCAATGAATTCTTTCCCTTTTTGCAGGCAGTCTGCAAGACCGCAGGAGAGAATTTCATCGCCGGACAGCAGATTCATGTCACCTTGCCGGGCAATATTTTTAAGTCTGAATTCCACAGAGTCCATGCCGATTTTTCTTGCAGCATCTTCAGTGGAACACTCAAGTGCATAAATGACCTGGGGAGAACCATAGGCTCTCATGGCACCTGCCACTGGAATATTGGCATAGAGGGTTCTAGCATGGAATTGTGCCGGTACACGAGGATATAAAGAACTTTGTTTACTGCCTCCAGCTCCGGCAATGGCATGGCCGTGGGAAGCATATCCACCGGTGATGGAGATTGCATCCATCTTTCTTGCCACCATGGTTCCGTCTTTCATAACCCCGGTTTTTACTTTTATATTAAAGGGATGGCGGTTCCTTGTCCCTGTCATGCATTCTTCCCGGGACAGATTGATCTGAACTGCCCTGCCATCTAATTTTGAAGTTAAAAATGCAGCCATGGGTTCAAAAATTACATCCTGTTTGTTACCAAAGCCTCCACCGATAAATGGTTTGATGACACGAACCCGGCTTAAAGGTATATTTAAAGCTTCGCCTACAATTCTTCTAACAATATGGGGAATCTGGGTGGAGGATACAATAACAATTCTGTCAATATCATCCATATATGCACAGGCAATATGGTTTTCAATATGACAATGCTGCACCATTACAGTTTCATAATTACCTTCAACCACATCATCTGCTTTTTCAAGTGCCTCATCCACATCACTGCCAATGGAATATTCATGGTCTCCCACAATATTTGATGACCCTTCATGTATCTGCCTTGCATCTTTTTTTAAGATATCTTCAGGTAGAATTAAGGGTTTATACTCATCATAGGAAACCTCAATCAGCTTTAATGCATTACTGGCAATTATTTCATCCTGGGCGACCACGATTGCGATTTCATCTCCCATGAACCGGATGTCCCGGGTTAAAAGCAGTCGATCTGCCACATCCTGGTGGTCAGGATCCAGTGAAAAGGGGTGACCGGCAGTGGCAAATTTGTTTCCAGGTACATCTTCAAAAGTAAAAACAGCTTCTACACCTTTCAGGTTTTTGGCTTTTTCTACTGTAATATTTTTAACCCGGCCATGGGCAATACTGCTTCTAAAATATTTGGCAACAAGCATGTCTGGCTTGTATAAATCTTCGGTATACTCTGCTCTGCCCGTGACTTTTGCAACTGCATCTATACGGTTTACTGATTTGCCTACAGCCATGATTGACAACCCTCCTTATCCTTTATTTATAAAAAATTCTTTGAGCGATGTATATAAAAAAATAAGCTCTGCTGCATCTGAAAGATCAACTTTTTGATCCTGTTGTGTTTTAAACTTTACTTCAAGAACTTTAAAGGTTTTTTTATCCAGTATGGATGAAATTATTTCTGATTCAAAGGTATATGTGTCTGTATTTTCCGTTAACGAAATTTCCCTGCTATTTTTTTTCTTAATAATTTTAAACTCTTGAATAAAATAACCGTAAAATTCTTTTTTAAAATCAGCCAGGGAAAGATAAAACTTTGGTTTTTCAATATAGGGTGATCCTGAGGAGGGACAAAAAGTGGTACAATTACCGCATTCATTGCAAAAATCACCTATATTGATTACCTGGTGGGTCTGGGAAACTGTAAATACTCCAGTTCTTTCTACAAAAGTTGTACCGTTTGTAGAAATTGCTGTATATGTCTGGGCCTTAAACGGCTCTACCTTGCACGAAACATTTGCACGATTTGGACATACGGTTGTACAGATATTGCAAATAGTATCGCAGGAAAGGCACCTTGATGCTTCTTCAATGGCCATCTCTCTGGTCATGGTCTGGGTGACAAGATCAAATCCAGACCGCTGTGTAGGATCGGTTTCCAGGAGTTCAGGCCCATAAACTCTTTTTGCCAGGTTTTTATCAAGCAAATTTATCTCACGTTCCCGGGATTTGCAGTCAAAAAAGATTTTACCTGAAAGTGATGCATCTGTCATGATACTCTCTACTGCTTTTCGACCATCTGCAATTGCTCTTATCAAAGTTGATGCGCCCCTTATGGCATCTCCACCCGCATAGATCTTTTCAATATTTGTCTGGCAGGTTTTAGGGTCTGTTGTAAATTTCTGGTCACTTAAAAAAGGGATAACTACTTTTTGACCAATGGCAGAAATGATGGTATCGGCTTTAACAACAAAATCGGAGCCTTCAATAATAACCGGTCTTGGCCTCCCGCTTGAATCCGGTTCTCCAAGCTCCATTCTATGACATTTGATTCCAGTGACCCTGCCGTTTTCGGACAGAACACTTATTGGTGCTGCCATCTCCATTATTTCAATGCCTTCTTGAATTACTGCATCAATCTCTTCTAAATCTGCAGGCATTTCCTTTATACTTCGCCGGTATAAAAGGGTGACTTTTCCAGTTTTTATGGACAGCCTTTTTGCAGCTCGACAAGCATCCATGGCTGAATTTCCGCCACCGATGACCACAATATTGTTGCCGGCTTCAATGGATTTACCTTGTCTTAATCCTCCCAGAAATTCGAGTTGATCATATACCCCTTTTGCCTGGGCACCTGGAACATCCAATGGATAAGCCTGACTTGCTCCCACGCCAATATAGACATAATCGTATTTCTCTTTGATTATGGTAAAATCATTTTTATCAATATTCTTCCCATATTGAACCTTGACTCCCAGGGCAATAATTCTATCAATATCTGTCTGAATACTCTGGTCATCAAGCCTGAAACTTGGTATGGCATCTGCTGCCATTCCACCGGCAAAATTCTTTGCCTCGAAAATATCCACATTAAATCCATTCATGCGAAGGAAATAGGCAGCACTGAATCCTGATGGCCCGCCTCCGATAACTGCGGCTTTCAGATGATTATCTTCCATTGGTTCAAGCTTGGGAATTTTTGGGCTGTTCTGTGCAACAAACCGTTTTATTTCCCTTATTTGAAGGGGAGTGTCATAATTAATCCTGGTGTATTTTTCAGTACATGGATGGTCACGTACCAGGCCATGGACATTGTGAAAGGGATTGGTATGAAGTATTACTTTAAATGCCTCTTCAAACATACCTGATGCTGTATAATGCATATAGGATGGCACATCCTGACCCGTGGGGCAGGTACCCTTGCAGGGGGCATGGATGCAATCGAAAGGATCAAGTTTTCGATCTGTTTTGATGTTGGACCATGGAAAAGTTTTTTTCTGATAATGCCTGGCTTTTTTCACCTTTTCAGCATAGTCATTGAGATTGGCCAGAGCAGATGTTTTTTCACTGCCACTCTCTTTTTTATCGCCTTTATTTTGAGCGGTTTTCTTTATATATTCTGAAATTGATAAAGCATTTTTCTGGGCAAATGCAGACTGGATCGAGGATAAATACTGGGCAATCCTTCCATATCCACCCGGTTTTAATATATCTGAGCATATTGTCACAGGATTAAGACCGCAGGAGAGAATATCAGCTATATTAAAACAGTCTGCACCTGCTGAAAAAGAGATATCTAACTCTCCATTAAATTGATTTTGGAGCTTTGAAGCAAGGTTTATGCTGATGGCATG
>JAUCGD010000228.1 GCA_030377945.1 Desulfobacterales bacterium HSG17 | reverse complement strand
AAAACCTTACAAGAGAAGAAACCAGGCAGGCATTTACTTTAATTTTAAACAGTGAAGTTACTGATATGCACCAGGGGGCTTTTCTCTCTGCTCTGACTGCCAAAGGTGAAACAAAACAGGAGGTTGCAGGTTCATGGGAAGCTATCTATAATCTTGATACCACCAAAATCACCTTGGATAAAGACATCAAGGCGGTTGATAATTGCGGCACAGGCATGGACACCTTTAAAACCTTTAATATCAGCACTGCTGCCTCCATTATTGCTGCTGCAGGGGGTGTTCCCATGGCAAGACATGGGGCAAGGGCAATAACTTCAATCTGCGGAACCGTTGATATAGCTGAAGCCCTTGGCGTAGATGTGGAATGCACAGCAGATCTTGTCACAAAAAGCATAGAGACCGCAGGGCTTGGATTATTCAATGGCATGAGTCCTAATATTCATCCAAAAGCCCTTGGCAGAATTTTATCCCAGATTAATTTTGGTTCAACCCTTAATATTGCAGCTTCCCTTGCCAACCCGGCATTGCCATTCATTGGAGTCAGAGGAGTATATTCAAAAGAGATGATAAAACCTGTTGCAGATGTCATGAAGGAAATCGGGTATAAAAATGCCATTGTTCTCCATGGTTCAATTGATGATTCTGACAAAGGCATGGATGAGGCTTCTGTCTGTGGCATAACCAATTGTTTCCGGATTTGTGAAAACATTGAAAATAGAGATTTTATCATTGATCCCGGCAAGCTTGGTCTTGCAGCAAAAGATTGCAATGCACTTGCTCCGGAAAAAGATATTCAAACTGAATCAAAAAGATTTGCAAAGCTTTTAAACAACCAGGAGAACAGCGCAAGAAAAGATGCATCAATCTTAAATGCAGGCCTGATTTTTCTTGCTGCCGATAGAGTTGCAAACTTAGAAGAAGGCATTGAACAATCAGCAAAACTCTTAGAAAATGGAACAACCTTTGAGACCCTTGAAAAATGGGTGCAGAGCCAGAATACAAATCCTGAAAAAGGACTGGAGACTCTTCACAGGTTAGTCCAGTAAAGTATCCTCAAAGGAGTCATAAAAATGGAATTTTTAATAATTAAAACAGGCAAAGATTATATCAGGGTAAAAGATGACAAATTTCATATTGTCAAACTTGACAAGGCAAGTGTATTCCCCTTTGAAAAATTAGACCTAGTGAAAAATCATGAATCCAGCCTGCAACAGCAGGGATTTAAAGACGCCTGCATTAAAAAACTTATTCTCACAGAAGAGGATTTATAAATTCATGGAGATGGTATTAACAGGACTTGGAAAGCTTGAAATAAGGGCTACTGATACACTGGATGACAAATCAGATGACAATCAAAACAAACCCCTGGAAAAAGGATATATTAAAACCAAAGTGCTTTGCTGCGCCATCTGCAGGACAGACGCGAAAATGTGGGAACAGGGGCACAGAGATCTTGTATTTCCAAGGGTTCTCGGTCATGAAATGGTGGTGGAGGATCAAAAAGGAACAAGGTATGTTGTGTGGCCAGGAAAAAGCTGTGGAATTTGTCAATTCTGCACAACAGGCAGGGAAAATCTTTGTGAAGAGATGGAAATTACAGGTTTTCATAAAGATGGAGGATTTGCTGATTACGCTTTTTTACCCCAAAAAAGCCTGATTCCCATTCCTAAAAATCTTGATATTCATGCAGCATGTTTTGCAGAGCCTGTCAGCTGTGTAATAAATGCCTTTGAAAAATTATCCTTTAAAAAAGATGACAGACTCCTGATTTACGGAGCCGGCACCATGGGATTGATTACAGCTCTTTATGCCCAGAGCCTTGGGCTTGTACCCATGATTATTGAGAAAAACCAGGCAAAGATAAAACATATTGACCATTTTTTGCAGACAACCGGGATTAAATGCTCAAACGATACCAATGAGAGTGAATTTGAACTTGTAATCAATGCCTGTGCTGATTTTATTGCATTCAGCCAGGCAATTGTAAAAGCCGGCAAAGGAGGACAAATCTCCTTTTTCAGCGGAATTTCAAAAAATGAACAGATTGAAACCAATCTTTTAAACCTTATCCATTATAAGGAAACCAGAATGTCCGGTGTTTACGGCATGACAAGGGTTCATATGACAAAAAGCATAGCTTTTATGCTAACCCATGAAAACTTGCTTAAGCTTTTGATTGAAAAGATTGTCCCTCCCTCAAAAGCTCTAATACTGATGTCAAAGGTGCTTTCCGGAAAATACTTAAAATTTATCCTTGATTTTGGCCTTACAGACAATATGCCAAAAATTAAAACCATTGAAAAAAACAGTGCTTCGGGTCTCAATCTTGATGACCTGCCTTTCAAAAGCCTTTGCAGACAAATCATCAAAGCTGTTGAACCTTTGCCTGACACGCTGCTTGCTGAAGCAGCCACAAAAATTGATAATAAGACAAAACCCCTTGGCGCCCTTGGCCGCATAGAAGATCTTGCCATCCAGATGAGCCTTATCCAAAACAGGCTGGATCCTGAAATCAGACAGAAGAACCTTTTTGTCTTTGCCGGGGATCATGGAATTACAGAAGAAGGAGTTTCAGCATATCCTTCTGAAGTGACTGCCCAGATGGTGGACAATTTTTTAAATGGCGGTGCTGCCATAAATGTTCTCTGTCGTCACCACTATATAGATATGAAAGTTGTGGATATGGGAGTGAACCGTGATTTTTCCTCCCACCCTGACCTTGCCATAAAAAAAGTTGCAAAAGGAACCCGGAACTTTGCCATTGAAGATGCCATGACAAGAGAGCAGATGCTCAAAGGTCTTGAAAACGGAATGACAACATTTCTTGAAGCCTATGAAAAAAACCCCATAGATATTGTAGGGCTTGGAGAAATGGGCATTGGAAATACAAGTTCAGCTTCTGCCATCATTTCCACCATAACAGGTATATTCCCTGCCCAGGCAGCTGGACGGGGAACCGGCGTGGATGACAAAGGCCTGGAACATAAAATAGAAGTTATTGAAAAAGCCTTAAATTTTCATACTATTAACCCTTCAAACGGGTTTGAAATTCTTCAAAAAGTGGGGGGCTTTGAAATAGCAGGCATAGCAGGAGCTGCTCTTGCTGCAGCCTCCAAAAAAACTGCCATTGTGCTTGATGGTGTAATTTCTACTGCTGCAGGACTCATCGCATATACCATAAACCCGGATATTCAAAAATATCTTATCTCTGGTCATAAATCTGTAGAAAAAGCCCAGAAAGCAGCTCTTTCACACATGAACCTTGTACCTCTTATTGATTTTAATATGCGCCTTGGAGAAGGAACAGGCGCTGCCCTTGCCATTGACATGGCAGAAACTGCCTGTAAAATCATGACCCAGATGGCATCTTTTGACGAGGCAAAGGTTGCAAAATCATCTATAAAATAATCTATTCTGGAACCATTTCCCAGGAGAAAATATCCTCTTTTGCAAAGAGATCAGATACAATAGCAGAGTTAAAAGTATCATGGTTTAAAACATCCATGAGAATATAATCCAGACCTGCTGATGCAAGCATGGCAAGATAACTCTGCTCCACAAGATTTTTTTTCTGTCTGTCTTTTGAGCCTGTAGTCAGATTGGAAAGGCCTGCAATGGTTTTGATAGGAAAACCCAATAGTTCCGGCAGAGTTCTGATAACTTCAAGAACTGCCCTTGCCTGGATGATGCCATCTTCCCATGCAAGGGGAGGCACAACAGGGTCAATAATAAGTTTTTCTTTGGCAATACCTGCTGCTTCAACATGTTCAAACAGCTCAAGTGCAACTTCACATCGCGATGAAACATCTTTGGGCACCATACTGTCAGAGTATAAAAGAAAACCAACAATATCTGCATCATACTCCTTTGCAAGGGGTAAAATTTTTTCCAGTTTTCGGGGTTCAAGGGAAAAACCGTTAATGACAGCTTTATTGCCTGCAGCTTTAAGTCCTGCTTTCATGGCAGCAGGATTTGAAGTGTCAAGAACTATGGGCAGGCTTGTCACACTCTCTACTGCTTCAATAAAAAAAATCATGTTGTGTTCAGGATCTCTGGTCAAAGGCCCTGTATTAACATCAATGGCAAAAGCACCCTTTTGTTCACACTGCGTTACAAGCGTGTGAATAGCTCCCGAGTCCCTGGTTTTGAGTGCATTTTGAATATCTGTTTTTGTGATACGGAGGTTATCAGCAATAATTTTCATAATCTCACAAATATTCCCTGGGATTTTTACATGGAATCACTGTTTTTTATCATCTGGTACTGTGGAACGGATATGAACATCTCTTTGGGGGAAAGGTATTTCAATACCCTCTTTTTCAAAGCGTTTATAAACCTCAGTATTAAGCATATGTAATACCTTTCCGCGTAAAACCGGTGTCTCTACCCAACATAATAATTCATGATCAAGACTTGAATTTCCAAAGGCACGAAAACGGATACGGGGCTCCGGTATTTTACAAACGTCAGAACAGCTTGTTGCCACATCAAGCAGAATATCATGGACCTTATCAATGGGTGAGCCATAAGCAACACCGACCTGGACACGGATACGATATTTCTCATGTCTGCCGCCTGCTTCATTGGTAACTTTGGTATTTCCCATTATTGAATTGGGCACTGTAATTTCCACATCATCACGGGTTAAAAGGCGGGTACTTCTGATACCTATATTTGTTACTGCCCCTCTCTCCCCTGAATCAAGAACAATAAAATCTCCAAGCTGATAGGGTGAATCTGCCATGATAAATACACCTGAAAACAGATTAGCAAGAGTATCCTTTGCAGCAAAAGAGACTGCAAGACCAATAATCCCGGCAGAAGCTACCCAGGCAGTAAGGTCAACATTCCAGACCAGAAACATGATATAAATGGAAAGCGCGCTTACCAGGATAATCAATAAATTTTGAAACAGCGGCAGGGTGCGATCCTGAACCAGTTGAAACCTTGCTTTATCATTGCTGAAGAGATTGAGCAGGAGTTTAAAAAATTGTGCTGTTGCAAGTGCCCAGTAAAAAATGGCAATTGTCTTAAGGCAGCCTATGGTTATAAAACTTATGACCTCTTTGAATTCAAGCCTTTCTGTTGCAAGCACAAAACCAAAAAGTATGATGCTTATAAAAACTGGCTTATGTAAAATATCAAGCACCTGGTCATCTAATTTAAGTTTTGTCTTTTTTATCCATTTTTTTATTATGCGGGTTATGATCACATCTACAAACTTGGCTATACACACAAACAAAATAATAAGTAAAAAAGATTGAAGATAACGATTTGGTGCTATTTGTACGAGTAGATCCAATAATTGTTCTTTTGTAAAATTCACTGTTTTCCCTGCCGGATTATTTCTATGTTGATTTTATAAAGTTTCTTTAAGTTGTGTTTTTTAT
>JAUCGD010000227.1 GCA_030377945.1 Desulfobacterales bacterium HSG17 | reverse complement strand
AATTATTTCAGAGATGTGGAAATGAATAAATTAACAAAAGCAAGCCCAATGGAAAATTTACAATCCTATATGGATCTCGTGACATACAATTGTGAAATTTCCAATCGAAGCTTTATAGCAACTATGAGGGTTATTAACGAATATTATAAAAAAGAACTGCCTATTGCTACCGAAGCCTTATTAAACACTATTTTTAATAATAACGGGGAAACTCTTGAGACCTTTACTGCTCGTCAGGCTAAGATGACAGAAAATGTAACAAAAACTTACCCAAAACTTATTGATGATATTGAACCTGAATACGGTTTTCATTTTGAACAGGGTAAAAATATAAAATTTGCAGAAACAGATCGTTTTATTCTCTATCAGATTCTTCCAGTGGATAATAAGGTCAAAGTTCGTGAAGATGGAAAACCCGTATTGATTGTTCCGCCATATGTTTTAGGAGCAAATATACTTGGCTTTTTACCAGGGGAAAACCGGAGTTACACCCATTGTTTTGCCAATCTGGGAATCCCTACATACATCAGGGTTATGAAAGACATCAGCAAAACCCCGGAACTTCAGCTCATGACCGGTGAGGATGATGCCCTGGATACACAATTGTTTTGCGAAAAAATTAAAGCACGTCATGGAAAACCTGTCACCTTGAACGGATACTGCCAGGGCGGTTTTATGTCTGTATGCAATATCCTTTCAGGGAAACTGGACGGCCTGGTTGATGCCCTTATCACCTGTGTTGCCCCTATGGACGGAACCAGGAGCAAAGGTTTAAAGCATTTTCTGGCAAGCCTTCCCCCCCGTTTCAGAAATCTTGCCTATGGAACCAAAACTCTTCCCAATGGCAACAAAGTAGGTGACGGTGATTTAATGGGATGGGTTTACAAGTTAAAAAGTATTGAAGTTGAATCCCCGGTTGTTGCTTTTTTCAGGGATATGATGATGTTAAGTCCCAAAAACGACAAACCTGTTACAATCAGCAAAACTGCTGCTGCTCTTAATTACTGGCTGAAATACGAAAGAAATGATCTGCCTCTTTCCATTACTGAAATGAGTTTTGCTTCATATACAATTCCTGTAACTGATGACGGAACATTACCAATAAAACTTTTTGGTCAAAAACTTAATTTTAAGCGTATCCAGGAAAAAGGTATTAAATGGCTTATATGTTACGGTAAAGGAGACGACCTGGTAGAAGCTGAAACAGCACTTGCCCCTCTTGATTATATTGAAGCTGAAACAGCAGCTTTTCCCAAAGGCCATGTTGCTATTGCAACATCATGGTCTGATCCAGGATCTGCATGTGCATTGCACACACGTTTTGGCCCTGAAAATTATCGCGGCCCTGTCCGCTTTCAACTTGACCTGGATATTGAAATGGAACAAAACAGGAAAAAAGCAGCTGAATCTCAAGCTGCTTCCGAAGAATCATCTCTATCTTCCGATGAAAATTTAACCTGATAAAATTAAATAAGGGAGAATTTAAATGGATGAAAAATTTTTGGAATTATGGGGGAATCTTTTAATAAGTGCTGCACGGGGAAAAAAACAGAGCAATGATATTTTTCGCTGGATGCAAACCGGTTTTCCTAATTTAAATGATACATCGTCAAATAAACCGGGCTTTCCTGATTTTAAAGAAGTGTCCGAGATGTTCCACAGGCTGTATGGCCTGGATCAAGTATCAAATCCCAGTGATGAATATAAAAAAATGTCAGGTCAGGCTTTCCAGGATTTTCAGAAATCCTTTAAAAACTACCTGGATTCCATGGGAATTGTATCAAAAGATGAACATCTGACATTAATTAAAAAGTATGAAAAATTAAAAACAAAGTGTGCAGACCAGGAAGAAACCATCAATCATCTGAAAATGCTTCTTGATTCAAAAGGGATAAATCAGCCGGAAATTTCATCCCAGTTTCAAGATATAGTAAAAAATCAGGGTGAATTATTTCAGAAAATGATGATAGATTTCGGTCAACATTTTAACAAACCTGATTTAAATAAAGCAGATTTAAATAAAAATGAAGTCAACTCAGAAAAAGAAACATCCAAAAGGGAGGAATTAAAGAAATGATTAACTTAGAAGATCAAAACCAATTTTTAAAGCAGATGACTGATTATCAAAAAACAGCATTGGAAAGTTCATTAAAAACCATGGAAATCGGCCAGACCAGAATGGATAACATGATGCAGGTATTTTTGAAACATTCTGAATGGACAGTTGAAAAATGGCAGGGAGCAATTTCTGACTGGACCAAAATGTATCAACAGGGATGTGACTCAGTTACAAAGGCAGCGGAAAACAATTTTTCCAAAATGGGAAAATTTATGAATAAAAGCTAAGGGATTTGCCAATTATTAATCTACCCATGCCGCCTGGAGCTAAAGCTCCAGGCTACAAGCTAAACCAGGCTAAAGCCTGCTGTTAAAGTCATATTTTGTTATTTATTCAGCACCCTTTAGGGTGGTTTAGCTTGTAGCTGGGGGATTTATTCCCCAGCTTTATGCAGGTATTTTATTTATTAGGAAACCCCTTGGAACATAATTGGCATTGTTGTATTTACAGAGCCGTATGATGAAAATTTCCTCATGATTCCTCTTTTTTATATTTGTTTGCAATTTTAAGTACTCAAGTGCGGCCATGTAAGGCAGTATGCCGTTAAAACTCCATATTGCTCATTTTTTCCAGTGATAATATAAGTGCCTGGGTTCCCAGCCGTCCACCGCTGTTTGCTATTACCGATTTATATAATTGATTAACAAGGGCAAGTCCGGGAAGGGAAATATTCATCCTGTCCGCTTCTTTAAGAGCAATCCCCATATCTTTTACAAAATGCTCAACAAAAAATCCTGTATCAAATTCACGTTTTAATATGCGCGGAGCAAGGTTGTCCAGGCCCCAGCAGGCTGCTGCTCCACCTGAAATGCTTGACAGCATTACTTCCAGATCAAGACCTGCTTTATATCCGTATAAAAGGGATTCACACATTCCTATCATGGTTCCGGCAATAACAATCTGGTTGCACATTTTAGTGTGCTGTCCGGTTCCGGGGCCTCCCTGGTGAACTATTTTTTTCCCGATGATTTCAAACAAAGGCATAATTGTTTTTATAATCTCTGCATCACCCCCTGCCATTATGGATAAGGCGGCATTTTTTGCTCCTACATCTCCTCCTGAAACAGGAGCATCAATTGAGTATATCCCTTTTTTCTGAGCTTTTTCATATATTTCTTCTGCAAGGCTGGGCAAGGTAGTGGTCATATCTATTATAATGCTGCTTTTTTTTGCCCCTTCCAATATTCCGTCAGTTCCCATATAAACCTGGCGTACATCTTCAGGAAAACCCACCATCGTAAAAATAACATCCGAATCAAGTGCAAGCTGTTTTGGTGTTTCTGCCCATGATGCACCTTTATCTATAAGTTCCTGAGCTTTTGATTTTGTTCTTGTGTAAACAACAGCATTAAATCCCTGTTCCATTATATGTCTGCACATATGCAGGCCCATGACCCCGGTTCCTATCCATCCTATTTTTGTTGTTCCGGTTTTTATTGTTCCGGTTTTTATTGTTTCAGGTGCAATTGTAATCATAATTATTTTCCCCATTATTTTTTTATTCTTGACAAAATAGCCTTAATTAATATTTTCTTATAGATTTTTTACTGTCTGTTCGCTTTGCTTTATGCTTCGATATTGTGAACACATTGTACAATAATTATAATATATATCAATTTGTTTTTAAGGGAGAAGAAATAATGAAAGTTTTGGTTAGTGATAATCTTGGTGAGATCGGTATTCAAATGTTTCAAGAAGCAGAAGGCATTGAAGTTGACGTTAAGACAGGACTTGCACCTGAAGAATTAAAATCCATTATCGGTGATTATAATGCCCTGGTTATAAGAAGTGCTACAAAGGTTACAGAAGATCTGCTGGAATCTGCAACTCAATTAAAGGTTGTTGGCCGTGCAGGAATCGGTCTGGATAATGTTGACATACCTGCTGCATCCAAGCAGGGAGTTGTTGTAATGAATACGCCAACCGGTAATGTTGTAACAACTGCCGAACATGCCATTGCTATGATGCTGTCACTTTCACGCAATATTCCCAGGGGAACATCAACCCTTAAGGATGGGAAATGGGAAAAGAAAAAACTCCAGGGCAGAGAGATATTTAACAAAACTCTTGGAGTTATAGGGTTTGGGAAAATCGGTTCCATTGTTGCTGACAGGGCAAGGGGGTTGAAAATGAATGTTATAATTCATGATCCTTTTGTTACTCCTGAACGAATTGAAAAAGCAGGTTTTGAAAGTGTTACAATAGATGAATTGTATAAAAGAGCAGATTATCTTACTGTTCATGTTCCCAAACTTAAAGATACTCTCGGATTTATTAACAAAGATGCTTTTGAGCAGATGCAAGACGGTGTTATGTTAATCAATTGCGCCCGCGGTGGGATTGTTAATGAAGCTGATCTTTATGAAGCCATGAAATCAGGAAAAGTTGCAGGAGCGGCCCTTGATGTTTTTGAAACAGAACCTCCTGAAAATTCACCTCTTTTTGAGCTGGACAATTTTATCTGTACTCCGCATCTGGGCGCATCAACCAAAGAAGCCCAGACCAATGTTGCTGTGGCTGTGGCAGAACAGATTATTAATTATCTTCAGACAGGAACAATTGTTAATGCAGTCAATGTCCCGTCAGTTACCGGTGAACTCCTGGAAAAATTAGGGCCTTTTCTTTCTTTGGGTGATCGTATGGGGTGCCTCATGTCTCAGCTTATCTGCGGGCCTTTAAAGGATCTTACCATAGAATTTATGGGTGATTTTCAGGGCCTTGATTTATCCCCTGTATCCACAGCCATAATCAAGGGACTGCTGGCTCCTATGGTAAAAGATATGGTTAATTCTGTTAATGCTCCTCTTATGGCAAAAGAACGGGGTATTAAAGTATCTGAAACCACCAGTGCAGATGCTGAAGATTATCTGAATCTGATACGTGTCCATGCTGAAACTACTGAAATGAGTACAACTCTGGCCGGAACTGTATTTGGAAAAAATGACCCCAGGATTGTTAAGATTAACAAATTCCGCCTTGAAATGATTCCCCACGGACATTCTGCAATTATTCACAATCAGGATAAACCTGGAGCCATTGGAAGTATTGGAATGTGCCTTGGAAAAAATAGTATTAATATTGGGAGAATGCTTGTCGGCCAGGAAGATGAGGGTGACAGAAATATTATCTTTTTGCGAACCGATACATCAATACCTGATGCGGTGGTTGAAGAACTGCGTAATCTTCCCCTGGTTAATACTGTGATTCCTTTGGAATTATAAAAAATAGCCGCCATTTTTTAACACAGAGTTCACAGAGAAGGCACAGAGTTCACAGAAAAACTATAATAAAATCTTTGTGTTCTCTG
>JAUCGD010000226.1 GCA_030377945.1 Desulfobacterales bacterium HSG17 | reverse complement strand
AAAGATTTTCTTGAATTATACAATTCAATTATTTGTAATTCATTTGAAAATAATGACAGCATTAGCAGTCTGGCTAAAGATTTACAAAAAAGTCAGAATCCTGTTATTATCTGCGGTACAGACATAGTGCCGGTTTCAGTCCCTGAAATAGCAGCAGATATAGCAGTTTTCCTTAAAATTCTGAACCGGAAACCAGGACTGTTTTACCTAATGCCAGGCCCAAATGCGCTGGGTTCAGGACTGCTCTCAAATGAAGATTCGGATTTTGAAACCCTTGTTTCAGAAATTGAGAACGGGAAAATTCGTGCATTAATAACAACTGAAAACAATCTTTTCAGCAATATTGCAGACCATGAAAATTTGAATCGCATACTTGAAAAACTTGAGCTTTTTGTTGTTCTTGATTACATAAATACTCAAACTATAGATTCAGCCCATATATTTATTCCAACACAGACTGTTTATGAAAGCGGTGGAAATTTTATTAATAACCAGGGACAAATGCAGCAGGCAAAAAAAGCTTTTAGTGGAGGTCTTCCCATAGAGCAGACCAGCATGGGAGATCATCCTCCACGGGAATTCAGACATGATATTCCAGGCACAGACTTTATAAGAGCCTGTGATGCCTTGTCTCAACTTGCACAAATTTCCTTAGATGATGACCTGCTGTCTCAAACCCATTTTTCTTTTTCTAATATTGAAAAAAATGAAACTAAGCGCTTTAATCACAAATGGGAAAATAAAAATATTAATGATAAAAATTTCATGGAACTAATTATTGTTGACCAGACATTCGGAACTGAGATCCTATCCTCTTGTTCTCCATGTCTGCAAGAACTTGAAACCGATCCGTATCTTTTTATGCATAAAAATGATGCTGCAAAACTGGATATTAACCAGGGAGAAACAATTAAGATTGAACTTGATGACAATATTAACTTTAAAATATCAATAAAGATTCTTGATAATATGGCAGAAGGTGTTATGATCCTGCCAAAATACAGGAAACTGGCATATCAGCTTTTTGGGAAAAATCGGAAAAAAATCCTAAAAAGTAAAATCTGTAAATTGGTCTGATTATAAGCTGGTCATAACTGATTATAAGCTGGTCATAACTGATTATAACTGGAGGCACAAACATATAATGTTACCCTGGATTGCCGGATTAATCATTCTTTTTATAAAAATGGGCCTTGTACTGGCGATTGTTCTGTTTTTAGCAGCATATCTGGTATGGGCTGAAAGAAAACTGCTGGCAAGGCTTCAAGTACGTCTTGGTCCCAACCGTGCAGGAATATTCGGATTGCTTCAGCCTATTGCCGACTCAATCAAAATGCTGTGCAAAGAAGATATAGTACCTGAATCTGCTGACAGATTTATCTTTTTACTGGCTCCAGCTGTGGTTGCTACAACTGCGCTTCTCATGTTTGCAGTGGTTCCTTTTGGACCGTCAATCTCTATTTTTGGAAGAGAAGTACCCCAGGTTATATCAGATATAAATGTTGGACTTCTCTTTATTTTTGCAATGGCATCCCTTGGTGTATATGGCGTTGCATTAGGCGGATGGGCTTCCAATTCAAAATTTGCACTCTTGGGCGGTATCAGGGGCGCAGCTCAAATGATAAGTTACGAACTTGCACTTGGTCTTTCACTGGTCCCGGTTGTAATGCTTTCCCAGTCTTTCAGCCTTGTAGATATTGTAAATGCCCAGGCTGATTACCCTTTTATAATTGTCCAGCCCCTGGCTTTTGTAATATTTGTTATCAGCTCAATGGCAGAAAGCAAGCGCATACCTTTTGATCTTCCTGAAGCTGAAAATGAGCTTGGTGCTGGATTTCATACAGAATACAGCGGGATGCGGTTCGGACTTTTTTTTATTGGTGAATATGTACATATGCAGGTACTGGGCGCTCTCATAGCAGTATTTTTTCTCGGAGGATGGAGAGGACCGTTTTTAGCACCTCCTGTATGGCTGCTTATAAAAATTATAGTTGTTGCATTGATAATGATCTGGATACGCGGGACTTTGCCAAGACTTCGCTACGATCAGCTTATGGAACTGGGGTGGAAGGTTCTTATTCCTGCATCTCTGGTGAATATTATAATTACAGGCGCTGTTATACTGATTTAAATATTTTGTGAGGACTTATGACAGAAGTTTTTGATTCTGTAAAAGCATTTGCTAATGGTTTTTCAACAACATTCAAGCATCTTTTCAGAAAACCTATTACCGAACAATATCCTGAATATAAACGTCCTTTGCCGGAACGTTCTCGCGCCAGAATTGTCCTTACCAGTGATCCTGACGGACAGGAAAGATGTGTGGCCTGTTATCTATGCTCTTCTGTCTGCCCTGTTAGCTGTATTTCAATGCAGTCAGCAGAAAAAACTGATGGCAGACGCTATGCAAAATGGTTCCGTATAAATTTAGGACGCTGCATTTACTGCGGATTATGTGAAGAAGCATGTCCAACATCAGCCATACAATTAACACCTGATTTTGAAAATTGTAAGCAAGATATTTTAACCCTTGTTTTTGAAAAAGAAGATTTGCTTGTTGATAACTGCGGTAAAGACAAAGAGTATAATTTTTATAAATATGCAGGAATAAAAACTAACTTAGGTGACAAGGGTTCCCATTCCCATGAAAATGAACCTGTAAATGTAAAAAGCAATCTTCCCTGATAAATAAGGCATATTAAAAAAAGGCACTTAATATTGTTAAACAGGAAAGCAATTAACACATAAAATATATTTAACCTCATTAATTAAGATTAAAAAATGACATTATACTCAATTTTATTTTACATACTTTCGCTCTTGGTAATCGTTTCAACAGGCATTGCCATTACCAGGTATAATCTTGTTCATGCAGTGGTTTACCTGGTTATTTCTTTTTTTGCCAGTGCCATGTTATTTTATCTCCTGGGTGCCCCTTTTCTGGCAGCTCTTGAAGTAATTATCTATGCCGGAGCAATTATGATACTTTTCCTTTTTATCATAATGATGCTCAAAGTTGAGGGTATTGAAGAGCGGCTCATCCCGTTAAAACAATGGCTGCCGGCCCTGGGACTGGGTTTTGTTTCCTTTACAGTCTTTGTTCTTCTCCTGATTTCTTCTGCCCCTGCAAACAGACTTCCCATGAAACTTGCTGCTGCTCAACCAGGTGTATTTGGACATTACCTTTTTCAAAAACACTGGCTTTCCATAGAAATTGCATCTTTGCTGCTTCTCATAGCCTTAATCGGTGTTTTACATATGGGGATGAGCAAAGAAAAACAAACAGAAATCGTTAACACAAAAACCATAAACACAGAAGCCATAAACACAGAAAACATAAACGAGGACAAGACATGATTGTGCCTTACAGCCATGTTATATTTTTAGCTGGAATCCTTTTTATAATGGGGATATTTTGTGCAGTAACACGGCGCAGCCTTATTATGATTCTTCTGGGCCTGGAAATAATGCTTAATGCAGCATCCCTTGCATTTGTGGGTGCTGCTCTGCGCTGGGGACAGCTTGAAGGCCATGCTGTTGTTATTTTCATAATGGCAGTTGCTGCTGCCGAGGTTTCCATAGGGCTTGTCCTTATAGTGTGTGCATATAAAAAGACCGGAACCATTGACCCCGGATGTATTAATACTGATGATGTGTGCGAAATAGATTTTTAACGGAGTATATATGAGTTCTTCGATCCAAGATATGACAACCCTGATTACTGCGGTTATTGCAGCAGTTCTGCCATTTCTGGCTTTTGGAATTATAATGATTTTTACCAGACCCAGGAAGAAATTATCAGCATGTATTTCCATAGGGTCCATAACAATATCTTTTTTAAGCGCCTTGCTCCTGATTGTTCGTCACTGGGCTATGAAAACGCCCATCCAGTTTACAGGACAGTGGCTGGTTTCAGGTGATATTATCGTACCTGTGGGAGTTCTTATTGATCCTGGCAGTCTGCTCATGCTTTTAATCGTAACAAGCATATGTCTTCTTGTGCAGATATACTCCCTTGGATATATGGCAGGAGATCCGGGATTTTCAAGATATTATGCGTGCATGTCCCTTTTTGCCTGGGCCATGATATCCCTGACAATTTCACCAACCATGCTTCAGTTATATGTTTTCTGGGAACTGGTGGGTCTGGCATCATACCTGCTTATCGGATTCTGGTTTAAAAAGCACAGTGCCAGCGAAGCCGGGAAAAAGGCTTTTGTAATGACAAGGCTGGGGGATGTTGCTTTATTTCTGGGGCTGCTTATTGTGCTGATTAATTTCGGAAATCTTGGTATTCTTGAAATGAACAGTCCTGAAATTGCAAAACACATGTCCCCGTTCCTTATAACCCTGTCTGCAATTCTCATATTTGGAGGAGTTATTGGCAAGAGCGCACAGTTTCCTCTTTTAACATGGCTGCCTGATGCTATGGAAGGTCCCACTCCAGTAAGTGCGTTACTTCATTCTGCAACTATGGTGGCAGCAGGTGTTTACATGTTTTCAAGGCTTTTTCCTTTTTTCAGCCTTTCACCCACAGCCATGAGTTTTTGCCTTGCAGTGGGTACTTTAAGTATGCTTCTTGCTTCAACAATGGCTATGGTTGCAAAGGATATAAAACAGGTCTGGGCATATTCCACAATCAGCCAGCTTGGATTTATGATTATGGGGCTGGCAGCAGGAAGCTATTTTGCAGGTTTTTTTCACCTTACAACCCATGCAGGATTTAAAGCCCTGCTCTTTCTCTGTTCAGGTGTTTTTATTCATACCTATGAAAGCAATGATATGTTTGAAATTGGCAAAGCCGGGGGGCGAAGCTTAAAGGTTCCTATGATCTGCATGACTATCGGAGCAGCAGCTTTGTCAGGTCTGCCTCCGTTTTCTGGTTTTTTCAGCAAGGAAGCAATTTTGGGAAGGCTTGCAGATATGGATAATCCTTTCTGGCTTGTGGCAGCTTTGCTTGGTGCTTTACTTACAGCTTATTATACCTTCCGCCTGATATTTATTATTCTGTTTCCAAAGGAAATGAAAAATGATTCTCATGAACACGGGCACGAAGATCACGCAGGCTATTGGATTATGGCCTGGCCTCTTATCATCCTGGCTACAATAACTGTTTTTCTGGGATTCTTTAGTCTTTCCCTTGAACATTTTCTGTTATTTGGAAACCATGAAATGGGAAACCATCATTCATGGCTGCCTTTTGCAGCTCTGACTATGGCATTTGGCGGAGTTTTCCTGGCATGGTTTGAATTTGGCAGAAAAAAATCAAATCAGAAAGGATTTGTTGAAAAGATTACCCCTTTAAGAGATTTATTTGCAGAACGCTGGTACATGGATCATTTTTACAGGTGGTTTCTTGATAATATTATTTATAAAGGTATTTCAGGTTTTTGTGTGAAAAATGACAATCAGGTCATTGACAGAAGTATTGATGCTCTCAGCAATGGAACTGTTAAAACCAGCAGTTTTCTTGCAAAGCTC
>JAUCGD010000225.1 GCA_030377945.1 Desulfobacterales bacterium HSG17 | reverse complement strand
CCCGTTTCAGGGTTTTACATTATGATTATCTCTTTTGCCGGTTCAAAGTTTTATTATAAAATGATATTAATGTTAACTAAATGATTGCCTTATGGATGATATACAAACCCTCAAAGATGACATATTAAAATTAAAGCAGAAAAATCAGGTTCTGAAAAGAGACGAACAGATCTACCGCCATTTGTTTGAAAAATCACCGATCATGATCTATGTCACCGATCGATTGGGTATGTTTATCAATATCAACCAAGCTGGAGTTGATATGTTGGGTTATAAAACGGCGGATCAGATCATTGGGACACGGCTTCATGACTACTTTTTTAAAACAGAATCTGAATTTGAAAATTATGAGAACAATATTAATGAAAATGGTGTGATAACAGAGTTTGAAACTCAACTCACAAGAAAAGATGGCACAGTATTGTCTGTCAATCTTACCGGCGCTCTGAGAATGACATTGCTCTGCAAGCTAAAAGGCTACGAAGGATTTGTCATTGATATTACCGACCGGGTAAAAACAGAAAAAACAATCAAAGAATCAGAAGAAAAATATAAAACAATTCTGGACAATTCTCTGGCCGGTATTTATATGTTTCAAAATGGTGGTTATTTCAGCTATGTCAATAAACGTCTTTTACATATTCTGGGATATGAAAATTCAGATGAAATCTTAGGTAAGCGGTTCTGGGAGGTCATAGCTCCAGAAGACAGGGAACTTGTTAAAAAAAGAGGGCTATTAAGAGAGCAAAAAGAGATAGAACCCAGACAGTATCCGTTTCGGATGATACGTAAGAACGGCACAATTGTCTGGGTGGATATGAGAAGTTCTCATGCCTCCTATATGGGGATTCCTGCAGCCGTAGGTAATTTTATTGATATATCAAAAGAGAGAAAAGCTCAGGAAGAAAGGCAGATGCTATCACGTAAATTGATAGAAGGCATTGAGGATGAAAGACGAATCCTGGCTTCCGACCTCCACGATGAATTTGGGCAGGCCTTGACTCTGCTTCAATTTGATATGGAGTCGGTGCAAAATATGTTACCAGGCACACTTGTAAAGCCGAAAAGAGTCTGTAAAAAGTTAATGGAGCAGATCCAGAATCTTGCGGGAAAAGTAAGAAATACAACTTCCAGGCTGAGGCCGGATCTTCTTGACCACTTAGGTCTGATTCCAGCACTTGAATGGTATCTTGAGGATTTTGGGAACCGGTTTAAAGATCTTAAAATTGATTTCCAGTCCATTGGTTTAAAACGCAGGTTACCACCAGAAGTAGAAATTGTCATTTATAGAATTTTTCAAGAAGGATTGAATAATGTGACAAAGCATTCTAATGCCACAATAGCCTCAATAAAGCTGACGGCAAGCCATCCTGAAGTTATATTTCTAATCCAGGACAATGGGGACGGCTTTGAACAAATGGAAAACGAAATGCCCAAAAAAAGGACATCCCTGGGAATTGGACTGCTTTCCATGAAAGAAAGGGTTGCATCTTTGAATGGAAGTATTAACATAAAATCTGTAGTAAAAAAGGGAACAGTCATACGAGTAGGACTTCCAATGGCGTAAAGAAGGATTTTGTAAAATGAAAAAAATTCAGATCCTAATTGCTGATGACCATGCAATTGTCAGAGACGGAATTCAACAATTGTTAAAAAAAGAATCTGATATGGAAGTCATCGGAGAAGCAACAGATGGTCTTGAAGCTCTTAAACGGGTGAAGGCTCTACATCCAGATGTCGTTCTTCTTGATATTGCCATGCCCAACCTTAACGGATTGGAAACCATCGGCCTGTTAAAAGAAGCTTAGGGAAGTTGTGAAGTAGTTGTCCGGTCGATGCATGCAAACGAGACTTATGTGCAACATGTCTTAAAGTCAGGAGCGCTTGGTTATGTTTTAAAAGCTTCCCCCAGTACTGATATAATTACGGCTATTCGTGCTGCCAGCCGGAAAGAATATTTTTTAAGTTCAAAGATCAAAGCCAATGTGATTGATGCCTATTTGAAAACCAGTAAAAGCGAACCTGCCGTAAAGGGGTATGATCTCTTGTCAAATCGTGAACAGCAGGTTTTCCGTCTGGTTGTTCAGGGCAGTTCGACAAAAAAAATCGCCGACATCCTTTGTGTCAGTCCCAAAACTATTGAAAAACATCGAAGCAGTATAAGCAGTAAATTAGGCGTTCACGGTCGATTGGAGATGCTGAAATATGCCATAAAAATAGGTATTGTTAATCCTGATCTTTGGGATAGTTAATCATTATCTGAATCATTTAGAAGAGATCTTTTTAATAGCCCTGCTCTCAAAAATTAGAGGATACCCCCCTAAAAATAGGGAGTATCCCCCATTGATACTTGAAATCAAGTATCATATACTCCCACAATTAAAAAATTTGATTTATACATTTAGCGGAGGAAAGGCATGTCATTTGAGCGACTTTTAAAACCAAAATCCATAGCCGTTTTCGGTGGTTTTCAGGCTCAGGAAGTAATCCGCCAGAGCGATCTCCTGGGATATACAGGTGAGATCTGGCCGGTCCATCCTAAAAAAAATGAAATTATGGGGCGTAAAGTTTACCGGTCGGTAAGTGAACTGCCGGATAACCCTGATGCAGCATATATCGGTGTGAATCGCTATCTTACTATCGAAATTGTCAAAGAGCTGTCAGCACGAGGTGCCGGTGGAGCTATTTGTTATGCCACCGGGTTTACGGAAGCAGGAGACGAAGGCTCTGAGCTTGAAAAACAACTTCTGGATGTTTCGGGTGACATGCCCTTAATCGGTCCAAATTGTTATGGCCTGCTGAATTATCTTAATGGGGCTGCGCTTTGGCCGGACCAGCAGGGAGGCCAACGGGTGGAAAAGGGCGTGGCAATTATTACCATGTCATCGAATGTGGGGTTTAACCTGACCATGCAGCGGCGTGGTGTGCCAATTGCGTACATGATGTCTTTGGGGAACCGGTTAAAGTTCGATCTACACGATGCTATTCATATCTTTGCGCAACAGGACGGGGTAACAGCAATAGGGCTATATCTGGAAACCATGCCTGATCCTAAGGCATTTGAGTCTGGAGTGAACCTTGCTCGAAAATTGGGTAAACCTGTAGTTGCAATAAAAACAGGCCGTTCAGATGTGGCCAAAAAAATGGTTGTATCCCACACTGCATCTCTGGCAGGATCGGATGTTCTGATAAATGCATTATTTGATCGTCTTGGTGTGGCCCGGGTAGATTCACTTGAAGCGTTGATGGAAGCTTTAAAAGTATTACATGTGCTTGGACCATTGGGAGGTGGAAATATCGGTGCCATGAGCACATCGGGTGGAGATTTAACACTTTTAGCCGATGCCATGGGATCAGGTTTAAACATGCCGCCATTATCTGAAAAGGTAACAACAGAACTTGACCAGGTCTTACACAAAAGAATGATTGCGGCCAATCCATTTGATTTTCAGATGTTTGACTGGAATGATGCAGAACAGATGGCCATAAACTTTACAGCATTTTTATCGCAAAAATTTGATGTGTCATTGTGCCTGCTCGATTATCCAAGAGAGGATATCTGTGATCAATCGACCTGGGATGGAGCTGAAAAAGGGTTTATAAAGGCAGCACACACAACCAATACAAAAGCTGCCATCTTGTCGACATACTCAGATACTATTTCAGAACCCGTTGCAAAACGTGTAATGAAAGAAAATGTTGCCATGCTGGCGGGTATTGATGCAGGCCTTGCAGGTGTCCAGGCTGCAGTCGATATTGGTGTGGCATGGAAAAAATCTGTCAGTATGCCTTTGCTTGGGAAGGCTGATTCGATACAAGAGAGTAAAGTCACTGTGTTGGATGAAGCAGAATCAAAAAATCTTCTTTCACAAAATGGTGTGCCTGTCCCTGATTCAAAAATCGTTCACAATGCCGAACAGGCTGTTGCAGCTTCTGAAACATTGGGCTACCCGGTTGTGGTCAAAGCGTTAGGTGTTGCACATAAAACTGAGGTTGGTGGTGTAAAAATTAACCTTGGCAATGCAGAAGAAGTTTCCAAAGCTGTGAAGGGGATGACAGATTTTTCGCAAGCCTATCTCATAGAAAAAATGGTTGAAGATGTTATCGCAGAGCTAATTGTCGGTGTGGCAAGAGATGATCAATTTGGTCCATATCTTTTAGTTGGTGGTGGAGGGATTTTAGTTGAATTAATGAAAGACACAAAATCACTCTTTTTACCAACCCAAAAAGGGGAAGTCCTCACAGCACTGAACCAACTCAAATCTTCGGTTTTGTTTAGTGGTTTCAGAGGTTCGCCGCATGCAGATTTGAACGCAGCAGCAGATGCAATCCTGATTATTGCAAAATTGGTAGAAACCAATACTGATCCTATTGTTGAGCTTGATATTAACCCTCTTATGGTTTTGGCTAAAGGCAAAGGAGTTGTTGCAGCAGATGCTCTGATAAGTTTGAGCACATAATATAGAAAAAAAATACAGATGTAACTTCCTTACAATTACAGGAAATGATATAGTTTTTAATCATTTTGAATAGGCTAAAAGGAGAGAGACACATGGACAATCAGGGCAAAAACATTGAGCAGACTATAATTGAAAAAGCGAAAGAATTGGGCGCATCCCTGGCAGGGATTGCCTCCATTAAAGATCTAAAGGCGTCTCCTTCCTATACGGCCTATGATAAAAACCCGTTCTACGAAGAGTATAAAGGCATAGAATGGAAACCAAAACATAAATCTGTTTTGATTTGGGCATTGTCCCATCCCGAATCGGAACCTGTTCTTGACTGGTGGAGTATGAAAGTACCCGGATTTACGCCTGGAAACGGTATTATGCGGATGCAGTCGCGAAAACTCCGTGTCTGGATGGAGGAAGAACTTGGAATTAAAGCACTCTCATTACCCTACCAGATTGAATATGGCGGCGCTTTTCTCAAAGATTCTGCTCACCTGGCAGGAATTGGTGTGATCGGCAAGAATAACCTTTTGATCACTCCGGAATACGGCACCCGTGTCCGATTAAGAGGTATATTCATAGAGGCAGATCTCAACCCTACAGGTCCTAGCGGACAAGATCCATGTAAAGACTGCGCCAGACCCTGTCACGATGCATGCCCACGAGGCGCATTCAAAAAAACCGGTTCCTTTACCAGAAAACTGTGCAGCCTTGAGAATGATAAACGCGATGCTAATGCAGAAATGATTGACGGATCAATCATGGGGATCGATAGACCCAGCAGTGTTACCAAACCCTGTCGGTGCTGCGAATTAGCATGCCCCGTTGCACAGGGAGATTCTATTTAATTCGCCAAACACATGGCTTTCGGTCAACCGTTAACGAAAATATCAAATTGTATTTCCGGCATTCCAGTGTTTACAATGTATCACTTTTCCATTGCGTGCAAACAAGTCATCCGCATGTTCTTTAAGTTGAGTGAGTGTGAAACCGGAAAAAATTTGGGCAAACCATGGATACCCAATCTTGTGATCT
>JAUCGD010000224.1 GCA_030377945.1 Desulfobacterales bacterium HSG17 | reverse complement strand
ATATTTTTCATCAGGTATAATTGTATATGACAGGTTGCCAAAACTTGCTGCTAAACCTGTAAGATTATTCACATCAGAACCGGTGTAAGCTGCAACAAGTGTTTCAAAATCAGAACCGGTTGTATCAATTTCAAGACGGAATATTTTTGAGCTGTCTTTATAAACTTCAGGCAAAGAAAATGTCCACCATACTGACGCTCCACCCGGTTCTTCTGCATGATTCGGTTCCCCTGTTTCTTTTGTTGCATCAGTGTTTGTTCCTTTTGTGACTCCTGAAACAGTCTGGTTTGAAACAATTTGGTCAGAGATAGCCATAAGATCAGCTGCATCTGAGAAATTGTCATTAAATTTTTTCCAGTTCAGAACAATCCCGCCAAAATCCCCGTTTATGCCGTCAACTGCTATATAATAATTTTCACCTGCCTGTGCAGCAAATTTCAGCCGGTTATTTTCAATGCCTGATATTGCACCAATCTCTGTAAGATTATCAATACTTGAACCGGTATATACTGCAAGAAGGGTATTAAAATCTGAACCTGTGGTGTCAAAAATATAATTGGCCTGTTCCGGTGCAGTCCATGCCCACCATACAGAAGCGCCTCCAGGGTCTCCTGCATGGTCAGGTTCGCCTTCTTCTTTTGAAGCAGAAAGATTTGATCCTGCAGCCTGTCCATAAATACCTGTAATTATGCATAGTTCTTCAAAACTGTCATATTCTTTATTCCAGTTAAGAATAAAATTTCCGAAAAGCCCTGCAAAGCCGTCAACTGCAATGTAATACTGAATACCTGCCTGGGCCTGGAAAACTGCTCCGCCTGCACTGTCTGATTTTATTCCTGCAATCTCCGTTAGACTATCAATGCTTGATCCTGTATAAACTGCAACAAGGGATATAAATTCAGTGCCTTCAGTGTTAAAAACATATGATCCGTTTTCAGGTGCTATCCATTTCCACCATATTGATGCTCCTCCCAGATCTCCTGCATGGGCAGGTTCGCCATGTTCTTTTGAACATAGAATATTTGATCCTGTTGTCCTTCCTGAAATTCCTGTGAGCATTAATGCATCTGAAAAATTATCATTTATCAAAGGAAACTCTGTTTTCCAGTTTAAAATGATGTTTCCTTCTGATTTGTTCCAACCGTCAACAGCAATGTAATATTGAGTATCTGCCTGGGTATCAAAAGTAATCTTGCTGCTGCCATCTGTATTTTGATCTGCTACTTTAACAAGACTATTCAAATCCGAACCTGAATAAATCCCCAAGAGCGAATCAAAACCGGTTTCATAAATATCAAAAGAAATCCTTACTCTTTTTGAAGAATTCCATGTCCACCAGACTGATCTTCCACCATTTTCATCTGCATGACTGGGCTCGCCAGTTTCTTTTGTTGCCAGGAAATTTGTACCTTCTGCCCGGCCTGAAAGTCCGGTAAGCATGACAGCATTAGCAAAATTATCATTTAAAGGTTCTAGTGCCTGCTTATGGTTTAAAACTACTTTTCCTGAAGCTTTATTCCAGCCATCCACAACAATATAGTACCTGGTTCCGGCAGAAGCCTGAAAAGTCAAACTGCTGGTCTTAGTTGTAGAAGCGCCGTCATCATTGGCAGCAACCGGTTCCAGCCCGGCAGAATCAATATATACTGCAAGCAGAGTATCAAAATCGGAGCCTGTTGTATCAAAGTAATAAAAGCCTGTTTCAGGTGCTTTCCATAACCACCATATTGATTTTCCTCCCTGGCCGGCTGCATGATCCGGTTCTCCTATTTCTTTAGTGGCATATTCATTTGAACCGTATGTCCGCCCTGAAAATCCGGTAAGAATATCTGCATCATCAATATCATCATTATATTTTTCCCAGTTTAATATGATATTCCCTGAAGCTCCATACCATCCGTCAACTGCTATATAATATTGAATACCAGCCTGTGCGGAAAATGTATAACTGCTCCTGCCGTATGGGTCCTGGCTGTTTTCCCTTCCCTGAACCTCTGTAAGATTAGCAGGTGTTGAGCCGGTATATATCCCAAGAACAGTATAAAAACCCGAACCGTTTGTATCAAAAGTATAGTAGCCGGTTTCAGGAGCAGACCAGGTCCACCATACAGATGTTCCCCCCAAATCCCCTGCATGATCCGGTTCTTCGGGTTCTTTTGTAGCATCTACATTTGCTCCCTGTGCTTTTCCTGGAACACCTTCTAATTCCAAGGCATTTATCAAATTGTCATTTTCAGGAGGAACAACTTTTTTCCAATTTAGAGTTATATCTCCTGATGAACCGCCGTATCCGTCTGCTGCAATATAATAGATTGTACCTGCCTGGGCAAAAAAAGTAAGTCCTGAAAACAGGTTAGTAAATGCTCCTGCTTTTTCTGTGAGATTATTAAGGCTTGAACCGGTGTAAATTCCTATAAGTAAAGTAGAAAAGCCTGAACCTTTTGTATCAAAACTGAAATAAGCGGTTTCAGGTGCTGTCCATGACCACCATATTGATGCTCCTCCTGGACTTCCTGCATGATCCGGTTCTCCTGTTTCTTTTGTTGCATCAATATTTGATCCGGCAGCCGTACCTGAAAGCCCGGTAATTATGGTTGAATTTTCAAAATTATCATTTTCAGGAGGGTTAAGTGTTTCCCAATTTATAACAATATTTCCCATTGCAGAATTTCTTCCGTCAAGTGCAATATAATAGGTTGTACCTGACTGAACCGGAAAGGATACATTGTCATATCCATATGCGGTATTTGTCAGTGTATCAAGAGATGTCCCTGTATAAATTCCGATAAGAGAATCAAAAACTGTACCAAACGTATCAATAGAAACATAGCCGGTTTCCGGTGCTGTCCATGACCACCATACAGATGTTCCGCCTGTCTCTCCTGCATGATTGGCTTCCCCAGGTTCTTTTGTAGCCTGATCGTTTGAACCTGCCGCCTGTCCTGAAAGCCCTGAAATTATAACTGCGCTTGTAAAATTATCATTTCCGGGCGATAATTTCTTCCAGGTCAGATTAATATTTCCCATAACCCCGTACCAGCCGTCCACGGCAATATAATACTGAGTTCCTGACTGGGCCTTGAAGGTCAGTGTGTCATACCATGCTGCAACCTCAACAAGATTGTCAATGCCTGAACCTGTATAAATTCCAAGAAGAGTATAAAAACTTGAACCGGCAGTACCAAAGGAATAATACCCGCTTTCATCTGCTGTCCATGACCACCACAGGGAAACTCCGCCCTTTGTACCTGCATGTTCAGGCTCTCCGGTTTCTTTTGTAGCATCAATATTTGAAGCAAATACCTGGCCTGATATGCCTGAAAGTATGGAAGCGCTGCCCAAATCATCATTTTCAGGGGGAATTGCTTTTCTCCAGTTTAAAACAATGTTTCCGGCAGCACTGTAACGTCCGTCAACTGCAATAAAATATGTAGTATCTGCCGAGGCGTTAAATATTACACTGCTGGTTCCGCTGGAACTACCGTCTTCATCATTGGCTGCAATATTTATAAGGGAATTTACATCAGAACCAACATAAACTCCCAGGAGCGTATCAAAATCCGATCCATTAGTATTAAAGGTAAATAAAGCGGTTTCCGGTGCTGTCCATTTCCACCACACTGATGCCATTCCCGGCTGATCTGCATGTTCCGGTTCACCCGGTTCTTTTGTGGCTTCCGTATTTGTTCCTTCTGCCTGGCCTGACAGTCCTGTTATTGAAGTGGCCTGGTCAAAATTATCAGCTCCGGGAAGCAAAGCCAGGGCAGTTCCTGAAAAAAATGATAATAAGATCAAAACAAAAACAACTGCGTGAATAATAGCACAACTTTTATTTTCAAAAATACTGTATGGTTTCATTGCTTCCCTTCCTTTCTGTATATTGTTTGTGTAAGATATACCTGTTTAATGTATATCTGTTTAGTGTATATTCGGTTAATTTGCAAGAACCTGATTTATATATCCTGACTATCCTTTTGCATCCTGACTATCCTGATAGATGATTGACACATAAGACTGCTTCTGTTACCTGAAAATTAGAAATTTGTTTTATTTGATATATTAATTTAAGGAGCGTTTATGTTTTTATACGAATATCAGGGAAAAAAGCCAAAAATCGGTAAAGATGTTTTTATAGCACCCAATGCCACTATTATAGGTGATGTGACTATCGGTGATAATTCAAGTATATGGTATAATACTGTTATCAGGGGAGATTCTGCATCCATTACCATTGGGGAAAAAACAAATATCCAGGATAACTGCACAATACATATAGATCACGGTAAACCCACTTTAATTGGAGACAATGTTACTGTTGGTCATAATGCTGTGGTTCACGGATGCACTATTGAAGATAATTGTCTTGTAGGTATGAATTCAACAATTTTAACAGGAGCATATATAAAAAAAGGGTCAATTATTGCATCCAATGCTCTTGTTAAAGAAAACCAGGAGGTTGGCCCCCGCCATCTTGTGGCAGGAATACCGGCTGCATTAAAAAAGGAAATGGATGAATCAATTATTGAGGTTATTCAGCTTCCTGCTGATATATATGTTGAAAAAGCTCTTGAATTTAAGGATTTAAAAAGGATTGAAGAATAAAAAGCCTTTGAACGCAATTCATTTATATAAATATTAAAACTAAGGATACTAAAATAAGGATACTATATGAACACTAAACTTGAAGACGAATCATGGGTCTGGATTGTTATGCAGAGAATAAGAGCAAAGGAAGAGATTGTGGGCCAGCATTATGAAAAAGAAGATATTTCCTTTATTCCTGCTTTTTTAAATAAGGAGGATGCTGAAAAGTCTTATAAAAAGATGGCTCTTGCACCGGAAATACCCACAGAGATACAGGCCATTCGATATAAACACTTAAAAGATGAAGCTTCTCAAAACGGATTTCTTATTTTTATAATAAATGAAGCCGGGGAAATTATTGATAAGATCAGCCCTGATTTATAAAAATATACAAATACTTAACAAACACGGGATAAATTACCGCACTATTGTCTATTATCCCTACGGGATTTAAATAATTGATATAAAAGTATCTAAAGTCCCAGAGGGACGACAGAAAATAGCCCGGCAGTTTACTGCCGGGTTACTGCCGGGTGAAACAATGATCATAGCCGGCCGGGATAACAAAGATTAACTGTCAGATCAGGTTTCTTCAATAACAATTGCATCTACTTCACACACTTCAACACAGCTTTCACAGCCTATACATTCTTCAGCATTTACAGGAACGGATTTATCATCCTGCATTTCAAATACTTCAACAGGGCATACGTCAACGCATTCTTCACATCCTACACATTTTTCAGGGTCAACTATTGGATTAAACGCCATTTTAAATCTCCTTTAAAATAAATCCGGGCTTGTTGTATCTGTATTGTTTTTATAAACCAAACTTTACCAGATTGATAACAGGTTGACAATACATATTAAGGTAGAATTTGAATATAGATAAATATTGGATATACAACAGTATTAT
>JAUCGD010000223.1 GCA_030377945.1 Desulfobacterales bacterium HSG17 | reverse complement strand
CCTGAAAATAGTTTTCCCATAAAGCTTGATGATAATATTTTCATGCTTGGCAACTATTTTTTTAATTTATTTCTGATTGTAGGAAACAATCGTTGTGCTCTGTTTGAAGCTGGTATTTCAGCAGTGGTTGACAGCGTTATCAAGCAATTGGAAACACTTGGAATAGAACCTGATTATATTATTCCCTCCCATCCCCATTCCGACCATATTACCGGGCTGCCTGGTCTTGTTGAACGATATCCAAAGGCACAGATTATTGTTGCAAAAGAGTCTAAAGAATTTATCGAACACCCTAAAGCTGCTCATTTAATGTTTGTCGAAGATAAATTCATGGCAAAAAATCTTGCAAAATTTAATATCACACCTGGAAGATCTTCTATTGAAAAGATTCCTGATCTTAATGACTCCCTTGCCATTAATAAACAAAATTCCCTGGAACTTGGTGGCATTACTTTGGATTTAATTAAAGTAACAGGACACTCTCCTGGAAACCTTATTGGAGCAATCAAAAAAAACAAAATCCTTTTTTGTTCTGACAGCATTGGCTTTCATTATCCTGGAAGAGGCTATTTCCCTCTTTTTTTTACAGGCGCTGATTCATATCTTTCAACTATGAATTTTATTAAAGAATTCTGCCCTTTGATTATCTGCCCTGCTCATCAGGGGCCATTAACCGGGGAAAAAGCTATACAAGGCATTCAAGAATCTTACGATCTTACTGTCAACACTATAAATATGATACAACAATCCAACCTTGATGACAAAACACTTGCAGACCAGCTATTTAAAAATGGTTATAAAGATGAATTCACTCTCTATACTCCGGAAAACATTCAAAATTGCTGTAATCTGCTTATAAAACGTTCTAAGGAATTTATAAAATATGAATAAATTTAGTGACCCCACTGGACAACAGACAAAACCAAAAACTGGTGAATTACTCATCCAAGAAGGATTTATTACTCAGAGTGATTTAGATAAAGCCCTTTTAATCCAAAAAGAAGAAAAAGAAGAAGCAGATATCCCCTTTGACGTTTTATTGGGCAAAAAAGGATTTTTAAATGCATCTCAGATTGAGGTATTAAACGGTCATCCTGACCTTAAAAAGAAGCTCTCTGAAATGGTTGTCGAGCATGAGATATTAGAAACTGACCATATTCAAGAGATATTACAAAAAGAACAGGATGATAAAACTTTTGGGCAATCTCTAATTACAAAAGGGTTAATTACCAGAGATATTCTGGATGAGCTAATTGAAAAACAGAATGATGCTTTAGACATTGGAGAGCTGGCAGTAAAGCTTCAGATGCTCAAAGAAGTGGATCTTGTACGTGCGTTAAGTTATAAGAACTGCCAACGAACAATAGGAGAAATACTCTGCCATAATGGGGTTATTAACCCTGAAGACCTTTCATTAGCTTTAAAAAAACACAACAAACGAAATAAAATTGGAGAGGTCCTTATCCGGCAGGGTATAATTAATAAAACTGATTTTCGCACTGCTGCAGCCGAACAGAAACATTCAAAAGAAAAAATGGGTACTTTTTTAATTAATAAAGGATTGGTGACTTTTCATCAATTATATAATGCACTTTCCCACCAATATAATATACCTTATATGGAATTAGATGATTTTTTGTATGATGAACTGCATAAAAACAGCCTGGTTAAATTTGTTGCTGAAAAATATGCCCGGCGCAATATGATTTTGCCGCTAACAATTGAAGATAAACAATTATTATTGGGAATAACCTATCCTGATGGCTTCACAGCTATTGATGAGCTGCGGCTGATATACCGAAATTTGAATATGAAAACAGCTTTTATTACTGAAAAAAAATTTAAAACGCTTTTTATATCTCTATATAATCAGGATTTTGAAACTTCAAGTGAAACTGAAGATGGCCTTGGAAATATGCAGAGTAATATCAGTATGTTTAACTTTGAACAATTGACTGCCGGCGGAAATAAGCCGACCAGCATTTACAGCGGCAGTGAAACTGAAATCAAAAAAACAGTGGATTATATTATTAACTATGGTGTTTCAAATGGGGCAAGCGATATACACTTTGAGCAGGATAGAAAAGGAGTTAAATTAAGATACCGTATTGATGGGATATGCCAGGAGCCTGACATTCCATGGCTCAAAGAGAAAATGAAAAACAAACCAGAGGCTGTGATCTCAAGGATTAAAGTAATGTCAAACCTTGATATAGCTGAACGCAGATTCCCTCAAGATGGTGTATTCCGGGCAAGCTACAAAGAGCAAAATAAAACTTTTGATCTGGATTTTCGGGTTGCCATATGTCCTGCAATTGTTGGTGAAAATATTACCATCAGAATTCTTGATTCCCGTAAAGTTGGTCTTGGCCTTAACAACCTCAACCACTCCACGCATGTTCTGGCACCATTAAGACAGATGTTTAAGAGTTCAGCTGGATTGATACTTGTGTCTGGTCCAACTGGAAGTGGAAAATCTTCCACATTATATGCTGCACTGCAATATATCAATGGACCTAAAATTAAAATAATTACTGCAGAAGATCCTATTGAATACAGTTTTCCTGGGATCATGCAGACCCAGATTAATCCCAAAATTGATCTCACCTTTGCAAGATTGTTAAGATCATTTTTAAGGTTAGACCCGGATGTTATACTTGTTGGAGAAATTCGGGATGAAGAAACTGCCGCTATGAGCTTTGATGCTGCCCAGACAGGGCATCTATTATTAAGCACAATTCATACTAACGATTCAGTAAGTGTTGTATCACGCCTGCTTGATTTAGGAATAGATCATAACCAAATCGCTTCAAGCCTCGTCGGTGCATTGTCACAAAGATTAGTGCGTAAAAATTGCACAAAATGTCTCCGCTCCTATAAACCACCCCAGGAAGAGTGGAACCTTTTTTTTAATGAATATCCCGCTAATATTACTTTTTACAGAGGAATCGGGTGCAAAGCTTGTGATTTTACAGGGTACAACGGCAGAACACTTATTTCAGAGTTATTTGAAGTTGACCGAAAAATGACTCCTGCAATAAGCTGTAAAACCGGTGAAACAGAGTTAAAACGAATGGCTGTTGACAATGGAATGAAAACCATGGCAGACGACGGCTTAATGAAAATGAGTCAGATATCTTTATCAGAACTTATTCGGGTGATTCCACTTGAAATGATTCAAGAATTCAAAGCAAGGCATTAAGCAAAGATTTTCAAATCATTATGGCAATATTTATCTGTCCTAATTGTGATTCTATAATAAGAGAGGCTTTTCAGGCAGGCAATAATACCTTTTTATAAAAAACCACCATCTGAATCTTTATCTGTCCAGATAATATCATCAAGCATTTTTTTAAAATATGGTGTAATATTTGAGAACTTGATAGCTATACCATTTTGTTCCACTCTGACAATCATACCCTCAAGTTTAAATGGTTTATCACTGCCTGGAATAGTGAAAACCACACGCACATTTTTATTGGCTTCAAATTTCCCTGATGTATTGATATAGATACCTCCGGCACTAATATCTTTTGCATCGGTCTGGATAACTCTATCACCAATTACAACATCAATATCAACGTTGGTATCAAGGCGTGGATAATCTCTTTGTTTACCTGACTGCAAGGTTTTAAGAATCTCAAGAATCTCTTCCTGCTGTTCTGATTTAAGATTTCGAACTCTTTTGATAATTTCATCTAACATTTTCATATTGATACCCATAATTGGTTTGTGGCAATTATTCAAAGGCCTAATTCTGTTGCCAAGGTCTTCTTTTTATAGACCATTTAATATAATTTAACAAGTCCTGTTATATTTTTCCCTGCAATCTGCTAAACTTTGCCATACTGCTTTAATTTTTTCAACAGAGTTTTTCTTGTAATACCCAACCTTCTCGCTGCCTCACTTTTATTGCCCTGAGCTGATTCAAGAGTTGAAAGAATGGCTTTCTCTTCTATCTGGGAAAGTTTGATATTTTCCAAATTTGTACTGGTTACGATTTGATCCATATCGCCTGTTTTGATAAATGAAAAATCATCAAGGGTAATATAGTCAGACCTGGCAAGAACCACTGCTCTTTCCACACTGTTCATCAATTCCCTGACATTGCCTTCCCACTCATACCGAATCAGGGCATCCATGGCTTCCGGAGTAAAGCCTTTAATATCCCGATTATTCTTTTTTGAAAAAACTTGTAAAAAATGCAGGGCAAGGTTTGGAATATCTTCATCTCTATCCCTCAGGGGCGGAATATCGATACTCACAACATTCAAACGAAAGTATAAATCCTGACGGAATGTTCCCTGGTCTGACATTTTTTTTAAATCTTTATTGGTTGATGCAATAATTCTGACATCTGTTTTTATATTCTGGTCGCTTCCCACAGGAGTAATCTCTTTTTCCTGAATGACCCGCAACAATTTTGCCTGCATGGCAAGACTCATTTCACCAATCTCATCTAAGAGGATACTGCCCTGATCTGCCTGTAAAAATTTGCCTTTCCTTTTTTTATCAGCCCCTGTAAACGATCCTTTTTCATGGCCGAAAAGTTCAGATTCCAGCAGGCTCTCAGTGATGGCAGCACAATTAATCTTGATAAATGGTTTATGTTTGCGTGAAGAGTTATAATGAATTGCAGATGATACAAGTTCTTTTCCCGTACCTGATTCTCCAACAATCAGGACATTGGCATCAGTTGGTGCCACCATATTTATAGTATCCAATAAAGCAAGTATTGCAGGACTTTTTCCTATAATATCATGCTTAAGAGACTGCTCATTTAACCTATCTTTTAAATCCCTGTTTTCTGTTTTTAGAAAAATACTTTCAAATATACGATCAATTGTCAGCTTTAGCTTATCAAAATCCAATGGTTTGGTCAGATAGTCATAGGCACCAATCTTCAAAGCTTTTACTGCTGTATTAACTGATGAATAGGCAGTCATGATAATAACAGGCAGAGAGGGATTATATTCTTTGATAAGCGACAAGGCTTCCATGCCTGACATTTTCACCATTTTCATATCCATCAATACCATATCAAATGGTTGGTCCTTTACCATCTCAACAGCAGTTGACCCGTCATCTGCAATATAAATTTCATATTCCCAATCTGTCATCAATGTTTTAAGCATTCTGGCATGGGCTGCATCATCATCAACCACAAGAATTTTTTTCATTTCTCTCTAATATCCTTTTTGAAATTTTTTATATTCAAACGGGCAGATTAATAATAAAACAGGTACCCTTCCCTTTTGTACTTTGAACACATATAATACCACCCAGATTTTCAATAATCGTGTGAACAATTGAAAGACCAAGTCCTGTGCCTGTGGAGCGTGTAGTGAAATAGGGATCAAAAATCAGGTCAAGCGAGGCCTTCTCAATTCCAGCGCCACTATCTTTTACCCTAATTTCAATGAACCCTTTCTCTTCTTTGTCTATCACTTTAATTTCAAGTTTGTCATTTTTTCCCATGGCTTGAATGGCATTGATATATAAATTTAAAA
>JAUCGD010000222.1 GCA_030377945.1 Desulfobacterales bacterium HSG17 | reverse complement strand
TCCATAGATGAAATCATGAGTCTACGAGATACAATTGAATCTTCCAGTTACTCCTTGCTTAGTACAATTGAACAAATTCTTGAATATACGCGCTCAAAAGACGGTAATCTAAAAATAATTAAAAAGTCTTTTAAATTGAGCAGCGTTCTTCAAAACATTAAAACAGAGTTTGTTCATAAAGGACAAAATCGACAGCTTATCCCTCTAATAAAAATTGAAGGTGACCCAATACCCGACAATCTAATTGGCGATGCAAAACAGTTAATTGCGATATTAAATCCTTTGCTTGAAAATACTGCAAAATTTACACGAGAAAAGCCAGCGGCGACTCTAACTCTGAAGCTACTAAAAAAGACCAAAGCTGATATTTTAATCCAATTTTCCCTAACTGATAATGGAATAGGCATCCCAGATGAACAATTTGAAAAAATATTTGAACCTTTCAGCCAAGTTGATGATTCCAGTACACGTGAATTTGATGGGACAGGTATGGGACTTTCATTGTGCAAGCAATTAGTTGAATTACTTGACGGTAAAATTTGGGTGAAAAGCGTGATGGATAAGGGCAGTACATTTCATTTTACCGCCAGATTTGAACTGCAGGACAATGACGAATACTTTGATATCTTAGAGATAAACAAAGCGATTAATAGTACTAAAGTTGTATTAGACGACAAAACAGAAAAGCCTGCTCTTGATGTTGCTGACATTGAACCCAATTTAAAAAAGCTGAATCAAGCTCTGCATGAATCAGAGCCAGGAAATATTCGAAAATACCTTATTGAATTAAGGAAATACCAGATATCAAAATTATCTGAACTCACGGAAGCTATTGACGATTACGAGTATGAAGAGGCAGCATTATTACTAAAGCGAATTGGATCAGAAATTGGTATCGAAATTGAGTAAGTTGGCTATATCCCAAAAGAATACATCCTGCTATTATGTTGCGAACTCATCTATCTTTTTGATATTATTCGGATATCAAGTACTCCCGCTGTAAATTGAATATTTGCTTATAATTTCAATGGAATATGTCCATTTTGACCGTCGTTTCTAGTTTCATTGACAACATAATAAAATATCATTTTTCCTACTTCTTTGTTGATGGATAGACGCTTCAGACCACTGCTACAGATCGTCCAACCAATCCATGATATCGTCTTTTTCTTTCTTATCAATCAGCGCTTCTATTTCTGCATTTTGAGATAATATGGATTGAGTATACTCCGTAAATTTTTTCTGGATCATTCTTCTGCGGTTTATATCCAGTTGAAGATATACCATTGATGATTGAATGTCTTCGTGACCCAGGTGATTTCGTATTTCTGCAACCGAACAGCCTGATGCAAGCATCGCTACAGCGCAGCCATGTCGAAAGCTATGCACCATATTAAGCATTTTTATCCGTTTTGGCGGTAATGCTTTGCACATATATTTTTGGCAGAGACGATAGATACCGTGTCTCGTCAATGCCCTGCCATGCTGGCTGATAAACAACCGGTTTAGGTACTGTCGCTTTGGCGATTTACGATACTGGGCAATATAGGTTTTTATCAGCCTTATGACCAGTGGTGATAGCTCAATTTGACGAAAACGGTTACCTTTACCCAGTATGGCCAATGTTTTAAATTTTGGATTAAAGTAGTCGAGCTTTAAACCGGAGATTTCACTGGCACGTGCGCCGGATTCAAACAAGAGCTGTAAAATTGTGTAATCACGGAAGCCCAGACTTTTTTTTAGATCGACCGCATGTAAGGTCTTATAAAATTCTTCTGGGTATAAAAAGCCGATTAACTGCCGCTGTGTTCGTTTTTGGGGGATTTGGACCACTTTTTCTATCACTTCTCTCTTGTCCGGATACATAAAACGGATCATCTTGGCTAATGATTTTATGGCCGCTAAACGATTGTTTCTGGTTTTAGCAGAGTTGCTTCGTTCTGATTCAAGGTAATCTAAAAAAGCCAGGATCATCTCTGGGTTCAAATGGGATAGTGAGAGCGAGTCGATTTGGATCTTATGGAACCCGGCGGCAAAGGGAAGAAGCAATTTGAAGGTATCTCGATAGGTTTTGATGGTATGACGGCTTACTCCTTTGATATTGGGCAGGTACGTATCAAAAAATTGATGGATGCAGGTAGTCAGTCTCATATGACACACAGCTGGGATTTGGTGAATTCAATGAGTCCGGCTACGTCCGTTGCATTTTTTACTTTAAGGTATGCGCCGGTATACTGATATTTGCGGTGGCCCATATAAGTCGATAAAATCGGCAAGGCCTGCTGGGGTGATTTGCCCCATTCTTTTATTTTATTTAATGTATTGATGGCAAAAGAATGCCTTAGACTATGAGGAGTTGGAGAACCAAAAGTAATATCTCCCATCATTTTTTTTGAACATTTTAACCCAATCTCTTCTATCGCTTTTAAGAAGATCGTGCGGACTCGCCATTCCATTAGTGGTTTTGATTTTCTACCAGCGAACAAGTAAGGATTTTGATCATCCGGACATAATACGCTTCGTGCTGCCAAATAATTTTGAATCAGCTTCGATACATTATTGGGGACCGGTATTAACCGATCTTTTCTAAACTTGGTTTTTTCTATATAAACAGTACCCTCATCCAATCGATAGTGATGCATTTGAAGACGCAGGGGCTCATTGATGCGCATTCCGCAACGAGCCAGCATCGTAATTGCCAGATAGTGAGCTGTGTCGTATAGAAAATGTTTTTCAGCTTTTCTGATGTTTTTGCAGATCGCCTTTAATAAATGATCGGTTTGCTCTGGAGAAAAAACAAACGGTACATAATACCGCTCCGATAAAAATGGAATGTCTTTCAGCGGATTATCGGCACAGGTCCCCTGGCGTACTAAAAAGTCAAAGAAACCGCGTAAATTGGAGATTATTTGATTCGTTGAATTGGGGTGATTACAAATATTTGCTCGCAATTGAAGGAAAAAAGCCGGATTAAGATCCTTCCAATTCGTGTTATGCTTTTCAAGGTATTGATCGAAAGTCAAAAGGGGGTGCCTTATCGCTTTTTTGGCGTACCCTAACCCTTTGCGGTATGCCGCATATTCTTGTAATTCTTTTGCCAGAAAGCTTTTAAAGTTTTTCATCAAATAACACTTCCCGCATCAGCTTGATATGCACATGCAGATAGATTTTAGTCGATTCGATTTTATCGTGTCCTAGCATCTCCTTAATTTCAAAAATTGAAGCGCCGGCTTCGAGCAAATTTTGTGCATGCGTATGCCGTAGCCAATAGGCTGAGGCCAAGAGCCCAACTTGTGTCATGGCGGTTTTAATCCATTTAGCGATTCTATGGGCATTTATGGGTCGATGCGGCGCCGGCAGATTGACAAATAGATTGCGGCTGGCACTTTTTGGCCTGGCGCCGATAATATAAGCAGCAATCGCCTTCAGGGTATGTTCAGGAATCGGTAGTTCATATGGCTTACAATTTTTTCGATCTTTGATGGTCAACAATTGCTCACGGAAGGAGATATCATCCAAGGTGATTTTGCTGATCTCTATCGGGCGCAACCCCAGTGCGTATGCCAGATGAACGATGGCATATGTTCGGATTTCGATGGGTGAAGTGACCTTTAGTCCGGCAAAAAGTTTTTGGATTTCGCCAGGGCGTAAAAACTTTGGCGGTTTGGATTTGGAATACTCTCGTCTGGCTTTTACCAGTAACGAAAGATCCTGGGACAACATTTGACGCTCATAGTACAAATATTTTAAAAATCCACGCAAATAACTGCGGTAAAGCCGCACTGAATCAGATTTATATTTGTGGAACAATTTGGCTAAAAATCCGTCTATCTGATCTATTTTCAATTCATTAAGTTCAATTGATCTTTCTTCAAGATATTCATGAAAAAGAAGAAGCGCTCTTGTAAGGAAGCGGATACTTTGCTGGCAGACCTGCTTTCGCTTTTGATAGTAGTTAATGTAATCGTTATATACAGACGGCAGTGATATATTGTCAGCCACAGAAATTCCTTTATTCCTTAATTGGCGTTTGCTAAATGCTTGAATATATCCTTGAGAAGCATTGGCTTATGATTCAATAAATGAGTTTGCGCTTGGTTGTTTTCGTTTATTGGTTTTATTTTCTGAAGATATTTTACACTTTCAACGAAGCCTATTTTCCTGCATATCATTACCAAATCGATGGTATTGAAGTTCTTTTCACACCGAAAGCAACGCGCAAGATTAGTAGTTGGATTTGTAGATGTTTGGAATTCGCTACATAAAGGACACAAAAATCTAAAATATCCTTCGCTGATTTTAGACGGGATCAGCAAACGTTGTTCGATCAGGACTGCGATAGGAAAAAAATTTCTCAGTTCGAACAGCTCTTTATCTGAAAATCGTTTTTTTTGTCTGTATGAATCCATATGAGCCCTCCAAATTTGTATTTTGAAGGAAACATATCGTGATTTAAGTCTTTGTTTGATGCAGAGCGTGGGAAAATAGTATCCAATATGCCCTTTGGATGACGGTCTTTCTATTTTTAGTTCTATATTTTTTTTGGGGTATTTGAAGACCTGTATTTTTCAAAAAGAGAGAGAACGTTTCTTTAGCAAAATATTTGATACGTCCAAGCCATTCAATCCAACGCCACGATGTTGAAGGAAACAAAAACTGGTCAATATGTTTGTCTCCCTCTTCATGATAGCCGATCGTTCCATTCTTATGGGTGACGACTTTTTGATAAGTTTGAGTTTCATCCATGATATATTTTTTGCAAAACCTCTCTATATCAGGTTGAACATAGCGTTTGTGGGGCAAGGCAAATTCAGGGTACTCAATGAATGTACTCCGGCACAGCTGACACTTCCACCTTAATAATAACGTGATTGTAGTTTTTACGATATTTTCAATGACATAACGGAAAGATCTTTTCTTACATTCATGAAGTTTAAATGTCTCTGGTTGCTGAAAACATTTAGGACATAATTTTTGGGGTGGTGAGAATTTGCCGGCAAAGATTCCTTCAGTATGTTCCTGAATGATTGATTCAATTGGAATATCCATGTTAATCTCCTTTATACGCGATGTTAAAAAGAAAACCGTCCAGTTATCGTGTATAACAAAGATTCGGTATTGGTAACGGATCTATTTAATTTGTCGGCTGGGTAGCAGGGTATTTTGTATTTAAATGGGCTGGTTAAAAGCGGCGGGATATGCACAAACTTCTCAACATAATAAAGTTCGCAACACAACTGCTATTAGGATTGATAATTTGAAACCCGAAAACGGCACGGTTTCTGGATCGAAGCTCCACCTTTTCACGGCACTCCATTTAAAGGCTGTGTACCGGTTTTCGGATTGAGTTTTTGATTGTCATTTTTTGGATGTGATACGGTCATCATTGGCATGATGATGTGTTATCGGAAATGAAAAGGACTGAGGTGCTGTTAACGTATATTCCAACGGTTTATAAAAGAGCAACAAAGAGATAGTTAGGAGCAAAATGATATCATCAGAAATAAATATAAAAGCAAATTATATAGTA
>JAUCGD010000221.1 GCA_030377945.1 Desulfobacterales bacterium HSG17 | reverse complement strand
AGCCTGATCCATAACAGGTACTTTTTCCAGGTCAATCTCCAGGGTCATGCCTGAACCTTTTGCCATTTCAAGGCTGTGGCCTGCAAGGCCAAAGCCGGTTATATCTGTGGCTGCATGTATTTCATATTTTTCCATGACTTGGGCTGCTGTTTTATTTAAAATTCTAATGGTATTTATACAATCCTCCATGGCTTTTTCAGAAACCCAGTTTTTAAGATTGGCATTAAAAAGAACTCCGCTTCCAATGGATTTGGTCAGAATCAAAACATCTCCAGCCTGTGCCCCTGAATTTTTCCAGATTTTATCAGGATGCACTATGCCGGTTACAGAAAGGCCGAACTTGGGTTCATCATCTTCTGTTGTATGGCCGCCTATTAACACTGCCCCTGCTTCTGAAATCTTACTCATGGCTCCTTTAATAATTCCGTGTAAAATTTCCGGGTCTAATTTATCCGAAGGAAATCCCACCAGGCTTAAACAGGTCAGAGGTCTGCCGCCCATTGCATAAACATCGCTAAGAGCATTGGCTGCTGCTATCTGACCGAAAACATAGGGGTCATCAACCGGAGGTGTTATAAAATCCGCTGTGTTGACTATGGCCTGCTCTGAATTTAATCTGTAAACCCCTGCATCATCACTGGTGTCAAAACCTACCAGGACATTGGGATTTTTTTCCTGTGAAAGAGAGGCAAGCAGCTTTTCCAGCCCGACCGGGCTGAGTTTGGCTGCTCAGCCGCATGTTTTTGCCAGAGATGTCAGTGTATGTTTTTTTTGAAAAAAATTGGGTATTTTCATTTTTAAATCTCCGTAAGTTGTTATTTTAACCTTGATTAAATGATTAACGTGATTAAATGATTATTCATAGTAAATCATTTAATCATTTAATCATTTAATCATGGTCAAAATGCTGATAATCCTTAATAGTTTTCCAGTTTCCGCCCCATATCCACCCTGATTTTAAAAAGGCTTTTACCAGGGGAGAATCAGATGTCAATGTTCCCGGCTTATCAGGGTCATATTGAGATCCCCAGGGAAGGGAAAAATTATTTTTTATATATGGATTTAAAAAAGGATTAATATCAACAGCACGGCCAAAAGCATGTTTTGACAGTCTTTTACTTCCTGCTGCATTGCGGTAGTTAAACCCTGATGTGTTATTGGCTTTCATACTTTTACCATCATCCCAGTCAAATTGAGAAATCGGTATAACAGAAGCAAAGGGAAACTTTTCTTTTAAAGCCAGGGTAAATATCATTTTTATATCTGCTGACAAATCTTTATGTATTACAATCTGCCCTTGATGAATCTTGTTGTCAAAGGAATAGTATAAAACAGTCAGAAGAACCTGATCTATTATAATATCTTCAGGTGCAGTCAGACCGGATTTCTTTATTAGTGCCTGATTCCATGTAAGTTTGCTGTCTATTATGGGATTATTTAAACTGCCCGGAGGCCCAGATGTAAAACCAGACGCAAAGCAAAGGGTTTTGGCAGCCATACACACTATCAATATTATTATAATTAAATACTTATTTTTCATGCCTTCTGTTTCATAATTCATTGTTTAATAATTTATATTGAAATTATAGCTTTAAATCAGTATGAATAAATAAAAGATTGTTTGTATATACTTTTTATTATTCAGCCGGAGTTTAAAATTATGGAAAAAGAATCTTTGCCTGAGATTGAAAATCAGGTTTCAAATATCTTAAACACAAAAGGTAAAAAATTTCTTTCTGTAAACCAGATAAGAAATTTTCTTTCTGTCAAATATTTAAAACAAATAAAATTAACAAAAAAATCAAGCTCTTCAGAAACTTTAAAAGCATTAACTCCTTACCTGGGAAAATCATTAAGAACCTTTAAAGGCCCTCGTTCCGTTTCTATTGGATTTGATATTCCCATAGAAAATATTATTTCAGAATTCATAGAGATCAATCCCGGAATATCAACAAAACAGCTTGGCAATAAACTGCCTCTGTTGAAAAAAGAATATATCCCTGTGTTAAATATTCTTATAAGAAAAGGGATAGTCTGCTGTATTGTTAATGATTTACATAAGCCAAAGCTGGAACTGTTTCAAGATAAAAAAGAAATGCTCCAAAAGCAAAGTATAGCAGATGAGAATAAAGCAATTGATAAACCCCTGGCTTTTAAGGCTGCATATGATGAAATCGGGAAAGGCAGGAATTTTGTCCGCATTCACCGCATACGTGAATACCTGGGATGGCCGGATTTGGAATTTAACAAAGTTCTTGAAAAATTAATGGCTGACTATATTATAGAGCTTCACGGCGGAGACCCGTCTTCCCTGACAGAGGAGCAGATAAATAATTCATATACTGATAAAAAAGGCTTTTATATATTACTTTGACCTGGTGGGGAAATAAAAATGAATGATTATGATAAAAGACTTGAGTTATTAAAATCCGAAAACCCGTTTATCTCTTCCAGCGTGGGAAATCCCTGGGAGGATAAATACCCGGACATTGATTCCATAAATGCTGTTGCTTTTAACGGGCTTTCCCAATTAATCGGGCAGAAAACAAAAAATCCTGTGCTGCCCTGTGCAGGTCTTGTTTTTGGTGAAACAGGCAGTGGTAAAACCCATTTGATAGGCAGGGTTTTAAAGCATGGAAAGACTGCTGACAGGCCCTTTTCTTTTGCCTATATCCAGCCTATTGAAGATCCTGAACAGACTTACCGCTATCTGCTGCGGGAGATTATTGTTAATCTCTGCTATCCTGTTGACCGGTCAAGCCTGAAAACACAACTTGATTTTATCATAGACAGGATTATTAAAGATGTTGAAAATAAACCTTTGTCCGAATTACAGGCCGGATTAAACACTGACCTGCAAAAAATTGAGCCTACAAAATCCCCCTCTTCAGATTCATTAATGGATGAATTTGGAAAAAGCATGAAACTGGTTTTTCAGCCAAAGAAATTGAACGAGGATTTTTTTTTAAATCTGACCAAAGCATTCAGAATTTTTTTAGAACTGGTTTTTGTGCCTGCCGAAAATGTAAGATCAGGTAATGTAAAATCAGGTAATGAAAATAATGAGACTGCAAAAAAGGAAACTGAAGCCCTGAAACCTGCAAATATAGAAGAATTAAGCATAAATTTCATAAGGTCAAAATTCCCTGAAATACCCAAGGATTTTATAAAAGTTCTTTTGCAATACAGATCTTCAGAAAAAAGAGGAGCTGTTATCGAATGGTTAAAAGGCGGTATTCTTGATGAAACAGATACTGCTTTACTGGGAGTTCCTGATCGCATTTATGAATCTTCACCTTTACAGGAACAGGAAGCTAAAAATATTTTAAACTCCCTTGGAATTTTACTTGCCCACTATGGACAGCCCCTTGTCATATGTTTTGACAGGCTTGAAAACTACGACACAGATATGAAAAAACGTTCCCTGGAGGTTATGACCGAGTATCTTGTAGATCATGCAAAAGCCATGCTGCCCATAGTTTTTGTCCGTGGGGCGCAATGGGAAGAAAAATTCAGTAAAAAACTTAACCAGCAGGTTGTTACAAGACTGTCAACCAATGAGTTTTCCCTTAAAGGATGTAATGATGTGCAGGCTGTGGAAATCATTAAAAGCCGCCTTACATCAGTTCTTGATGAAAAAATATCTGATGATTTATATCCTTTTGATAAAGATGAATTATCCAAAACATTTAAAGATCGTCTTTACAGCCCGCGACAGGTCATTATGCAGGCAAATCAGCAGTTAAGAACTGTTTTATATCCTGATGAATCTCTACCCAAACCTGTTTTATCTTCGGAAAAACTGAAAAAGGAATTTGAATCTCAATGTACGGACATAATCACAGATTTTGACCGCTATCCTGCTGACAGGAGCAGACTGAAACGCGCCCTGGAACTTTATATAAATAACAAGTCCCCTGAAACAGGGTTTTATATTGAATCCATTGAAGTGCCTGAAGATAAGTTTATAGATTTTATCTGTAAGGTTCGGCCTGAACACGGAGATCTTTTTGATGCGGTTATTATTATTGATGTAGAATCAAATAATCCTTCTGTGCGGGCAAGTTTGAAAAGGGGGATTGATTTTCTCAAGGAAAATTCTTCAAGTAAAGCCATATACATAAGGGATTCACGCTGTGAAATCCCGGCTCCCCCTGCATGGAAAGCAACCAATGAAATGCTTGACGAATTCAGACAACTTGGGGGCCATGATATTTTTCTTGATAAGGATCAGACTGCAAGATGGTATGCCCTGGCATTGCTTAATTATGCAGTTAAGGAAGGAGATATTTCTGTACAGGAAGGGGATAAGGACCACCGGCCTGTATCTTTTGAGGAATTAACCAAATTTATAAGGGAATATTTTCATGTAAAAGAGTATTCTGGATTCTGGCGTGTGGGACAGATATTAAAAGGAGTTTAATTTATTTAAAAGGAGGAAATTATGGCAAGACGAGCGCTTTTAGTTGGTATTAACGATTATAAAGGTATCGGTGATCTCAGGGGCTGTCAAAATGATGTCAGCAACATGAGAAGTGTTCTGAAAGATTATCTTGGATTTTCCAATAATGACATCCGTGCTGTAATTGATTCCCGTGCAACAAAGGAAGGTATTTTATACCGTCTTGAGTATATGGTAAGCAAAGCCAGGCCCGGTGATTTTATGGTTTTTCATTTTTCAGGTCATGGGTCCCAGGTAAGGGACCGCAATGGGGATGAACTTGAAGACGGCCTGGATGAACTTATCTGTCCCTGGGATATGAACTGGGACAACGGATTTATTTTAGATGATGATCTCAACCGCATTTTTAATAAGATACCCAAGGGTGCCCTACTGGAAGTTTTCCTGGACTGCTGTCATTCAGGAACCGGTTTTGACGATTCGGTTTCAGCGCGTTCAGCCAGGTCTGCTGACCCAGGACAGGGCAGCAGTTCATATGCTTCCCGCTATCTTCAGCCTCCTCCTGATATTATGTACCGCTCTGAAGGTGAGGAACATGAACTGGGTACGGCCAGGGGATTTACAGGCACAAACCGTTCAGGCACACGCAGCACTGCAAATCATGTTCTCTGGGCTGGATGCCGTTCTGACCAGGAATCGGCAGATGCAAATATCAATGGCTCGTATAACGGTGCTTTTACATATTATTTCTGTAAACATATACGTGAATCCGGGGGAAATATAAGCAGGAGAAATCTTCTTGAACGTGTAAGAAATTCCCTGAAACACAACAGACTGCCCCAGATTCCCCAACTTGAGTGCATGAATGAAGCTGCTTATGAAAATAATCCACTTCAATATCCGTCTTCAGGGGATACAAAAAACAGGACTATTTATCTGGCAACGCCATATATGAAGGGTTATGATGTAAAAAATGTGCAGGCTGCCCTTGCAAAAGCCGGGTATAACGTTTCAGTGGATGGTGTTTTCGGACCCCATGCATGTGAAATTGTAAAGCAGTATCAGAAAGATAATAACCTTATGGCTGACGGTATTGTTGGGCCTGGATTGTATGAAAGAATTGTGAAATAGACATGGCATTATCAGAAACAATTTAATG
>JAUCGD010000023.1 GCA_030377945.1 Desulfobacterales bacterium HSG17 | reverse complement strand
ATGATGAAACCTGTATCTATAAATTTTCATAAGAATATATAGAAGTAAATCAAGTAAATACAAAGTATCGTTATTATATTAATTTATTTTTTTGAAGTAAAAGCGTAAGAATATTCACTAGCTAACATCACATCCTGATTCAATTCAAGCCCAGGCAAAACCACAATAATTCCTGCCAGAAACCAGAATGGCTCCATTATACGGACAATGATAAAGGTATTGGCTCCTATGGCATGGAATATAAGCCCTGCAAACCCTGCAATAAAGCCCCTTGTTATGCCGATATAATATGGATTTTTCAAAGTTTTTAAATTTATAAATGCCAGCCTGAATATTGAATATAAAAGATAGATAAATGCGCTCATGCCTACAATACCGGTTTCAACCAGTACCCTTGGAAACTGGGCATCAAGAAAAGAATATCCTGTAACTCCAAATCCCAGGAGCGGATGTTTTGTCCAGTCTCTTATTGCATGTTTCCAACTGTTGAGCCTTGCTGATGTGGATGTATCAATGTGGATATTTCCAACCTTGATCTGCCCTCTTTCCCTGGGTTGAGAAAACGTAAAAAAGATTCTTTCTTTAACAGCTCCGGGCATAAACAAAGGACTAAGGGCAAGGCAAAGCACCATTACAGAAAGCACCAGCGCTCTTTTTTCGGACATGGCTCCGAGAATAAGAAAAACCGGGATAAAAGCCAGGTATGAAGATCTTGAACGGGTGTAAAGAAAGGGAAGTATCATAACAGCCAGTAGAAAACCTGTGAGAACTTTTCCTTTTAAATTATCTGATGTGGAAAACAAACCTCCGGCAATGGCCCCTATAAAAATCAGATAGCCTCCGAATGTGTTGGGTTCTCCCGTTTCTCCTTCAAAAGGGGCGCTTACTCTGCCACCGGACGGAATCTGGAGAATACCGATAATACATGTGATAAAGCAGGTTAAAAAAATGCAGAATATAAATTTTTTGATCTGGTCTTTATTTTCAACATGGTTGACCATCATGAAAAATACAAAGCAGTATTCAAAATATTTAAGCACATAAAAAAAACCGGTTTTTGCACTTACCCGCCCTGCCATGATTCCCACACCTGTGGACAATGCACATGCCAGGATATAGAGAAATATTGGATTATTTAAAGGTGTTTTTTTTAACAGTCCAAGATGTTTAAAATATGCTGTTTTAAAAAACCAGGTTAAACCTATTACCAGGAGCAGAAAATCATCCATGCGCAGGGAAACTCCTCTTCCCAGGGTGGTTCCTGAAGTTGTTCCCACTGTAAACTCAGGAGAGAGGAGCATGGAAAATATAAGCAGGAATAATCCCCATTGGGTATTTATAAAGGATACCAGAAAAATACCCGCAGCCCCCATAGCTGAAAGCATCATTTTTGGTGAATATCGGGAAACAGTAAATCCTGCTGCAAGGGCTGATAATAGGAAGGATATGGAAAATATTGCTGTTTTTATATTTGCAGTCATATGAATTCAGTTTCTTGTTCCGATTCCCCATTTTCTTTGTTTTTCTTTTTTTTTTGGGCTGTAATAATACTGGCTCTGGTATTTAAAATATTCAGGTCCTGTTTCAGATTTTACATTATTAAGAATAACACCCAGCACCCTGGCATTAACATGGTCAAGAGCTGATTTTGCCCTTTTCAGTACCCCTCTTGCAATTTTACCCACAGTGTATATGAGAATAACCCCGTCAACAAGGGATGCAATATCTACTGCATCTGTTACAGGAAGAACAGGAGGTGCATCAATAATAATCATGTCATAATCCGGGTAAACTGATTCCATAAAATCTTTAAAACGTCTGGAATTGAGTATTTCCGAAGGGTTGGGCACATGTGTTCCGTTTGTAACATAGCTCAGGTTATCCAGGCCCGGTGTCATTAGTATATCGTCAATATCCATGTCTCCGAGCATAAGATCCGTTATCCTGGTTATCACTTCTTCAGGCTGATAATTACCCAGAACATAATCAGTTAATCCAGGAGACTGGCTCAAGCCGAAAATCTTGTAAATAGTTGGATTTCTCAGGTCAGCTTCTATGAGAAGCACTTTTTTGCCTCCCTGGGCAAGGCTGAGTGCAATATTTACAACATTAAAAGTTTTTCCTTCCTGCATAAAAGAGCTTGTCACCATAAACGACTTGCCCTTTATCTCCATTCCTATAAACTGGAGATTTGTCCTGATAGACCGGAAAGACTCAGCAACCAGGGACCCTGAATCAAAATGTGTAACTAGTTCGCAGGGTCTGTCCATGTCTGAGCCTTCTCCTGTTTCACATTCTTCTCTTTTAACAAAAGGGACCATTCCAAGCACAGGTACTTTTAACAAGTTTTCAACATCTTCTATGGTTCCTATGGAGGTATCAAGGGTTTCTGCTACAAAAGCAAAGACAATACCCATAAAAAGCCCCATAACAATACCTGTTGCAATAACTGCCATATTTGAAGGAATATTGGTGGGAAATACAGGTACACTTGCAGGCCGGACAATAACAACCTCTTCCACTTTTCCGGCTGCCTGGATAAGTATTTCCTGATATTTTGTTTTTAACTGGGAATATAATGATTCCTGGAGTGTTACCTCCCTTTGCAGGCGGTTTAGGATCAGGGCTTTTTCCGGGAATGTTTTACTTTCTTTAAACAATTGCTTATACTTGGCAGCAAGGGCCGATTCCATAGCTTTAATCCCTGATATTCTTGAAACAAGCTCTTGTTTGATGCCGTAAACCATGCCCTTGATCTGATCGTTCAGTTCTATTATCTGGGGATGTTCTTCAGTAAAATCAAATAAAAGGGTCTGGCGCTCTAATACCAGGTTGCGGAGATTTTTATTAAGTTCCTGGACAGAAGCATTGTCAGATTCAGGCAGGAAAAGGTTTTCAATACTTTTTGAAGACCGGCCAGCTTTATTTATAAGCTTTAACTGGGACTGGGCATTGGATTTTTCCCTTTTTATTTTGTCCAGTTCAGCTTCAACAGCAAAAATTCTTTTTAAGGTATTTGCAGTCTGGGCTTCCAGGGTTAAAATATCATGTTTTTCTTTAAAAGAACGGAGTGATTCTTCAGCTTTTGTCAGATTTTCATCTGTTGTTTTAAGCTGTTTCTCAATAAAGGATTTGGTTTCAAAGGTCTGCTTATTTTTTTCCTGAACATTATACAGCTGGTAAGTTACAGCCACAGCATTTGCCACATCTGCGGCCTCCTGTGCGTTTCCTGATATTGTCCTGATATTTAAAATACTGGTGTATTTTTCCTGGTCTGCCATAATCATGGCTTTTAAACGTTTGATTTCAGGCATATATTTTTCAGAACCCTGAATATCAGCAGAAGAAATATTTTCAGGAATCCATCCTAAAAATTTTGCAGTTTTTTCCAGGACAGGAAAGCTTGTTATTATAAATGCCTGGGTGGTAAGACTGTCTGACTGATCCCAGAATCCTCCCATGAAAAATTCGGCCAGATTAGTTCTCCGCTCTATTTTAACAGCAGTTTCAGCTTCAAAAACAGGGGCAGGTTCTCTCATCTTGGCAAACATGTAACTGAATGATCCAACAAGAAAAACCATGAGAAAAATAAGGATCTGGCGTTTTTTTATTATTCTCCAGTAATCTCTTAAATCAACATCATATTGAGCCATGATATTTTATAATATGTCCTGTTTTACCAACTGTAATATTCATCCCGGAACCGGGCAGGAGTGAAAATAAGATTTATAAGAGGGGAAATCTGTTTGACAAAAACATTAACATCTCCCACAAAACTCCTGGGAACATAAACAAGATCACCGTTTGCAAGAGCTATATCCTGGGTTCTGTCTCCTTTTTCCATAAGTGCTTTGAGATCAGCAGAAATCACCTCTGGCCGGGTTATATCGCCCCGGACAATTTTGGTGCTGGCAGAAGTGGCAAAAATACTTACCCCTCCTGCCTGGGATATGGCATCAAACAAATGCATTTCAGAGCCGCTGAAAGTATAAACTCCTGGTTTTATAACTTCTCCGAAAACATAAACCCTGTTTGCTTCCCTGGTAATAGCAGGAATAACTATCAAATCACCGTCATTTATTACCACATCCTGGCTGCTGTCTCCGAAATTAATGGTTTTATAAAGATCAACACTAAAGGACTGCCCGTTTTTATTGCGGATTCGCACATCCCTTAAATTGGCATTCTGGGTAGGACCGCCAACCTTTGACAGCATTTCCAAAAGCGAAACCTTGCCTGTAAGCTCATATCTTCCCGGACCTGAACGAAAGGTGACATTTGTATATATCTCCCCGGCAAAGGTGACAAATTTACTTTGATATTTTCTAACAATAACATCCATCTGAGGATGTTTTATATAGCGTTTAAGATCATCTGTCAGAAGATTATCAAGTTGAGTGGCTGTGAGACCGGTAACCTCAAGATTTTCAACAAAGCCAAATGAAATTTTTCCGTCAGGCCGCACCAGGATTTCCTCTTTAGTTCCCACAGAACGCTTCCACATGGTTATTTCAAGAATATCTCCAGGACCTATTTTATATTCGGGAAATCCTGAAATACTTGTGAACACATCATTTTCATCAGGTATTTGAATGCCCTGGCTGTTTTCAATTCCTGATATTTCCTGGGTTTCAGCATAATCCCCGTTATTTTTGATAAATCCGCCTTTACCGGGCCAGAGCTTTATACCTTCGCCAAAACTGGCTGCTCCAAGGTCATTATGACCGTCTTTGTTAACATCGGCAATGCACATGGCATAATATATTCCTGAATCAGGAAAAGCATGTACCTGTTCCCACTGTCCAAAACCTTTACCAAGCCATGCACGCAGACCTGATGAATCTGAAGAACCCGCTATAATATCCTGAATGCCGTCTCCGTCAAGATCAGCACCAAGAACCTTCCAGAAACTTCCTGTATCAGCAGGGCTTTTAGTCAGGTGGAATTCCCCTTTCCCATTACCGGAAAATATCTTAATCCCGCTTTTATAGGTTCCTGCAAGAATATCCAAATGTCCGTCATTATTTATATCTGCGGAACTCAAAGCATAGTAACTGCCTGGTTCCAGGGGAAGCTGTGCTGTCCATCCTCCCATATTATTGCCAAGCCAGATTCTCAGGGAACCGTAGATACCCCATCCTGAACCTGCAATATCCAAAATCCCGTCATTATTAAAATCCCGGCACACAATATCCATGAAAAGCCCCTGTGCAGCAGGACCGGATTCCAAAGGCCAGTTTCCTTTGCCATCTCCTTTCCATACCTGGATACCTGCCTGTGAATCTGTTGTTGCATTGGCTGCAATAATATCAATGTGCCCGTCACCGTTCACATCAGCAGTCAGCACACCTTCATAATTATTTCCTTCAATAGGTGACAACCCTTTAACCCACTTGCGCTGAAACTGATTAAGCCATACCTTTATTCCTGATGATTCCTTGCGAATGGAGAATATAATATCTTTTAACCCGTCCTCATTAACATCACCCACAGCAACAGAGCGCACATCACCTTTTATGGGAAGAAACACAGGCTGGGACATATGTCCTGTTCCATCACCATACCAGATTGCCACATTACCCGGAGATGAAGCCCCGCCTATCATATCAGGATTGCCGTCATTATCCATATCTGCAATCACAAGTCCGCGATACTTTCCTGATGAAGGCAGGCCAAAGCCCCCTGTGGTTTCCATCAACTGCCTGATATTATTGTTTTGATTTTTAACAGGAATGCATCCGGCTGGATTAAAGACAAATATCAAAATAAGGAACATAATAATTGAATAGTTCCCGCACTTTGATATATTTTCTTTCAAGATCATAATATTTATCTTAAATCTTCAATAGCTTCATTTACAATATTAACATCAATTTCCATAACTCCTGACATAAGCCCCACCAGCAGACTCCGGTCGCAAAGATTATTTATTCTCAGGGGAATACCTTCACTTGTTTCATATATCAGCCTTACTGCATCTTTTGTAAAGATATTATTAACAGAACCTGAATTCTTCAAGCGAAATGCAATATATTCCCAGGTATTTTCAGAATCCAGGGGTTCAAGATGATATTTAATGGATATTCTTTCCTTTAAAGGCTGAAGTTCGGAAATTTTTTTCAGGAGCAGGGGCTGTCCCAAAAGAATTAATGTAACCAGAAATTCATCATCAGACTGCATATTAAGCAGCATTCGTAATTCTTCAAAGGTTGAAAGGTCTTTAATAACATGAACCTCATCAATTATCAAAACTGTAGTGATTCCTTTTTTCATATTTTGGGCAAACCTGGTTTGAAGCCGGTCAAGGAGGATGGGTTTTGAATCACTTTCAGCTTTTTCAGCATTTTCACCAAATTTAAGTAAAATAGCCTTGAGCATATCTGTGGGACTTAAAGCAGGATTGACTATCATTTGCGTTTCAAATTTGTCTTTAGGCAAATGATTCATCAAAGCCCTGGCAACCGTAGTCTTGCCTGAGCCCACCTCTCCGGTCAGCATTGCAACACCTTTGCGGTGCTGCGCAACATAAGAAAGCCTGATAACAGCCTCTTCATGCTGTGGAGAAGGAAAAAAAAGCCCGCTTTTAGGTACATTTAAAAAAGGCTGCTCTTTTAAATTCCAATGTTTCAGATACATATAATTCTCTTTTTCATACTCAGAAAAGCCCTCTTACCTCTCTTTCTGAAACTGAATCTATAATATTCAGCAAAGAGTTATCAGGCAGGTTAACAATCTGTTCGTCAGAAACCAGGGAACTTTTTTTTATATTATAAATAATTTTAATTCTGGGTCTCATGGGCTGTTCAGGATAGGTTTCAATAACCTTCCCGATCACATCTGTATTGAGTTTTACATAGCTGTAAAGAGGAAAAATGGAAAAAACATTTAATAATGCCCTGAGATATTCATTTTTAAATGATTTTTTTTTTGTCCTGATGATCTCTTTTACAGCAGATGAATACAGATATCTTTCCCCCTGGGGCCTGGAATGGATAAGAGCTTCGTACATACCTGCCAGCCCTGTCAGTTGTGCATAATTATGAATATCATCTTGTTTCAGCTTTTGGGGATAACCAGAACCGTCAATCCGTTCATGTGCCTGCAACGCGCATAAGGGAAGCCAGGGATAAGTTTCGCCAAAAGACTGTAAAATTTTATTGCCTGTATATGGTCTGTTTCTTATAATCTCATATTCTTTTTCTGTAAGAGCCTCTTTTTTATGAATAATTCTTTCAGGAACCATTGCCATACCCAGATCATGAAGCAAAGCTCCCACACCGGCTTCAATCTGCTTATCCACAGGCCATTTTAAATTATCTGCCATTTTAACAACATATATGGCAGTATTGACACAATGAATAATATAATATTTTTCCAGATTGTCATGGTGAATGGCTTTTATAAAAACAGGATCTTCAGGAAAAGAATTTTCCGTTATTTTTTTAACCAGATCAAATCCCTGTTCCAGTGCAACTTTCTGCTGATTTCTAATTGAAGCAAATACTTTTTCCATATAAAGAACTAAGGAATCATATAATTTTTTCCTGTTTCTTTCCTGCTCTTTTTTTTCTGTGTCTGATACTATTTCAGGTTTTATTCCTGGTTTTATTTCAGGTCTTATTTCAGATATTATCCCTGGTTTTGCTTCTGCCATTCTTCTGCTGTTAGATTCCAGGCGCTGAAAACTTAAACGGGAACCGGCAGGACTGTCATAATTCCTTGCTGCATGAGGTATTGCATCTGCTTGTTCCGGTTTTATTTTTCTAAACAATACCATAATAAAAATCCCTATTTATAAATTTTCATCAAGTTTACAGTTTTTTGCCAGGGCCTGTCCACGGCGTTCAAGAATTGTAATAAGCACAACAATAAACACAGCCTGAATCAGCAGTAAAAATGCCTCTAAAAATCCTGCATTTCTCAACACAACAGCACTTGTTCCCAGGCAAAAGGCAAGAAGATAAATAAACAAAACACTTTTTTTCTTAGATCCAAGCACATTTTCCAGACGGTGATGAAAGTGATCTTTTCCTACATATTCTACCCATTCCCGAAAATTATGAACTTTGCCGGAAATAATCCTGTCAATTGTAATATGAATCATATCAAATATCAGTATCCAGAATATAAGCATTGGAGAAATCAGGGATGCAACAGGATTATCCTGTGCCCAGTCCCCATACACAGCAAGACAGGCTGTTATAAATCCTATAACCGTACTTCCTGCATCCCCCAGGAAAATTTCAGCCCTGCCTTTGAGCTTGAAATTATAAGGTAAAAAGCCCAGGCAGCTCCCTGTCATTGCAACTGCAATCCATCCCACAAAAGGCTGATTCATCTGAAAAGCAATAATACCCAGAAAAAATGAAATAATACTGCCCAGACCCGCAGCCAGTCCATCCATGCCGTCAAAAAAATTCATGGCATTGCTAATCCCGATAATCCATAAAAAGGTCAGCAATATATTGCCTGCCTGGGAAAAAACTCCCCAGCTTACAGGAAGCACATGAAGTATAATACCAAAACTCATTACAATGGCGGCTGCAAACAACTGGGCTGCAAGCCTTATAAATGCGGAAACTCCTCCTGCATCATCTTTTATTCCCAGCAGAAAAAGCAGGGTTGCAGCCCCGATAATTGCAAAAAGTCCGCTAGAATAAATGCCGTTAATCAGGATAACAATAATAAAGGAAAGATAAACAGCTGCCCCGCCCAGTAAAGGAGTAGTCATATCATGGGATTTCCTGCTGTCCGGCCTGTCAAGAATATCAAAAAAATATGCAGCGCCCCTGCAAACAGGGGTAATGCAAAATGACATTGAAAATGATAAAAACAGCATATATACCCACCTCCATCCAATATCCTTGAAAAACAAACGAACTCCAGGCAATAGAAGTATGCAGATGACTATAATCATAAGCATATATGATTTGTTTTTGCCTTTGAATAAATTAAAGCTCAATGTTATTTCCTGCCTTATATAAAATTTAATCATGAAATTAACAAAATACACATAAAATGAAGGGCATTCCAGGCAAAATTCCATATTAATTAATATTACATTGAAAATTTAATTAATCAATGGGGAGCAGAATGTATTCATTCGTAGGATTGCCCTACTTAAAGGCAAGGGATATGCTAATAATTATGAAGGATTTGAAGCACTGCTTCAATGACTTTCTCAACATCATGATCCAAAAGAGAGGGGTAAACAGGAATTGATAAAGCCTGTTTCCAGGCTTTGTCAGTGTTATAAATCCTGTTTTGCGGGACTTTTAATTTTAGTAATCGGTGAATGGGAAGAAAAACTGGTCTGGCACAGTGAATGCCTTTTTTATCTAATTTTAAAATACAATCCTGAATATTATTTTCTGTTCTGATAACATACCTGTAATAAATATGATCTGAAGAAAGTGCCGGAATCTGTAAACCAAAACCGGAAAAACCTTTATCATACAAGCAGGCAACAGCTTTTCTGCGTTTAATAAATTCCGGCAGTTTTTTTAATTGAACAAGCCCCATAGCAGCCTGCATATCAGTCATTTTATAGTTATACCGAACTTTATTGTTTTCCCTGTTATCATAATTTTTCAGATCTTTAATACGCTCAATCAAGGATTTGGAACCGGAAACAATCATCCCGCCTTCACCTGTTGTCATCATTTTAGTAGCATAAAATGAAAAAATTGCCGCATGACCCAGGGAACCGTTTTTTTCCCTGTTATATAAACTGCCCACAGCCTGGGCACAATCTTCAATAACAGGTACACCTAAACTGAGAAAAACATCCATATCAGCAGCCAGGCCAAACATATGGGGAACAATTAGTGCCCGTGCAGCAGGTGTTATAAGTTTTTTCACATGTTCAGGGCAGATATTAAAAGTTTCAGGGCAAATATCAGCAATAACAGGAACAGCGCCCACATAATACACAGCATTAAGCAGGGCAGTACATACATAGCTCGGAATTATAACCTCATCACCCTGCCCTATTCCCATAGCCATAAGCACAAGATGCAAAGCTGCTGTTCCGGAACTAGTACTGGCAGCATATTGAGAGCCGATAAAAGATGCAAAAGCTCTTTCAAATTCCAGAGTAACTTCCCCCTGGGCAATTTGACCTGAAGAAATGACCTTTGAAACTGCTTCTATTTCTTCCTGCCCCAGTGTTGGTTTTGAATGGGGAATGATATTTTTTAAGGATTGAGATTTCATGATTAAATATTAATAAAAAGCCTCTGGGAATAAAAGGCTTCAGCATACTTGACCCTGCCCTGGATTCCCCTGAAGTTTGCAGTTGATCTGGCAAGCTCAAGAATGGAAAGATCTTCAATATTGGTTTTCATTACCTGGGAGCGGTGGGCCTTGAGTGCATCCATTTTCTTTTCCAGCACAGCAGAAATGTCAACATAAACCTGGGGAGTGAAATTCTGGGTAGTAGGTCCTTCATAAAACAAAACATTTCGCACATAGCGTGTTGCAGATATGGTTGCCTGTGCAAGATGGCGGTGATCCTGGTGCGTATCTTCAGGATAACTGCAAAAAATAAAACTGGGCTTAACCTGTTGGATGGTATTTTCTATTGTCATAATAGTATCTTTATTAATTTCAAGCTTGGTATCTTCATATTCACCCCAGAAAATATTTTCAACACACATAATAGCCTGGGCATCTTTCTGTTCCTTTGTCCTTATCTCGGCTTGCCCACCTGAACCGCCATATGTCATGACCAGCATAAACAATCTGTGACCTTTTTCTGCAAATTTAATCAGGGTTCCACCGCACCCGAATTCAATATCATCAGGATGAGCGCCTATGGCCAGAATATTTGTTTTTATCATAATACCCCTCTTGTAAAGGATTATATTTTCTGATTATTTCCATGCTTTCATCACCGCAGTTAAATAAAAGATCAACAACAGAAAGATGTGATATAAAACCTCCAAAAGCCTGGGGATAAACCGGGTGATTAAATCTCTGAAAAATAACCTTAATCCCTTTTTCCTTAAAAAGCTTCATATCCATATATTTTTCCCCGTCCTGGCCTGCAAGATAGGTGTCAGCTCCCAGATTTTTGCAGATTTCAATAAGCCGCCCTGTTGGGTTTTCGTTTTTTAAATTCATTTCCGAAGCACTAAACGTATGGGTATCAACCCCAAGTTCCCTGCGCACCTGTTCATTAATAGAAATGGCCAATCTGGCAAATGATTTATAATCATTTGCATATATCTGTTTAAAAAATGACAGAACTTTTTCAAAAAAAGGCGTTTTGCTGTAATTTGTTATTAAAGCCTGAATATGCTTTCTCTGCCATTTAACATTAGTATTGATTTCAACATCATTAATCTTCTGAGGGAAACGGTAGCACACAGGAAGGGTTATCCACTGCCAGCCTTTTGAATTTTTTATCCGGTTTCTGTTCTGCCATTCATTTTTCTTAAACTGAACATTATCAAGATAACAAAAAACATCGGCCCTGTCCATTTTATCAAAATATCCGAGCCAGGGGAGATACTGGGGCTGGTGGATTGCAGCTATCATTTATCATGTTCTCCGTTTTTTTAACAAATCATCATAAAGATTTTCCAGTTTTTCCATCATAAAATCAAGGCTGAAATTCCAGCATTTTCTTTTCCCGTTCAAGCCCATAATCAAAGCTTTTTCAGGATTTAATAACAAGTTTAAAATTGCATGTGCCAGAGCATCTGCATCTGCCGGAGGAACGAGCAGTCCGTTTTTCCCGTGACTTAGCAGATCGGGAATTCCCCCTGTATTGCTTGCAATAACAGGCTTTCCTGCTGCCATAGCCTCAACAATGACCCTGCCCATGCCTTCATTTAAAGAGGCCAGGACAAATATGTCAAAAACATGCATGATTTCATGAACATCATCCCGCCATCCTGCAAAAAAAACTTTATCCAATACACCATGTTTCATTGCTTCAGTTTCAAGCTCAATTCTTAAATCCCCTTTTCCAACAAAAAGCAGTTTTACATCAGGAAAATCCTGCCATACCCTGAACATGGCTTTTAAAAGATATTTGGGACCTTTTATGGGAAGGAGCCAGCCAACCGTTCCTATTACGATATTATCAGGTTCAAGACCAAGCTGATTTTTTATATTATTTCTATCAGTTCCAGAACCTGCAAATACATCAATATCAACCCCGCTGTGTATGGTCATTATTTTTTTAACAGGGGCAAGGCAGAGTTTGATGCAGTCGTTTTTCTCTCCTTTAGTCAGCATTATTATCCTGCGGGTAATCAATGACATGATTTTCTCAATTATCAGGAAAAATGCGGTCAGGTTTGCTCTGAAATGGCCGTAAAACACATGGCCGTGGGGAGTATGGATAATAACCGGAACCCTGGCAAACCAGGCTGCAAGCCTGCCCAGTATCCCGGCCTTTGAAGTATGAGTATGGACAATTTCAGGACGTTTTTTTAATAAAAGACAAATCAGAAAAACAAGAGCAGCAGCATCTTTTAAAGGATCAATTTTACGAACCAGGGAAGGAAGGCAGATAAAACTGACACTGTTTTTTTTCCCGGATTCAACTAACCTTTGAACAGATAAAATTTCCTCATCTGTCATCTTTGATTCCAGGGAAAGCCCGTAAACCAGGGTAACATCATATTTATCTTTGTTTAATCCAAGACAGGTCTGCAAGGTGTTCTGGGCAGAACCGCCCATATCCAGCCGAGTTATTATGTGGATTATTTTATGCAATGATGCCCCCTTAAACTCCGGCAATCCCCAAAATGGTTGTTAGCATAAACTCAATTTGAAGTATCTCCATAATTTGTAGCATAAAAAGTGTTGAATTAACAACTAATTTAAAAGTATAAAGTTAATGCTCCAAATTTTGGAGATACGGTTTGCCAACACCTATTTTTAAAGGTGTTGCGGCTTAAGTGGATAGCCAATCAATATTAGACATTATCGGAAATAATTTTTGTAGGGTGCGTTAGCGCAGCGTAACGCACCGCAGCCTTAAAATAACGGTGTGTTACGGCTATCGCCTAACACACCCTACGGTGGAAATCCTTATTTCCGATAATGTCTATTGATTAAATAATGCAAGAAAGGTCACAAAATGCCCGCTTAATGGTCTTGCACATTGCCTTTTTATGCTGTAAAATATAGAATGTAAAAAAGAAAATAAACATCCATGCACACAGGCTGAAAACATCATGATTAAATGGCACCGCTTATTCGGAATAACTCTTACTGACTTTTTTTCAGGCACTGCCTACAAGGTTGAGCTTGAAAAAGATTTATCTATGAAACAACAGCTTTTGGATGTTGTTATTATTGAAGAACATGAGGGAATGCGACCTGAACAAATCCCTGACGGATTTGAAAACCTGGGGAAATATAATCTGCTGACATATAAATCTCATCAACAGGCTCTTGATGCATGGGCACTTGATGAACTTACAGGTCATTATGTTAATTATCGGAAAATGATAAGCCCGTCATCTGGAAAACTTATTGGTTCCGATGATTTCAGGTTGTACGGTGTCAGTGCCCGATATCCTGAAAATCTTAAAAAATATGCTGTTTTGAAACATGTAAGTACCGGAGTATATGAAATAAGATGGGGAAGTAAAAATATCAGGCTCATTGTCCTCAGCCGTGTACCAAAGCAAAAAAAGAATGCCATGTGGAATCTTTTCAGTGCTGTGCCTGATACAATTAAATTTGGATTTTCAGAATATAAATGGCGCACACAGGTCAGTTCTATCATGACTGAAATGTTAAATACATATAAAACAGAAGGAGTTATAGCCATGACTTATACTGTTGAAGATTATTATCAAGAATATGCCCTGGAGCATATTACCGAATTTTCTGTGGAAGAAATTTTGGAAAAAATTTCTATTGATGAACTGATGAAAAAAGCTAGTATTGATGAGCGTTTGAAAGATATTCCTATTGATGAGGTTTTAAAAAATTTTTCAAAAGAAGAATTAGTGAAATGGCTTAAGAAAATGGATTCAGACTGTTAATTTTTTACCTTCTCTGCCACATTTATCTTCCCATATTCAGATTCATTCCATAACGGTAGCGCCGCCCTACGTGGCGGCACGGTTACGATTCCCTTTAAACAAAAGGATACGCCCCGGTTGCCGCCACGTAGGGCGGCGCTACCGTTTGCTTGAATCAAGATGCCCAGGATGTTTAAGGATATCCTGGATATCTTATCATATCCTGAAAATCCTGATTCAAAATTTGTACGCTGCCTGCGGCGCTTTTTTAGTTACCCAGTGATCGGTCGCTCCGTCTGGCATCATATGACTGGCCGCTATCGCGGACCAGCATATGATGCCAGACTCCGCTCATATATCATAAAGGGTAAAAGGGTAAAAGTGCTAAGGATAAGACCTCAGAAGACGAAAGCCCAGGAGGTCGGAGCGGTCGCCCGGCCCGCCCCTGCCGCGCACGGCAGAACGGCAGTCCCTCGCGCGGTTGCCCCAACTGCCGCCGCGTACAACACGGTCATCGCCTTCTATAGCTCCAACTGGATCTACAACAGCCTTGTCTATAGCTTCAAATGTATAATCCCCAAACCGATCCTGACACCACTCCCAAACATTTCCATGCATATCATACAAACCCCAGGCATTGGCTTCAAGACTTCCTGCCGGGGTTGTTTTTCCCCGAAACGTACCTTTGGGACAATCTTCAAGAGGATAATTTCCATCATAGTTTGCCTGATCTGTGGAAAGACATTTTCCAAAAGAAAAAGGAGTGTCTGTTCCTGCACGGCAGGCATATTCCCACTCGGCTTCTGTTGGCAGTCTGTAAATTTTTCCATCCTTTTCCGAAATCCATTTTATAAATACCTGTGCATCATTCCAGGAAACACAAGTGACAGGATGATCTTCCTCCTGTTCAAATCCGAGATTGTCCCAGTAAACATCTTTGTTTTTTTTCCAGTCTTCACCTGTCCAGGCATAGGCTCCATCCTCTGTCTCAGCCTGTGACCTATATCCTGTATCATCTGCAAAAATTCTCCACTGCCCTATTGTTACTGCCGTTGTTTGCATATAAAACCCTTTTGTCAAAGTTACCTTATGCAAATGTTCTCTATCAGCCATTCTTTCAGGTTCATCTTCAGGACTGCCCATCATAAACGTGCCCGGTTTAATATAAGCAAAATTCATGCTTAGTTTATCAATAACCTGATCTGCCGCCCCTGTATCCGATGCTCCTTTTCCTGTACTGTGTTTTTCCCTTATACTTTGATCTTCCTCCTGGTTCCCAATATTAAGCCCTCTTAAAAAATTCCCTGCCATTCTCGAAATTCTTACGGAAAGCCTGTCCTGCATAAAGGTTACAAAAATCCTGTCATGGAAAACACGGCTTTTTGGTGATTTTACCTGGGCAAGCCTGAGCAGATATTTTGCCATCCTTGGAATGAGTTTATCATACTGCTTTCCTATTTCTAAAGGGATATATCCTGGTTCAAGTCTATCCTTGTGATCTTGAAGCAAATCAAAAAGAATCTGCCTTACCTGCTGTTCTTTTTCACCTGTTAATTCATTAATCAGGAAACGCCGAAACCAGTCAGGCATATATCCGTAACGAAACCAGGGAAGACGGGCCATGAGCATGAGCCTGTTTTTGGAAAATATTTCCCGGTCTGCTTTATCTTTAAGCATATGACCAAGAAAAAGTGTTAAATCCCAGTTAATATCAGGATAAACAGCACAGGCACAAAGCCAGAACCGGCCTGGTTCATCAATATAGTTTGCAAGCAAATTATTTATTGCTGTTATAATCTCAGGTTTTGGTTCCGACTGCTCAAGAAGCCGGATATATTGATGTGAAATAAATGCCGGAAGGGGTTTTGCATAAGCTTTGGATAAACGGGGATTAATTACTTCATTGTTAAAAGCATCAATCAGGGCTGCCATATTATTTTCTCTGGCAGGCATTACAATAAAATCAAAATCCTTCAGAGGATGACGGCTTAAATCCCGGTCTGCATGAATAAGCATTATTGAACGCTCTTCCCAGATATAAAACTGTTCAATCCAGGACACTGTCTCTCCGCTGAAAGGGTCTTTAAAACCTGCGCCGTCTGAAAATATAATAAGCCTGTGTTCAGGATACTGTTCTGCCAGATCATGAAGATTAACAGCCTGAATTTTACCTTTTTGGGGAATACAGCTTCTTGGATCTCCGTCAAAATAATAGCGTTTGATAAATACATCATTTTCAGCCAGACGGTTTACCATAGCATCAATCCATCTTGCCTGATGATCCTGGAATGATGTGCGGTCAATTAATACCAGGTATTCAGGCGTAATCTGTCGCAGCCCTGAAACAGGAGTAAAAAATCCCCCGTTTCTAATGGTCTTTTCCACACTAGCTTCTACATCTATGGCTGAATCCGGTTTTTGAACATGCCTCCGAAATGCCTGGGCAGCTTTTAAAAATCCAATGGAATTAAAAAGCTCAGGAGACTTGCCCAAAACATAAAACTTGAGTGATTCAACAGGTTCGGAAACAGATACCCTTGTAAGAAAAGCCCGTGAAACCAGATACCGCATCCACAACTCACGAATAAGTACGCCAAGAAGTGCAAGCCCGGACAGCCATAAAAGAAAAGTGCCTGGAATGCCGGGCTGCAGTATTTGATTATTTTCCTGGAAAACTTTTACAACCGGCTCATGAACAAAAACATCGGGAAAAAAGTAAACACACACAGCCAAAAGAATTAGAAAAACCGGTATCCAGTACCATGCTTTTGAACGCACTTTTTCAACATCTGTCTTTTCCGGTTTTTCAGGTTTAAATTTTTCTGAAAAATCACCCTGCCCTGAATAAAAACGGGTTATCCAGATTTCAAAACGCAGGCCAAACTCTTTTTGCTCCCCTGCATTGCTGCACACAATGGATGCAATAAAGGGCCTGAGCTTATGAAGATTGCCCTTTTGAAGATTGTCTGGCAGTTGTCCTGCTTCTGCCATTTTAACCAGAAGTTTTTGAACATTCAGATATTCCCGAACCCCGATTTTAAATCCGCTCAGGCGCAGTTCATCCAGGAATTGGGGCAGGCTTTGGATAAATTTTTGAATTAAACCTGAGCGTTCCGATTCTGAAACCATGTGTCAACAATTCCCTTTGCTGTTTTTAAGTCTTCCTGCTTTTTTATCAGGATCCCCAGGGTATTTTGCACAGCCCCGCTGTCTGCTGCCGGATTATCAATATCTGTAAATTCCCGGAGAGCCTGAAGCCATGCTATAAGTTCGGCTGTGGACGGTGATTTTTGCAGTCCATGAGATTCCAGCCTTAAATGATAAAACAGAGCCATTGCATCAGACAACATCCGGTCATCAAGGGTTTTGGCCTTGTCTGAGCGCACAGGGATTTCTTGTAAACGATTTTCCATAATCAGCTTCATCCGGTCAGATTCGGGAAAAGCAATATGATGAAAAACACAGCGCCGTAAAAAAGGATCAGGCAGATTTTTTTCCGAATTGCTGGTAATGACAACCACAGGACTCATCTGTGCATCTGCCTCAATTTTTACATTCTCAAGCTCAGATATTCGAAAATACATATTCTCAATTTCATTTAAAATATCATTGGGAAAATCACGGGGAGCCTTGTCAATTTCATCTATAAGAACAACAGAGCGCTTAGGGCCAGTGTGCTTAAAATTTTCCGGCAGCAGTTTTTTAACCTTTTCATGCTCATTAGCCAGTAAAATGGCGCGGCCAAGGGCATTGTAAGTAATATAATCCTTTTCCTGTTTTTTCCTCTGCTCGCAAGAGTCATTGCAGTGAGCCGCATAAAAACGTCCCAGGGTATCATATGTGTAAAAAAGATCACGGGCAGTGCTGGTGGATTTAGTTTCAAACCTGAAGGGCCTGCCAAATCCAAGCTCCCATGCCAGCCTGAAAGCAAGCTGTGTCTTGCCGGTTCCGGGTTCGCCAGTTAGAAACAAAGGCTGCCCAAGCAGCAGGGCTGCATTAACGGCAGCGGCCAGTTCTTCATCTGTATCATAATTTTCAGGCAGGGTTTCAGCCTCTTTCTGTGGAATGGGAAGATTTTTCCAGGCTTCATCATTTTTATTTTTTCCTTTTCCTGAAAAAAAATTGGGGAAAAGCATTGGGTGTCTCCTTTTACCTATGGATAAATCCACAGGTTATTCATGTTTTGTTGTTGCATTGGAAATTATAAAATCCGGAGTTCGAAAATTATTTTTCGGACTGACCAAAAATAATTCTTGCTCACCAGACAGGTGGTTGCGCATTTTTGCGAAAAACCGGCGTTCGCCTTAATTTCCGCTCTCCTCTGTTAAAAACTTGGTTTTCAGCTCTTTTGCCAAAGTTTCCATTGATATTATTTCCTGATTCTTGAAAATTTCACGGATTATACTACCGGGCTGCAAATTTTTCTTTATACAGATTTCCTGAACCTCATGAAGCCGGGTCCAGGCATCTGCATGATCTTTTTCAATTCCTTCCAGTTCGGGAACCAGACATTGAGAATGGCGGACATTTAAAATATCACGAATATCCTGATTTGTTAATTTATCGGAATTATTTTTAAATATTCGATAAAACATATCAAAGAACTTTTTTGTATATGCTTCCTTTTTGTGTGAATATTTTATAACAAGGCACGAAACAAAAACCCCGCCCGCCCCTCTGGACGGCCATGATGACCAGAAATTTATAAATTGCTCAACAATCTCCTTTTTATGTTTCAGGCGATTGGAACTGGTAAAAGTACAGATCAGCAATGCTCCATTGTGTGATTTATTTACTGCATCAAAGATATTATCTGAAAAATGCAGTTCACGGGGCAGGAGGCTGGAAATATCTTTAATAATCCTGTCAGAAATTTCTTGTTCATTATCCAAAAAATAAGGCCAGTCAAGCAAAATAAGTTTTGGAACGGCCATACTCCGGTTACGGGGTTCAAATTCCTGCCAATAGCGGTGTTGAAGGCATTGAATGAATTCCTCAAGGCACTGGGTTTCATCACCATGAACAAGACATATTTTTGGAGAACCGGGCTTATTCCCAGTATTAACCGCTTTATCAAGGCAGTCAACCTGTTGTCTCCGATCCACAAGATATGGAAGAAGCCATCGGTTTTTTTGAGTAAAGGTTTCAGAATCATTGGAACTGCGAGAAGTTGATTTTTTTTCTTTTATTTCCTCTGGAGTGCTTTGATATGAATGAAAATGTATCCCGCCATTAACACGATTATTGTCACCGATCATACCGACCTGGGAGTCTGTACTTTCAACCCCATACTTTTCATTTGAATCAGTCATTCATACCCCGTATCTTATTTTCAAACTTAATCTCATATTGTAACATTAAAGAATTTATTTCATGATCTTTTTATTAACACTGATTCAATAATGCAAGAAAGATCACTAACTGCCAGATTAAGCCCCTTGCACATTGTCTTTGTATGGTGTAAAATATAGAATATAATCAAAAGAAAATACACTTCTCTGCATCAAGGTTGAAAACATCATGATTCAATGGCACCGCTTATTCGGAATAGCTCTTACTGACTTTTTTTCAGGCACAGCCTACAAGGTTGAACTTGAAAAAGATTTATCTATCAAACAGCAGTTTTTGGATGTTGTTATTATTGAAGAACATGAGGGGATGCGGCCTGAAAAAATCCCTGTCGGATTTGAAAACCTGGGGAAGCATAATCTGCTGACATATAAATCACATCAGCAAGCTCTTGATGCATGGGCACTTGATGAACTTACAGGTCATTACGTGAACTACCGGAAAATGATAAGCCCGTCACCTGGAAAACTCTTTGATTCAAAAGATTTCAGATTGTACGGTGTCAGTGCCCGGTATCCTGAAAATCTTAAAAAATATACTGACTTGAAACCGGTAAGTACAGGTGTATATGAAATCAGTTGGGGAAGTAAAAATGTCAGGCTCATTGTTCTCAGTCGTGTAGCAAAGGAAAAAAAGAATGCCATATGGAACCTTTTCAGTGCTGTGCCTGATACGGTTAAATTCGGATTTTCAGAATACAAATGGCGTACTCAAGTAAGTTCCGTTATAAATGAAATTTTTATAAGTTTTTATAAAATAGAGGAGGTTATTGCCATGACTTATACTGTTGAAGATTTTAATAAAGAGTATATTCTGCCCCACATTTTTGAAAAATTCTCGGATGAAGAAATTTTGAATCAATTCTCTGTTGACCAACGTTTGAAGGGTATTCCTACTGATCAGATTTTGAAGGGTATTCCTGAAGATGAGATTTTAAAAAAATTTTCAAAAAAAGAAATTCTGAAATGGCTTAAGAAAATCGAATAACGGCGGCGCTACCGTTTGCTTGAATCAAGATGCTCAGGATGTTTAAGGATATCCTGGATATCTTATCATATCCTGAAAATCCTGATTCAAAATTTGTGCGCTGCCTGCGGCGCTTTTTTAGTTACCCAGTGATCGGTCGCTCCGTCTGGCATCATATGACTGGCCGCTATCGCGGACCAGCATATGATGCCAGACTCCGCTCATATATCATAAAGGGTAAAAGGGTAAAAGTGCTAAGGATAAGACCTCAGAAGACGAAAGCCCAGGTAGTCGTTGCGGTAGCCCGGCCCGCTCCTGCTGCGCACGGCAGAACGGCAGTCCCTCGCGCCGCTGTCCCAACCGCCGCCGCGTATAACACGGTTACCGCCTTTTGATGGCCCAACCGGATCAACTACAGCTTTATCTATAGCTTCAAATGTATAATCCCCATACCAATCCTCACACCACTCCCAGACATTTCCATGCATATCATACAAACCCCAATCGTTTGGTGCATAATTTTTTACTTGAGCAGTAGAATCAGATTTTAAACCCTGTTTTTTAACATATTCAACACATTTATCTTCACTACTTCCAACATCATTTTCATACATCATTTTTTCACAGGCAGCTTCATTTCCCCAACTATATGGTGTACGACTTCCAGCACGGCAGGCATATTCCCACTGAGCCTCAGTAGGCAGACTGTACTTTTCCGCCCCTTCCCTTTGATTTAATTGTTTTATAAACTCCTGCACATCCTCCCATGAAACGTTTTCAACCGGACAATTATCGCAATCTTTAAAATTTGAAGGATTGCTCCCCATAACAGCCTTCCACTGCGCCTGTGTTACTTCGGTTTTCTGCATGTAAAAGCCTTTGGTCAGTTTTACTTTATGCAATTTTTCTTCTCCTTTATATCTTCCCGGTTCACTCTCAGGACTCCCCATCATAAACTCCCCTGCCGGAATATGGGCAAACTCAAGTGTCAGACTTTTACCTGCGGTAACAGCAGGAAGATCAGGCTTAGCAAAAACCAAAAATCCCGCCACTGCAAGCACAACAGCCATACAAGCCCAAACCCCTTTTCTAAACCCAAACAAAGCCATCCCATGCCTGAAAAACAAATCATGAAGATTTTCAGGAATAACAAGGCTTAACATTGATTTTGGAGCGCTGTCCAGCAGGCGCAGCAAGGTATAATCCCGAATAATTCTCTGTTCATTTTCCTTGATTTCTTTTAAATACTTCCGTTTTTCAGGAGAGATCATCCATTTTAAAACCCCAAGATTCAGGCAGTAAGCCTCCCATGCTTCACTGTCTTCAGGAGGCGAATCCTTTTCAAGAACATCATAAACAGCCTGACGGATGACTGCCAGTTTTTCTTTATCCAGCCTGCTTATAAGTTCAAGACGCAGATCATCAGGCATGGTTCCGGTTTTAAACCAGGGAAGCTGAATAAGTGTAAGCAAAGCATTCTCGCTTACAGGCTTTTTTTGAAGCATACCCAGGTAAAGGGTCAGGCTCCAGTTTATTTCTGGATAAACAGCACAGGCACACACCCATTGAAAAATGCTTTCATCATTAAGCCGGTTTTCAAGCTTATCTGCATTATTTAAGTCATGAGCTGAAATCATGGGAACTTGAAAACCGGTATTTTTCCAGGCCCGCAAATCATATTTCACAGGTTTTTCAAAATACATTACCAGGGCATTCAAGCCTTCCAGGTTTGCAGGAAGCACAATAAAATCTTTTGCCAGGGCAATCTCCTTCATTCCCCATTCTTCTGCATTCCTGGTTGTTAAAACCGCCCGCTGCTCCCATGTGTGAAAAAGCTCTGTCCAGGGTTCCGGCCTGCCTGTCATGGGGTCAAGAAGGGCATCACCTGTTCCTGCAAGGATGAGCCTGCGCCCGGAAAATTTTGACTGCAAATCCGAAAGATAAAACCTGTGTCCTCCAGGTTCTTCAAAACAGACCTGGGGATCATCTGCATAAAAAAAGCAGCGCACAAAAATACCTTCCTGAACCAGGGCATCAGCCATTGTTTTCATAAAATGGGAATAATGATCTGCATATTCAGGCAGATCCACAAGAAAGAGATATTCAGGAGGCTTTGTTGCAGCCTGATAGCAGAACTGTGGAAAACCGGCTTTATTAATGGTGGTTTCAATGGTTTTATTAACATCAAGGCGCAAAACATCGCTTTCAATACGCTGACGGAGGCGGTTGGCAGCCGAATAAAACCGGGTATGGGTCAGAAAACCGGGGCGGGGAGGCTCTACCTTTATAGGCCAGATATAGGGCGGTTTTTTGCCATACTGCTTTTGTATGGCCCAGGCCCGGTGTTTTCTTTTATATAAAAAGGTGAAAAACAATATAATTAAAGGCAGGGATACGGCCATTCCCCTGAGAACAGGCCAGTATTGCTGGTAAAAGTTAAGATCAGGAACCGGGCCGATGCTCAGGGGTATGGTTTCCCTGAGATCCGGGCGCCTTTCAACCTTGCCTTTTTCTATGGGTATTTTTTCAACAACTTTGCCAGGTGGTTTAATTTCAGAAGGTTTAACAAAATGCCGTATTGCCAGGGCAATAATAATAAGGCACAGCAGGGAAAAAGCAAAATAAGGCCATTTTTTAAGGGTCAAGGGTTTGGGGGATTTTTTTTCTTCAGGTTTTGACTTGAGTTCCTTAAATCCAGGTCCAGAATCATCTGAAAGTTTCAGCAAATGGAAATACCGGTCAAACACCCGGTAAAACTGTTCCTGCTGTTTTTTGTTTGTGGCAAAGATGGGGCAGAGGAGATATTTTAGGTCGTCTGGCGTGGATTCCGGACCAAACTGGTTTATAATTGCCTGGAGGCGCAGGTAATGATTTACGCCAAGGATAAATCCCTGAATTTTTAACTGCTCCATAAAATCTTCAAAGGGCAGGTTTTGTTTTTTGTTTTCGAATTTTGGCATTTTTTTATTTAATAGACATTATCGGAAATAAAGATTTCCTCCGTAGGGTGCGTTAGGCGATAGCCGTAACGCACCTTTTAAAGTTACGGTGCGTTACGCTGCGCTAACGCACCCTACAAAAAATATTTCCGGTAATATCTAATTGTTAGCGGCCATGCAATGCGGCGCTACTGTTATTTTTTTACCATCTCTGTCAGGTTATTTTTTAAGCTGTTTAAATCTTCACGGGTTTTAGCCAGCACTGAATAACTCAGTTCCAGTTTTTCCTTCTGGTCTTCCCTGATTGCTGCCATGTCAATTCCCAGAGTTTTTACAATGTTTATCCATGCCAGGAGTTCTGCTGTTGCAGGGCGTTTTTTCAGGTTCAGCTTTCTGACCCCAATAAAATGATTAATACTGTTTTCAATAAATTCATCAGTAAATTCAGGTGTTATATCCCATTTATCCTTAAACCTTCGGATTACAATCTCTTTTAAGGCATTATCATCCGGGAAATCTATATGAAAAAACACACAGCGCCTTAAAAAAGCATCAGGAAGATTTTTTTCGGAATTACTGGTTAAAATTAAAACAGGCCGGAATTTTTGATCTGCAATAAAAGGCTTCCATGTGGTTTCTTTTATTTTAAACTGCATGTTTTCAACTTCATTTAAAATATCATTGGGAAGATCACGGGGAGCCTTGTCAATTTCATCAATTAGAACCACTGAGCGCACAGGGCCTTTGTGCCTGAGATCTTCAGGAAGAATCCTCTTTACCTGTTCCGGTCTTTTATCTGCCGGAGTTGTCAGAACTATGGCTGTGCCAAGAGCCTGGCAGGTTATATATTTCTCTATGGCCTTCTGCTCCTTGAGCTGGGAATCCTGAAACCGGCGCAGGGCATCATATTGATAAAAAAGGTCTGCTGCGGTGGAAGTGGTTTTTGTATGAAATTCAAGAAGATCAAGCCCCATTTCCCATGCTGTGCTTGCTCCCAGACGGGTTTTGCCTGTTCCGGGTTCTCCTGTAATCAAAAGGGGCTGACCCAGTGTAAGTGCCACATTAACAGCATTGCGAAGACCTTTTGATGCAATATAATTTTTGGGATCATCAGTTCCAATAAAAGGTTCATACTCAGGGAGCCTGCGGTCTCTCTGTTCCAGGGTTTTGCCGTCTCCCATATACAGGTCAATATATCTTTGTTTTGTCATGTTTCATTCCTTAAATAATCTATACATTTTGGGACATGAATCTTTCCCGGTCTATCTTTTCATAGATTTTCTGAAGCCATACCTCAATTTCAGCCATGCTTTTATGCTCTGAATCTTTAAATAAATCTTTTAGATTTTCATGTAAAATTGAATCCCCAAGCTCTGTATATTTGAAGAACCAGTTTTTAACATCTTCTTTTGACACAGAATCAATCTCTTCTAAAAGCAGGCAGTTACAGGAGTCTTTTACAGCATTATACACAGTCTCAACATCTTTTATTACACGGTTTTTTACACGATTTTCTTTCTTTAACAACCTCTTCAACAAACTGCATCCCGGAGATGGAACCGGATATTCAATATTAAAAAAAATAAGAAACCGGGGCATATTTTCTTTGCATTCATGCCTAGACCAGAAATCCTGCATATACCATTTAAGCAGGTCCGCAGAATAGCTCTCCCATTCTGATGCCTGGATATAATGCACAATAAGAACAAGATTATATTCTTTTATACCTGGCATTGAACACAGGGCATTTATTGAATAATCAGCTCCCATGTACCTGGGATTAACTGCTGAAAAAACCTCATGTTTCAGCCGGTTTTTATGTTTCTCCAGCTCTTTATCCTTGAACCATGAAACCCTGTAAGGCTTTGGCAGTATTGTTTTTTCTTTCCATTCCTGCCTGACAAAATTTTTAATATGGGTATGAAGAAGACGTTCCACCAGGCTGTTATGGCACTGGCCTTCATTGCCTTGAATGATGTAAAATTGTGGATGATCCCGGCATTTTTCATCATTGGATTTTTCAATAAAAAACTCCTTGAACCTGTGGTCATGATCTTCCCGGTTGCACATGCGGGTAACAAGCCATCCAAATGCGGATTTGTCTTCTGACTTATTTACCCCGCTTTCAGATGAATGAAAATGTATGCCCCCTTCAACACGAATATTTTCACCGAGAATACCAAACTGGGAATCTTTACCGTCAACTACAAATTTTTCATTTGAATCTGTCATTTACATCTCCATACAGCGCTCATACCAGTTCTGAAATACAATCAGGTTCCACAGCATCCATGATGTATCTGTTTTACGGGTCATATATCAGCAGTTTTACATCAGAAAAAAAAAGCTGTCAGCTTTGCCCCGAAATCTGCTCAGAGCCGCCCATATCCAGACATGCGATTATGTGGATTATCTATGTTCTCCTATTATCAAGGTTTCGCATATTTATTAACAATCCCTGACAAACAGTTGACATGCTGGTCCCATGAATAATTATCCACAACATATTTCCGGCATTTACGCCTTAACAAATCATAAGCACCCTTATTTTTAAGATAATATTCAGCATTTTTTTCAATTCCCCTGGCCATTGAATTCGGAGATGAGTCTTTAAAAATGAATTGAGTATTAAAACCGGACAGGATTTCTTTTGTCCCACCAACAGGAGTACCCAAGACAGGCGTTCCACAAGCCATTGATTCAATTGTAACCAGACCAAATCCTTCCAGGTTTTGCGTTGGTAAAATAAAAAAATCAGAAGAGCCATAATAAACAGGTAAAAGATCAGAAGGTATATACCCTGGCATGACAACATGATTTTTCAAATCCAATTCTTCAATCATATTCACAAGAATTTTTCTTTGACTCCCATGCCCGCCAATTACAAGATAAACATCAATTTTATTCTTTAAAATGGAAACAGCTTTTAACAGATTATCCAGTCCCATACGTGGTTCCAGATTACGAATTGTTAAAAGATGAACTTTTCCTTTAGGAAAATTCAGCTCGCGTTTCAAATTTTCTTGATTTAAAACCAACTTAAAACGCTCCAAATCAACTCCGCCCGAATTTACAGCAATTATATTTTCAGGAATTTTGTGAATAATTTCTGCTTTTTTTTTCATATAGCAGCTCAAAACAACAATTTTACATGCTTTTTTCATGCAAAAAGATTCAATATACTTGCGAATCTGTGCCTGAATTAAGGTTAAAAATCGTTTTTCAGCTTGATTTAATAGCAAATATTCTTCATGCGCCGGAGAGTGAAAAATATAAACTATCGGGATTTTTTTTATGCTGCCCAATAACAATAATGCTGCACAGGTAAATGGTTGATGAGATATTATCAGTTTAAAAGACTCTGTTTCTGAAAGTTTTTTGTAAAGTCTATGAGGAAATTTTATAAGAGATGAAAAAAAACCAATGATACTTTCAACAGGAGCATTGTAGCAGGCTTCATAAACTCCGCCTGTATCTCTGAATATAAAACCGGATGGACCATTATTGCGAGTAATTGCATTGACCTGAAATCCTCTTCGGCAAAGCCCAGCAGCTTGCTCATATAACACACGTTCTGAACCGCTGGAAGGATCTTTCATAGGAACATCAGATAAAAATAATATTTTCATTAGCCTCCGTTATATTTATCTAAATTTTTTATAATACCGACATTCTTATAAATATCTTTTACTGCAATAGAAACATCAATAGAATCAATATTAAGCATATCATTCAAATTGCGGTAAACTCTCATTTCCCATAAATCAGGCTTTTTCATTATAAAATGTTCAACCATTACACTATACTGATTCACAAGAATATAATCTGTCAGAGATGACAAACCGCGATAGGCAAGAAACTTATCCCCGCGATCATAATTACCGCGATCATGATATCCAATAGACTCGGACAGAATTTCAATAATAATCTTTGGATTTGTAATAATATCATTTCTGCCTGCACCATATTCAATATCCCCGCACACAACACTTACATCAGGATATACATAATGATGTGCAGGATCAATTTCCACTTTGATATCACTTGGAAAAACAAGACAAGGTTCTTTAAGCTGACTGCCAATGGCAACAATGATATTGGCATTAATAAGATTATGATTAACCGATGCCCCGGTCATGGCAAATATTTCACCGTGATAATACTCACTCTTATATTCAACCGATTTTTCCATTTCAAAATATTCTAATGATGAAATGTCTTTATGCTGCACTTGCACCATTTTTATTATCCTCCAGAGGTAATAATTTCTTTTTCCTAATCCTGACCACAAGCTCTCCTCCCTGCTCAAATATCTCAGGTTCAGTTTCATTATGCTTTTTCATTTCTGCAAAAATCATCTGAATACCCCGGCCAAGGCGTTCAATCAGCCCCCTGTCATAAAAATAACTCATGAGCATGGGATTGCGATAATAACTTACCCCCATTTTCATTTTTTCCACAGTCAAGAAATTAGGAATTAATCCCGGACTTCTGACCTCAAGATAATCCTTGAACATGAATACCCTGATCTGACTCCCCTCTATGGAATAATCCCTGTGGATAAATGCGTTTACAAGAATTTCCCTGATAACCTTAAATGGATATTCATAATCTTCCAGACGCCGGCCTTTATCAGAAAGCCCTGTTATTCTTGAACGGTTATATGAGCGTATTATACTGAGAACTCTTTCCAGGTTATCAAATAAGGCAGCATTACAATGGGAAACTTCAAGAAGAGTATCTGTTGGAAAATTCCCGTCAATAACTGCAAGTGCAATACCGGTTCCAGCATAAAATTTATCCGGTTGTTTTGCAAAAAGCAGGCTCCCGCCAATGGTAAGCTGTTTATTTTCATTCATGACCGAGCAATTAATCAAAATTCTTGCCAGTTCATCATCGTTAAGAACTTCAAGATCAATATTCCGATAAGTCTTAAAATGTTCAAAAATCAAATGCCGATCAAGATCATTGAAATCAGCAGCAACAGGCAAAACCTCAAAATGAAGCAATGCAGAATCCTGGAACATTCTCATCAGTTCACGCTGACTTGATTCCCGGCATGTTGAACCAACCCTGATATAATAATTGCGCCTGCCTTTGTTCAAAACTGCATAAGGCTTTTCCATCCCTGTATCAATGGTGATACAGGCAATTTTTCTATTTTCTAAGTTTCTATTTTCTAATATCATAGGCTCATACTCAGGAATAATCCTGGGAAAAATCACAGAATAACAGATATTCATAATCCGTTCCTCATTACCTTCCCTTGTCAAGCCCTTAATTTCACCTGAATCAGACACACCAAGCAATATGGTTCCACCCTTAAAATTGGCAAAAGCAGCAATCTCCCTGGCAAGACGGTCATTATGAACAGAATCTTCTTTAAACTCTAATTTTGAAGATTCTCCAGCCTTAATCATGCGTTTAACGTCTTGTTCCGAATATTTAAAAATCATTTTACCTGTTCCCCAACACTCTTTCCAGGGAATCAATATTTTGCTCCCACGAATAATTCATTTCAACAATCTGCCTGCATTTATTTGATTCTGCTCCGCCTGTTACGCTGGCAATGGATATGTCACTTGCAAAAAGAATTTTCATATAAGGGGAATTTCTTTGTAAAGGCCGAGCATAACATAAATTATTTATCCCATGAGTCATAAGTTTTCAAAAAAGATACTTCTCTTTTAATGAAATATTATAACATAACCTGCCAAGAATTCAATTGAAAGGAGGCTG
>JAUCGD010000220.1 GCA_030377945.1 Desulfobacterales bacterium HSG17 | reverse complement strand
TCAGCACGCTTAGGGTTCCAAACGAATTAAAGATAACATGGAATCCACATAATTGATGATCTGCTCCTTCCATGGCATCATTTTTGGAAAAGCCAGAATCCTAAACTCCATTCCATCCAAAAATGCCAGGATACTAGAAGCGATATTTTCCACTTCAGGCGCAATTTCAGGTTTGAAAACACCTTGTGATATGCCGTTCAAAAGGATGTCCGCAACGAAACGTGTCTGTTCATAAAGGATTTCCTGCAAAATACTTTTTTGATGATGCAAGATACCGTCTTCAAATAAAGTCTGTCGTAGTACTTCCAAAAAAAAATTTACAGCAAATTTATTTTCCAGCACAAATAATTTTTCACAACTAAATATATAACATTTAAGTTTTTCTTCAGGATGATCAATTTGCGCCAATTCTGTTCGGATTAAGGCAAAGTTCTGTTCGTACCACTTTTGTATAGCGGCAATAAATAGTTCTCTCTTGTTTTTAAAATACGCATATACAGTGCCTTTGCCGATTCCGGCGGCAGCGGCAATGTCTGATACACTAGTGGCTTTATACCCTTTTCGCGCAAACAATATCAGTGCTGTTTGGGCGAGCTTGTCCTGCTTATTTAAATAATTGACCTGCTTGGGGCTCATATATCCTCTTTATTTTGACTGACCGGTCATATAACCAGTTCAATAATGCAGGTCAAGATGTTTTTATTCTTTAAATTTAGATAGAAAGGATAATTTTTGAATAAAATTGATTATCGACCAACGGGTCAGAATATAAAAATCAGATCAATCATCGACAGAAGGAAACAGCAAGGAACGGAACCATGTAAAAAGAGTGTTGCCGGAGAGCATTTTTTGATCTAGCGCATCAATTTGAGCGGAAAGACGTTCTGGATTCTCAAACCAGTGGTCACGTTTAACCAATTTCTCATTCTGGTCTAATGTCTTCATGACTTTGGCGGGGTTTCCGGCCGCGACAGAGTTTGGGGGAATGGAATGAACAACAACGGATCCGGCACCAATGATGCTGTTTTCACCAATGGTTACACCTTTACAGATAACAGCACCATCACCTATCCAAACATTTTCAGCAATGGTGACCGGTTCCGGTTTCCCGCTATCAATCCGGTTGTAGATATCATGCCAGTCTGAATCAGTGATATATGCACCCTGGGCGATCATACAGTTGTCACCGATCCGGATGCTGCTGGCAGCATGAAGTCGGACACCAGGACATATCAGACAAAAATCACCGATGCGGATACCTTCCCGGTTTTTCTGATCCGACCATACGGAAAGCCTGACGATGGCATCGGGGGTGGCCACTATATTAATGCTTTGGCCCAACCGGATGGGATCACCAAAAAATTTTACGTACCAAGGCTTCATAAAAGTAAAACCCTGGCCTAAATGGTCTAATTGCGGCTTTATGAAATGGCGGACATAAAATTCCTGAAACTGTAGATCCGCTTTTTTCAGGAGATAAGGGCGCTTGTCACGGCGCATAATGGTTTGTAATCCCTTTTTGTATCCAAAATTGATGGCTAAACAAATCAGATGCTGGTGTAATTCCATACAGTGCATCCGCCGCCATCAGAATAACGGCGTTTGTCCAGCTGATTTTTTCTTCCGGCCATACGGTGACTTCCGGGAACGTAAAGCCGCAAAAAAAGCTGCCATCGTCAAATTGTTTATCACAAATCCAACTGAACAAAATCCTGGCAAGTCCTGTCTTACCCATGGCCGTCAAAGCTAAAATCAGTTCAGCAGTTTCCGCAAGGGTTACCCATGGTTCATCAGAAACACAGCGAACCCCAAAATCACGCACGACAAATTTGGACCAATAGCGCTGAATTCGTTTTTCAGCCCGGATACCCGTTACCGCACCAGAAAGAATGGGATAAAACCAATCCATGGAAAATCGAGATTTGGAAATGTTAAACAGGTTGGGCTTTTCGATGATGGCATGGGATAAGTTGAAGGCAGCCATCCGCCAATGCGGGCGTGACTTTCCAACAATATGGGATATTTCAAGGGCGCATTTCAGACTCATAAAAACAGAGCTTGAACCGGTCAATAATGCCATTGGGTCGATAATACCCTCAGGGCTGATAGCCCATTGAATTTTGCCGGAAGGAGATTGCAGGTTCAAGGCGAATTCGATGGCTTTTTCTACTACCGGCCAGGTCTTTTCCAAAAAAGTTAAATCTTTGGTAATAAGATAATACTGATATAGCCCTACTGCGATATAGGTTGTCATATTTGTATCGCGGGTTTTATCCAAGGGCTTACCATCCTGGTAAGAGGAATACCATGAACCATCGGACAGCTGATTTTCCAAAAGCCACTGGTACGCTTTGCGGGCAGCTGCGTAATGCCCGCCGATGGCAAGGCCCATGGCAGCCTCAACGTGATCCCATGGATCGGTTTTATCTCCTATGGACCAGGGGATTTCGCCATTGCTCTGCTGAAGAGTAAGAATGGAATCTGCTACGGCCTGAATATTGATCTTATATTGGCGACTGGGGCCGGGGACACTTAGAACCATGTAACAATCGAACTCCGTATGAATCGAGGATAATTAAATAGTGTTTGAACGAAACTTGGATTTTTCGTTTGGCACTAATTAGGCATTAGGTGGATACAAATGCATTTGTTGCGGTATTACCCGATTCAAGTGGATCTTGCAAGCCTCAACCGGTAAAAAAAGCAACCTGCCCTCTTGAGTCCCAACAATCCATAATGATCTAAACTATCAATCAAAAATCAGATAAAAATTTTTAATTTAACACAGATTAGGATGAAAAAGACTGATTTCGTCCAGATACAGGTTATCCGAGATATCCGAGTACATTATTAATATAACAATCGATTTTATTCAGCAGTACATTTTGGCCACTTTCAAAGGCCAGGCCTAAATTAATTTTATTTTTCATTACTTCCATAGCAATCACACGCCCTACAAGCTCTTCAATATAATCAGCACCGATTTGAAATGAGAGGAAAACCTGGTCTTCATCATCGAATTTCGGTAAATCAATTTTCTTTTCAAATTGATCTTTCCGATTAAGTACCAATTGGCAGCCACCACAGGAGAGATCAAGAATCGCGCCGGAATAGGTTTTCTGGTTAAAATGAACAAATGTTTCAATAAACGTATCCACCCGTTCACAAGATCGGAGTGAGTGGATTTCGATTTCCTTGGGATATGTGAGAAAAAGTAAAGGATAAGGTTTGAAATGATGACCAATCAACTGGCAGCTGAAACCATAGACATTGCCACTCACCACATACCTAACAATAACACGTCGACCGGGCATCAAGTTGATGTTAATACCGGCAACAACAGGCAATTTCACTAGTATATACTCATCATGTGAAAGCCCGATAAGATGCGTCATGTATCGCGGACCATCACGTCCGATCTGCATAGATATTGTTTGTTGCCACGTCATCCGCAAGTGCTCAGGATGAAGCACGCCCCTTTTCATGTTACCCCCTCTTACACTCTAATTGGCCCACGCCCTTCAATGCCAGTTTACGTATTTTCTTCTCCCATCTTCGTATTACCACATTCGACATGCAGTAATCGGCCCCATGTGTAAATTCATAATTTTATACAGTCCCAAGAGATATACGCAATTCATAAATTCCGCTATCCAATTTCGCTGTGACCGGACACCCTCCTTTTTCAAATACTTTCATCATTGCCATGTTACTGGATAACACATCTGCAGTAAAAGTATGAATGCCTCTTTTCTTGGCCTCATGCATTAATAATTGATATAAAAAACTGGCAATCCCCCTGCCCTGATATTTTTCATCCACAACAAATGCCATGTCTGCTTCCGGTTTTGTACCGGATTTTACAAAACGACCCTCTGCAATGATCAATCCCTGACCTGGATCGCCGACCAGCCCGACCACCGAAAGGACCTTATTGAAATCTACATTTACATACTCCTGCATCTTCGCATGGGACATGGATTTAATCGGTGTAAAGTATCGATAGTAAACGGCTTCATCACTGAACCTGTAGAAAAGGTGTCGCATTTCTTCTTCATCAGAAGGTTTAATGGCCCTGAAGCGAACTGTTAAATCGTTTTTAAACATATGGTTGGTTGAAGTGTCACTGGGATATAAATGAGCACTCTGTTTAATAAAAATTTGATCTTGATAAATCAAATTTTCATCCTTGGCCTGTTCCATAAGGGTTTCGCGGTCATCCGGATGGGCAATTTCAATCAGGGCCTGGGCGCGTTCACGAATTGATTTGCCGGATAAATGGGCAACGCCGTATTCCGTTGCGATCATATCCACCCTCTCTCGCTGGGAGAACTGATTGCGGAATGACCCAATGGAAGTTACGATATTGGATTCATCTTCACTGTTCCGGCTTGGCAGGGCGAACATAGTAAAGCCGCCCTTGGAAATATGGGCTCCATTAAAAAAATCCATTGCTTCTGAGGGACTGATGGCAACGTTGGTACTTCCGTGACGCAATGCCACTTTCCCGCTTAAATTGGCTTTGAAGGCCGGTAAAACTGCTACAAAATTGTTGTTTTTACCGATCTCAATGGGACTGAAAACCTTGTCGATTCCTTGAAAATCAACCAATGGGTTGCGATGCAGCCATTTATAAAGTTCCTTGGTACCAATCGCATAGGAAGCAATTGATTTTCCTCTGAAAATATTTTTATTTCGGTTAGTTACACTACCATTAGTCACCAGTTCCATTAAGGCATCGGTAAAAAATGCGGTGTGGACGCTGAGATCATTTTTTTTCATTAAATGCGGTCCCAAAGCTTCATGTAAAGGACCCAACGAAAACGAGATGCAGCTTCCATCCGGAATTTCAGCGCCAATATTATCAGCCATACGATCATAAACATCGCTGACCTTAATGCGGCTAAAATAGAAGGGGTCTTCGGTGGATTCAACAAAACAATCAAAGGCTTTGAGGGGAACAAATGTATCACCTAAGGTTACCGGCACCGCCGGATTGATTTCACCAACGACTAGTGATGCGCGATCCATTGCCTGGCGCGCAACATCAACACTTAATCCCATGCTGCAATAACCGGCTTCATTGGGGGGCGAAACTTGAATAAATGCAACATCCACCGGTATCTGGCCAGATTCGATGTGATTACTGATATTGGCAAAACGGCAGGGTATAAAATCAACCCAGCCACTCTTAATGGCATTGCTGGCCATATAGCCACTGAAAAAGGTTTTCAGCCTGAATTTTTGAATTTTTTCATTATAGCTTGATAAAATATCACCGAAACTGACCAATTGAATTAAAGTCAAATCATCGATATTACCTTCCTTCGATGATGTCAGCTGTTTGATCAATGTTCTTGGTTCTGAGGCACCGGTACTAATAAAAATATTCATTCCGGGTTTTAATTTCTTCATCACCAATTCCGGCGTTATAGTTTTTTTTTCTATAACGCCACTGGCTGAAGCGCCATTAGGCAATGGCTGTATCATACTCGAATCTCCTCCGGATCGTTTTCGCTTGATAAAGGGTTTTGGAATCCTAAACATATAGACACATGCTGTATTTCCAGTATCTGTGGTTAAAATTAC
>JAUCGD010000219.1 GCA_030377945.1 Desulfobacterales bacterium HSG17 | reverse complement strand
CTGCCGGATATTCTTTTCTTTTTTTGTGATTTTAATGCTAGTTCTCTTTTTACAATCTTCATTTGTTTTATCCTCTCTTTTTTTATTAAACAGCCAGGAACTTACGCTCACATCGAACCGTGGAATATAAATGTAGAGCCGACTTGTATGAGTGTACTTCAAATAACATACACTCGAAAACTTAATTTTTCAAGTAAAGGGAGTTGTCCCCTTTTTTTGATACATCTCAAGCGACTTCCTGATTTTCCTAAAAATAGCCATTCCAACAACAAAGGCCACCCCCAGCATAAACCCGGCCACGCAGGCCAGAACAGCAGTACGCACCCTGGAGGGACATATTCGGATAACGAATCGGTTACTATGGAACTTGAAGATACCGGAAACGGTATCTCGCCTCAAGAGCTGGATACATTATTCGTTTTAGGTAAATCCTTAAAAAAATCATCGGGTTTCGGCCTGTATTATTGCAAAAAGTTTGTCGAAGATAATGGCGGTACAATGACACTTGAAAGCCCGGGAACAGGGTGCGGAGCAACCGTGCTCCTCCGTTTTAATCAACCAAATGAGGAATCTTAATAAAATGAACAGGAAATTATTATTTGTTGATGACGAGAAAGGTGTTAGAGAATCATATGAAAGAATTTTTTCCATATCACCGATTGACAATGCACTGGAAAAAGGCTCCCTGCTTTTTGGCGGAGAGACCGGGGAACACTCCACGCCTGACGTTGCTGAATATGATCTTGCCTTTGCAGAAAACGGGGAAGATGCTGTCCAAATGGTTCGTGATTCAATTTCAGAAAATGATCCGTTTGCGGTTGCATTTATAGATATGAAAATGCCTGGAATCGACGGTGCGGAAACCTCAAGACAGATCTGGGAAATTGATAAGCGGTTAAAAATTGTTATTGTAACTGCATTCACCGAATATTCTCCCGAAGACATTATACATAAAGCAAAACGGGATGATCTTTTCTATCTTAACAAACCGTTCAGGTCTAATGAAATAAGGCAGTTTGCACGAACACTCACAAGCCACTGGAATTCGGAAAGAAATAGAGAATATGAACTGAACAAGGCACATGATACCTTGCAGGACGCATACCAGGACACTATACAAAGGCTGGTATCTGCCGCTGAATATAAAGATCCGGAATCCCGTGATCACATCCTTCGCATGAGTCAGTTCTCTGAAATTATTGCAAGAAATATCGGCATGGATGAGAAACAGGTGCAATTCATTTTCCATGCAGCAGCAATGCATGACATCGGAAAAATCGGAATCCCGGATCAGATATTGATAAAACCCGGAAAACTGACAAATGATGAATTTTCAACTATGAAAAAACACAGTTCAATAGGTGCAAAGATTTTAGCTGATTCAAATTCTGAAGTATTGAAGACTGCTCAACAAATCGCTGTTTCTCATCATGAAAGATGGAATGGCGGCGGATATCCCCAGGGTCATGCAGGGGAAAAAATACCCCTTGCAGGGAGAATTGTAGGAGTGGCTGATGTGTTTGATGCATTGACTTCAAAGAGACCATATAAAAACCCTTATCCTATAGATGTTTCCTGTGATATTATGAGAAAATTGAGAGGGAAGGATTTTGATCCTGATATACTGGACGTTTTTCTCGACTCTATTGATGAAGTGCTTGCGATCAAGAAAGAAATTGATTCATATTGGAGTGTAACAGAATTTTCATGGAGTGAAAGAGATAATGACATTAAACTTGAACAATCTCTTGGATATGATCAGGAAAAGAAACAGGAAACTATGTTTGTTTATGAGATATGAACTTTTTAAGTAAAATTCAGGCAAGAACAAAATTTTGATTTCCGGATTAAATAGTTTTCTTTTAAAAAATATAATTTATTGGAAAAATCATGAATAGATTTAGATTTATAATAATAGCTTCAATAGTGTCCGTATTTCTTCTTTTCCATGTTCCCGCAGGCCAGGCAGATTCCGATGCCATACTTATCGGACTGGATGCCGATATGTCATCCGGCTCAGCAAAATCAGGCGAGGCTATTCGTCGGGGGATTATCCTGGCAATTGATGAAATCAACAAAGCCGGCGGTGTACTTGGCAGGTCCTTTGAGCTGGTTGTCAAAGATCACAGGGGTAACCCTGCAAGAGGCATTGATAATATTGAAGATTTTTCCGGTATGAAAGATCTCGTGGCTGTTGTAGGCGGTCTTCATACCCCGGTTGCCATGGCCGAACTTGAGAAAATACATGAACGAAAACTTGTTTACCTTGTTCCCTGGGCTGCGGGCACTCCTGTTATTAAAAACGGTTTTACCCCTAATTATGCCTTCCGTGTATCTGTTCGTGATGAGTATGCCGGGGGGTTTCTTGTGGATCAGGCTATAGGCGTGGGTTATAAAAGATTAGGGCTGCTTCTTGAGCAGACAGGCTGGGGAAGATCCAATAAAAATGCAATGGAAGCAGCATTAAAAAACAAAGGGCTTGAACCAGCCGGAATTCAATGGTTTCTGTGGGGAGTGAACAGCCTGGCAGATCAGATTAGTAGCTTACGCTCAGCAGGTGCTGAAGCAATTCTTATGGTAGCCAATGCACCGGAAGGAATTGTAGCAGTCCGTTCTATGGCCTCAATGCCAGGGGAATACCGCCTTCCAATTATATCTCACTGGGGTATTACGGGCGGGGATTTTTTCCAAAAAGCCCAAAAAGAGCTTTCCAGGGTTAACCTGGTATTCCTGCAGACTTATTCCTTTATTGACCCTCCGTTTCCGGATCGTGCAAAACATTTTATGGATATGCTTAAGAAAAAATACCCTGATATTCAATCGCCCAGGGATATATTTTCACCCGTAGGTACTGCCCATGCATATGACCTGATCCAACTCTTGAAATCAGCGGTTGAAAAAGCCGGAACAATTGAAAGACCAGCCGTAAGGACAGCCCTGGAGAACCTGGAAGAATACAAAGGACTTGTCCGGGATTATAAACCGCCCTTTACTTCTGAAAACCATGATGCCCTTAACAGGGATGATTTCAGAATTGCCGGGTATGATTCTGAAGGAGTAATCATTCCTGTTAAACGGAATAAATAAACGGGATAAATAATATGAGACATCCCCTGAGAATTTTTCCATACATTATTATACGTGTGCTTCCCCTGGCCATTATAATACTGCTTGGAATCTGGTTTACTACAAGAACCTTAGCACAGCAAGCAGTAAGGCAGGAAGTGAATGAACGCCTGGCTGCACAGGCCGCCCATGCAGCCTCTGAAACTTCAAGAAAATTAAGTAATCTTGTTGATACGGTAAAAGGGCTTGCCGCAAACAATATCATCGTAAACGGCCTTATTGATACCACAGACAGGGCCAAATATCTGCCTACTTTTATACAGTCCCTGTGGATTCCAGGCCCGCGTGAAATATTAATTACAATGTCTGATTATCGCGGCAGGCATATTATCTCAAATAAAGCGGAAAGAAAATCTTATGCAGATGAATACTGGATTCAAGAGGTTATGAATGGTAAAGACTTTTTAGAGATTTCTTTAAATAGGATGATTATTGCTGTTCCCATACTGTATTCCGGTATGCCGGAAGGAATTCTTATAGCGGAATACGGAACGGAACAGGTTTCCGAAATGCTTGAAATTAGATCACAGGAGGCACATTTTGAAATAAAAAGTAAACAGGGAGAGCTTTTTTTTGCATCTGAATTTATCCAGAATAAAAAATGTATACATAAACAAATTTCCATTCCCGGATTTGAGAGCCTGGTGCTGATCTGTTCGGAAACCGAGGCCAAAGCATTTAGAGGTTTAAGCCGGCTGGACTTTTATCTCTTGCTGGCAATGGTCTTTGATCTGCTGGCACTGGTTGCAGGTATAGTTATAAGTGCTCAATTGCTGGCAAAACCTTTATCCGTATTTTTACAAAAGATTGATTCATTGGGGCGGACATGTTCCCTGGACTGTAATATTTCTGAAACAGGGCCCTTGGAAGTTTATCTTTTAACCAGGGCTTTTAACAAAATGTTAATCGAACTTGAGGAAGCCCAAAAAGAAATGGTAGAAAATGCCATTGAATCCGGGCGGGCGCAGCTAGCAGCCGTTATCCTGCACAATATAGGTAATGCTGTCACTCCCATGAAAGTTCTGATAGAAAGCATGAAAAATGACCAGTATAAGCAGTCAGCCATTTACATGGAAAAGTGTTATATTGAGATGAAGGAAAATGCAGTTGATTTAGGTAGATATGTTACTGAAGACACAAGAGGCAAAGAGATTTTTAAATATTTGGGAACCCTGATTGATGCCTTTAAGTCACAAAATAACTGGAATGAAGAGGTAATTGAAAAATTGGAAAACTCTGTTTCCTATGTTTCGGAAATACTTAGTGTTCAGAATTCTTATACATCAGGCGGACAGATGATGCGTGAACGCGTAGACATTAATTCTTTGATTGAAGACACCATAAATATACAGGCGAGCACCCTGGAAAAAAGAGAAATAACAGTAAAAAAAGAATTGATGTTTCCGGCTCCTGAACTGATAATAGATAAAAACAGGCTGTTACAGGTACTGGTAAATTTTTTAAAAAACAGTTATGAAGCCATTGACGCTTTAGAGGATGAGAGTATTGAACCGGAAATTATTTTCAAATCATTTTCAGATAACGAGCTGGGACAATCCGGATTTGAAATCTTGGATACAGGAATCGGCATTGAACCTGAAAAAATTGAATCAATTTTTGAATTTGGAAATTCCGGAAAAGACTCTTCTGGATTCGGTCTTTATTATTGCAGGATGTTTGTTGAAGCAAACAGGGGGACACTGGATATTTCCAGCCCCGGTATTGGAAAAGGTTCAACCATAAGAGTAAGTTTTAAAACTAATGCCAGGGCAGGATTGGGAAAAAAGGAATAATACAGTGTCAATGATAATTTATTTTCCTGCCCTTGCTCTTTTTCGTGCTCTTGCTCGTAATCGTGCTCGAATCACTTTGGATTAAGATCAAGATCAAGAACACGATTACGAGCACTAGCACGATTAAAAGCACGAAAACTGATTAAACATTTAGGGGGGTAAATCTATGGACAGACCGGTCATACTTATTGTTGATGATGAAAAAAATATAATAAAACTGATAACCCGCAATCTTATGGATGATAACTACCGCATCCTGACAGCCCAAAATGGAATGCAGGGACTTGCAATATTAAAACAGGAGAATGTTGATCTTGTAATCAGCGATCATTTAATGCCTGAAATGAGCGGCTTGGAATTTCTGCGCAAAGTAAAACTGGTATATCCTCATATTCAGACCATAATGCTCACAGCTCAAAATGATGTAGAAACTGCCAGAAAAGCTGTTGATGAAGCAGGGGTTTACAAATATTTTTTAAAACCCTGGGATGAAAATGAACTCAGATTCAGCATAAAACAGGCCCTGGATATGCAGAACATGCGATTGGAAAGGGACAGGCAGTTACAGAAAATCAAAACCCAGAATCTATTATATGAATATTTTGAAAAAAAATATCCAGGTATAACCAAAACAGGAAATGATGAGCAACACAGGGAGAATCAATACACCAT
>JAUCGD010000022.1 GCA_030377945.1 Desulfobacterales bacterium HSG17 | reverse complement strand
GGGCAACAAATATTTATTTTTTAATATTTAAAGATATTCCGAAAAAGCTATTTGATAAAATCAACAATATTATTAATACTAAAGAGATTAAAAATGGTTATTGGATTTTGGATGGTATAAAAGATAGACCTTCCAAGACTCCTGTTTTACGAAGTAACGAATATTTTTCAGCTCACATAATAATAAATCTTTCAATATTATTAACCAATATCAATTTTATTGAAAATATTTATAACAATATTTATCAAGGTGTCGCAACTATATTGAAAGGGTTCAATGTGAATTATCAGTGGGTTTCGAACTCTACTTTAGTAGGGATGGTTGAAGGAGATGTATATCAAACATGCCTTTTTTTAAGAGCGCTTAGTACATTTTCAAAAATCAACAAACAGTCACATGTTTTTGTTTGTGATAAAATTAATAAAATTTTAATGAACTATGATTCAAATATCTCAAACAATGAAAATATTCCGGCAGTAGCAAAATCTGGAGAAAAAAGAACACCTTCTCCACCTAAAACATACGATATCTGGACAAACACTGGAAAAAATGAAGCAACCGAAGATGAAATTCTTAATTATATAGAAACCAAAATGTTATCTGTAAATGCCAATACTGGGTCAGTGTATAAAAAAAAATCTATCAAATCAGAAATTTTAAAAGGTCAGAAACAATCTTTTGATATTTTAGAATGTATTTTAAAAAACAAAGGCCGAGCAACTCCAGCAGAAATATTGAATGTGATTGATGAAGACAGTAACATCAAAAAGCATAAAAATATTATGAAAAAAGTTACTACGCCTGTCAACCGGCTACGAAAACTCTTGAAAAAAGAAAGCATTATTTTGCCAAATTTCAATATCAGGATTTATGCTCTTCATGAATCTGTTGATTTTATACTATTTAAAGAAAAATCTTCTTAATTCATATCCTTTTCACTCAATTATTCAATCTTAATAAATAATTTCTCTTTTGAAGTTAGATCTATTGTACTTCAATAGTCTCTATTTGGGGTTGTCAATAGCAAATACAATTATTTGAAAAAAAAATTGTGCGTATAACTTACTGAAAATTTTAAATATCTATCATTTTTATTTTTATGTAATCTCCATGTAATCTCCATGTGATTGTATGTAATAAGAGCATGCTATTACTATATTAAATTCGAAATATTGAAAAAGGAGGAAAGCCAATATGAAAATATCAGATAGTATCACCCATGAAATTAAAATTTGTCAAGAACTAATTTCAATTGGATTTATGATGATTCAAAAGCAATTTTAGCAGTCATTTATTTTTTTAAATTAATAGGAGGTATAATGGATTTATTTAAAAATCAAAAACAAGAAACAACATCGCCACCAATGCAAAATGCAGGATTTCCAAATTTTAATACGACATGGATACCTCATGATGAAAGTATTAAGACCAAAACCGGAAAGAATTTAGATAAGGGAACAGATATCCTTAAAAAAACCTTTAACTTTGTATTTGTTATTGTCGGGTTAATCATTCTCATGATTTTCCTACCAACAATATTTAGGTTTTTTTATGAATTCAGTTCTTGGGCTTATGATGAAGCCGGTAATATTTTTCCTTAAAGGAGGTAACAAAAATGGATAACGACCCAATTGCCAGCCTTATTGATATGCTCTCAGTTTCTGGGCATTCAAGGCATGAATTAAAAAATGTAATTTTCCAATCAGGAATGCATGTAATCGTTCCCGTCAGGTATCTTGGTTTCGTTGGTGGCAATATTACTCAGATACATCCAGATGAATTTGGCAGAATAATTTATCGCAACTGGATAATTTCTCCATTAATGGAATGTGGACACGTCACGAGAAGCCTTAACGAAATTGGCGGTATTTGCTTCGTATGTAAAAGGCTTATCTGCACCGAATGCCTTTTTACTTGTGATTTATCTGGTGAGCTTGTCTGTCCAAGACATTCAATTATTAAAAATGGCGTTGTAATTGGCAATAACGCAAGATCCTGTCTCCTGTGGAGATTAAAAGCAAGAAGAATAGCAGAAGATAAGGAGTTCGGGATAGATGTCAGAAAACAGATTCAACACAAATAGAAAGCAAGGCCATTATAGATATTTTCAAAGGCCGTCCAGACAGAATTTGCAAAATTCCAGGAGTCAGATTTTTGAAACTCCACGAGGATATCAATCAAAAGGAGATCTAAGGCTTGGGTATATTCAAAGTTCTGGTATGATTTTTGGAATTTTCTTAACAGAACTGGTGAGGCATCTTTTAATCTGTGGGTCTTCAGGGGCTGGCAAATCAAATTTTTTAAGGGTCCTACAGATAGAACTACATCGACTTGAAATCCCATTTTTAATTTTTGATACAGCCAAACTAGGCTCAAGATTTCTGAAGCACTATATGAAGGATCTTATAATTTTACGATGGGATAAAGAATTCTTTTTTAACCCCTTGCAACCCCCTGTAGGTGTTAAGTTGAAAGAATGGCAATTAGTTTTCAGTTCAATTTTTACAGAAATTTTTGGATTAAGAACCGCATCAACACTTTATTTAACAGATTTTGTTCAAAGCCAGCTGTTTCAAAATGATACAATATCAAAATCTTCTGATATTCCCACCATGCATAATCTTAATCATAAACTTGAAGAACGCCTAAAATTAAGGATACCTATAAATGAACGAGGATATATCAACGGTATCCACAGTAAAGTGAAAGCTGTTTGTACCACTTTGGGAGAAATGATTAACGTTCATGAAGGTATACCCATAGAAGAATTGCTTAAGTACCCTGTCTGTATAGAAATGGTCGGTATCAAATCAGAATCCATACAATACTGGCTCATTTCGTTGATTATGGCATCCATAACATCTTATCTTGAAACTCGCCCAATGGCATTTGATTCTTTGCGCAGTATTTTCTTCTTGGATGAAGCCGCAAATCTTTTAGGTAAAGGATAAATTATGAGCCAAGAGTCCTATATCGTACGTTGTATAAGAAGACTGCGAGAATATGGTGTGGGTATTGTACTGGCAGATCAATGCATTTCTACAATAATAGAAATCGTTAAAAGTAATGTTTTTATCATTATTGGAATGCTCCATACTGGACAGAAAGATAAAAGGGAAATGAAAAATGTTTTGGGACTTAATGATATTCAGGCCAAAATGTTTGAACTTCTTGATGTTGGACAAGGTATAATTCGTGTAGCAGGAACTAGATTCCCATTTCCTCTATTGATAAAATTCCCTTTTGTTAAACCTAAAAATTTGTCAGAAAGTAAACTCGATGAAATCAATGCAAAAGATCCAAGGATCAAAAATTTATTACAAAGGGTTAAACCTGTAACTGCCATCCAGATAACTAACTTAGAATCTCCACAAAGTATACCTCAGTATACCATCGATAAAAAACCAGAATTTAAAAATGATCGAATGCTAGAAAAATCAAAAGATACGCTTCGAGATATATTTAAGCGATTTGATATTGCTTCAGCCGCACGAGCCGCGGATTTGGGACTCAGCGGCTCTGCAGCTGATCAAATATATAAATATATTGAACAAGAGGAATTTGCTGACGTTATCTGGTTTAACCCTACAGGAAGCAGAGGCGGAACATCAAAATTTCATTGTCTTTCAAATCCTAAAGGATATGAGCCTATTGCAGAAACACAGCCTAAAAAGTCAGGTGGAACCGGACCCATGCACTTTTTCCTCGAGAGATATTTGGCAAAACACCTACCTACCAAAGGGTTCTCAGAGTTGCTGATTGAAAAAAATATCAATGGGAAAAGGATTGATCTGTTTGGGAAATTTGCTGGATTGAATATTGGTATCGAAATCTGTTGCACAACCATGAAAACTGAGTATCTGAACTTTCAAAAAGATAGGGCACTGTGTGACTTGGTAATTATCACAACACCGGATAGAAAAATTAAAAAAAGGCTTGAGACTGCGCTCTATAAAAAAATTAAACCAACTAACAAACTAAAAACATGTGTTGTTTGTGAACTTTTAAATAATCCAGAGGAAATTATTAATAATATTTAAGTTGGAGGTACACAATGAATAAATTTACACTTACCCTAGAAACAGTTCGTGAAAAAATGAGGCTATCAGAACATGCTGCTGATCAGGCAATGAGGGAGAGTCCTAAGACTGAAGATACTGAATATGATATCTTTGAACAAAATACAGTTGATTTTATCTCAACTGAATTAGAAGATATCCGGAAATCAGCTGAGAAAGAATTAAATCAGCAAAAAATAATGAGAGACAACATTGAAAGGGATATTCAAAATTTTTCTCTAAATCAAATAGTAGAATCGGCCAAAAATCATGTTGTTCGATTCCATTCAGAGTTGGAAGAAAAGTTAGATTCAGCTAAAAAAAAAGAAGCAGAAGCCCAACGAAGTTATAATCTTTTTTGTCACCAAAACCAACTCACTAGAGAACCTTCCTATCAGGATTCTAAGGTATTGCATGTGGCATTAATCATATTGGCTGTTCTTTTAGAATCGGGTATTAATAGTTTTTTCTTTGCAAGTGCAAGTCCGATAGGTATCTTGGGAGGATTATTTCAAGCAATGTTCATCTCTATATCCAATGTAGGGTCAGCATTACTGATTGGCAGTATTCTTCTTCCATATAAAAACCATGTGGATAACAAAAAACAATCAAGAGCTAAATTTTTTACTACTTTGTATGTCATTTGTATTTTTCTTTTTAACCTGGGAGCTGCTCACTACCGTACTTTACTGGATGAAGACCCGTTTACTGCAAAAATCAAGACCATTCCACATTTATTACAGCAACCTTGGAGCATTGACTTTGAAGCCTTAAATTTGCTGATCATCGGAATGATTTTCGTAGTTGTGGCCCTTCTTAAAGGCTATAGATTTGATGATGTTTACCCTGGTTTTGGAGCAATGCACAGAAAACTTAAAAGCTCACCTAATTATAGCGGAGTACGAGTTGAGGCTAAAAAATCATTAAATACACTTATAGACACACAGATCAGGCAGGCACAGACACTACTTCAAAATGCCAGATCGAAAATTCAAAGTTATAAAAGTTCTATAAGTCAAAGTCAGGCGATTGTATCAAGCTTTTCCAAGATTGTAGAGTCAGCTGAAAATGTTTGTAATAATGCATTATGGGAATATAGAAATGATAATGCTCAGATCAGAAGTAGTCAGCCACCTGAATATTTTTCGCAAAAGCATTCATATAGCAACCATTTGTTTGAAATAGATTTGTCAGAAGAAAAAACTGCCTGTACTAGAATTGAAATCAATCTCAGTGAAATTCAAAATGCTGAAGAGCACAAATTAAATACTGCTCTCAGAGAAATCAACGAACAAGCATTACTGGATATAACCTCATTTTTTAAAAAATCCTGATGTACTTATTTTATAGGGAGGAGTTACTATGAAAGAACTAAGTAAAGAGCAGAAAACAACTATGGGTTACATTATTATTGGGATTTGCTGTTTTATATTGGCAGTCTCGGCAATAACAGCATTTGTTTTAACTGGAGACGATTCTGATCCAGAAACATTTTGTAAGGGTGAGGTTTTGGCCCATACAATCATTGTTTTGGATAAAACAGATCCTTTAACTACTGCACAACAAAAATTCATGTTCCATTACATCAACAAAGAAAAAAAACAATTGAAAAAATTTGAAAAGCTTTCAATTTTTATTTTAACTGAAAATACTTACGCAAATCTTGAACCCATATTTTCAAAGTGTAATCCTGGAGCGGGGGAAAATGCTAATCCACTTTATCAGAACCCACAAATGTTAAAAATGCGATTTGATAATGATTTTTCTAAGCCACTTAAAAATAATATGAATAGTTTATTATTTGACAGCACGGGATCGAAATCAACAATTTTTGAAATGATCAGAGAATTAACTTTTCGAGATGATTTTGGAGAAAGCATCAAAAACAGAAAGCTTATAATATTTTCTGATATGATGCATCATACCCCAGAATATTCTCATTACAAAAACAAAATTGATTATCATTATTTTTCAAAAAAATTATATGCCGATGAAGTTGCTGCAAATCTCAATTTTGTAAATGTTAAAATTGTATACTTATTACGTGACAAATCGAAACACAAACAGGGTAAACGTCACTTGTTGTTCTGGAAAAACTATTTTCAAACTATGGGAGCCCAACTGACAGAGGTAAGAAATGTTAGGTAAATCACAAGATTTGAATTTTTCCAGCACCTGTAACGACTCAGTAAGCTAAACAATAGAAGAGAATGCCTGGCATGCAACAATTACAAAAACAATTAGGGCGGCCTTTAAAGACAAAAGAGGTTGCCAGCTTTTTAGAGCTTGACGTAAAAACAGTCAGGCAATACTATCAACAACTAGGTGGAATACGCTTGGGTCGCCACTATTTGTTTTTTGAAAGAGAGGTTATTAATGCCATACAAAAGAAAAGACAAGTGGGTCGCTCAAGTAAGAAAAAACGGCAAGAGAAGGGAGAAGACGTTTCGGATAAAAAAAGAAGCCCTCAACTGGGAAAACGAAATGCGGAAAAATGCATTCAGCGATTGGCGGCAAAGCATGATGTGTCTGGCTCAATGGGCTGAACTATATCTGGATTTTTGTAAAATAAGTTTTGTTTATAAAACCTATGACGAGAAAAAATCTACATTTAAACGCTTTTTTAAAGAAGTTGATGCAACTTTACCCGTAACAGATTTAACCATGGCAATGACTCTTAAATTTTTGCAAAATCAGTTAAAAAGCAGGTCTGGCTATGGAGCTAATAAAGATCGGAAAAATCTTTTAGCTGGCTGGAATTGGGGGATTAAATATATGAACCCAAATCTGCCTTTACCAAACCCGTTTTTGGTTGAAAAAATGCCTGAAGAAAGGAGTCCAAGGTATGTTCCTTCTGAAAAGGATTTCTGGAAAGTATTTAATCTTACACAAGGACAAGACCGTGTCATGCTTTTAACATTTTTACATCTTGCTGCCAGACGTGGTGAATTGTTCAGGCTCAAATGGCCGGATGTTGATTTCGAAAATTTCCGGATCCGTTTATGGACACGGAAAAGAAAAGGTGGGGCTTTAGAGTTTGACTGGCTTCCCATGACCAATGAACTGAGTCAAACGCTCTCCTGGTGGAAAGAAAATATACCTATTAAAGGCAAAGACCATGTCTTTATTTGCTTGGAAAAATTTTCATTTTGCAAGGATTTTTATGGAGAACCATTTAAAACACGCCAGCATTTTATGCGCAGACTATGTAAAAAAGCTGGTGTTAAAAAATTTGGTTTTCATGCTATCAGACATTTTACAGCTTCATCACTGTATAGACTTGGCAGTAATTTGTCTGAAATTCAAGCCATACTAAGGCATAAAAGCCCAAGTACAACTGAAAGGTATTTGAAAAGTATCGGAATTGAAAAGGTAAGAGGTTCACTTGAAAGATTTTCTAAACAGCATCACAAAAATATTAATAGGGATTATGCTGAAATGGACAATTGGAAAAGTGAAGAAATAAAAAAAGCCGTTTGAAGAGCCGTCAGGCTCTTCACTCGTTCTTTGAAAACTTGTAACTTATTGAAATAATTGGCGTCCCCAAGGGGATTCGAACCCCTGTCGCCGGCGTGAAAGGCCGGTGTCCTGGACCAGGCTAGACGATGGGGACGCAATGTTTTTTTTAAGTGGTGGGCCGTGCTGGGCTCGAACCAGCGACTCTCTGCTTAAAAGGCAGATACTCTGCCAACTGAGTTAACGGCCCGTAACCAAATCAATTCGGAACCAATCAAAAAAACACAGAATATTTATATGATTTAAAAGAATTTGTCAATAAGTTTTTACAACTTTTGTCTTTTTTTCAAACTCAAACACTTTCCTGGAGGTCACTTAATTCTAATTTCGTTTTAATGTCATTAAATGCAGTGAAATATCCATGTCTTGCTGAAGGTGTTAAAAAAGCTTTTAATTTACGTTCCAGCATTCTTGGATGGATTTCATCATGGATGGCAAGAACACCTTCCGTAATTATTTTTTGTAAAAACAACTCTTTTATTGTTCTCTCCCGAATGGTTGCTGCAAAGGGCAGAAAAATAAAATTGGCCAGGACAATCCCGTATAGAGTTGATGTCAAAGCAATTGGGACAGTTGCCATAATCACAGCAGAGTCACCTGCTCCTGCCAGCATTCCTATCAGCCCGACAACACTTCCAACAAGACCAAAAGATGGCGCCACATCAGCCATAGTATGCAAAACTCTTCTCGTTTCATCCCGCCTCATTCTGAAAAAATACATTTCAGCAGATAATGAATCCTTTATTTCCTCTCTTGTGCAGCCATCAACCAGCAATCCAATAGACTGTTTTAAAAAAACAATAGAGGTTTCATCTTCATCATCCTGAAGAGCAAGAACACCTTTCACTCTTCTTTTGACAGAGAGATTAATTAAAATTTTAACAATCTCAACCGGCTCCCTTGTCTGCTTGCCATATGCTGTTTTTAATACTTTGAAAAGAATTTCCATACGCTTCATATTATAGCTTAAAAAAGTTGCGCCGAAAGTTCCTCCAATAATGATCAAAAAACCAGAGAGATTAATATAGAGTCCTGTATTACCATGAATAAAAAAGCCAAATAAAAATAAAATTACACAAATTACCAATCCAATAATATTCTTTCTTGTCTGCTTTATAAATAAAAGTAATTCAGGTGTCAGCATATTGTCTCCTTGTCTGATATAAATTAGTATTCATTGCCAATATGAATTATTAAGCAATCTTAATTAGCTGGATTGCTCATAGGGTTTTTGCTTAATAAGAATAATCTCCACACGTCTATTTAGAGCCCGGTTATAGGAAGTATCATTGGGTCTGACAGCCTGATGAAACGAATGGGCACTGACAAAGATTCTTTTTTCATCCACTTTTGCAACTTCTGTCAAATATCTTGCAACCATTACAGCTCTTTTTGAAGAAAGCTCCCAGTTGGTGGGATATTGTTGAGATCTTGTCCGGGCATCATCAGTATGCCCTACAACATTAATTGCAAGATCATTTTCATTGAGTACCCTTGCAATCTGATTAAGTTGATACCGAGCTCCTGTTTTTAAACCAGTCTGCCCGGAATCAAATAAAAGATCTCCAGCCAGAACAATCCTGACAGCGCCATTTTTCATTAATTCAACTGAATCAGGATGAGTGACCATGACTTCTGAAATAGCCTGTCTGGTCTGATCATACACCTTTGATGGATTTGAACTCACTCCAATATCCACTATTTTTTGCGACCCTTTTTCCGATAGATAGTTTTTCCCGGGCCCATCTCCAAAGAACAGATCTCTGTCGCCGCTCTGATAGATATACATCACGGCAAAAAAAATAAACATGGTCATCATTAAATCTGACCATGAAACCGACCATTTGTTAGTTCTGCTTTCAGGAGGGAATGACAAAATTTCATCATAAGAATTGTCCATATTATTTTTTCTATTATCTTCTAAATCCATACGACCCTGCCCTTTAAAATCAAAAAAATCGATTACTTTGAAATTATGTTAACTTCCAAATGCAATCGGCTTATTCTTCAATTTTCTTTAGGTGGAAAGTCTGTTTTGACAAGCCTTGAATTAATATCTTAAATTGAATGCTTAATAAAGCAATGTACTTCTAACGATCACTTCTGTTCCAGATATTTCATAAGATATTTCTTTACATTTTTAAATACAGAATCCCAATCCCCTGGAGCAGGCTGCCGGAACAACCTCATTGTTGGATACCATGGTGAATCATCTCTATCGATCATCCAGCGCCAGTCAGGAGAAAAGGGAAGCAGAGTCCATACATTTTTACCCATAGCTCCAGCAAGATGAACCACTGCTGTATCAACAGAAATAACAAGATCAAGGTTCTCAATAATAGCAGCAGTATCTGCAAAATCTGAAATCTGCTCACCCAGATCCTGATCAAATATCTGCTGCGGATCAACATCAGTCCATTTCTCATATTTTTCTTTTTGCAGACTGAACAGTTTAACTCCTTTAATGTCTTTAAGGCTCGAAAATGCACTTAAGGTTACAGAACGATTATGATCATTGGTATGGGAAGGATGTCCTGCCCAGACAATCCCAATTTTAAATTGGCCCTGATTATCTATTTTGTCTTTCCATATTTGAACAAGTTGTCTGTCTGATTTTAAATAGGGAATTTCAGCTGGAATATCTTTCAAAGTTGTATTTAAAATGCCTGGCAGAGACAGCAGTGGAATATGATAGTCAAAACGATCTACTGGTCTTGTATCAACATTGCGCATTCCCACCCATAACCGGTCAAAACCTTGAAAAGATTCCACAAGTCTTATCATGGGTGTTAATACTTCAAAAATAACATGACCGCCCAACTGTTTTAGCAAAGGCAGATATCTGATAAACTGCAACGTATCTCCCATACCCTGCTCTTCATAAACAAAAAGTGTTTTTCCGGCAAAGGAAGTGCCATCCCACACTTTTCCGGCATCAATTTTTCTTTTAGGCGTAGTGGGTCTTTTCCAGCGCCATTCATATTCTGGCCATCCTTGTTGAAAATTTCCTTTTAAAAGCCACAGAATAGCTCTATTCCACCGTGCTGCTTCAAACTCCGGCGAAATCTGGATAGCTTTTTCACAAGCTTCAAGAGATTTTTCATACATTCCAAGATGTTTATAGGCTTCACCAATATTATTATGAGCTTCTGAATACTGCGGGGTTATTTCAACAGCTTTATTCAATTTTTCAATAGCTTCATCAAATCTGCCCATTTTAATCTGAAGAACTCCTAAATTATTATAGACCTTATGCTTTTCAGCATAATCGAAACTAAGAACTTTATCATACCATTTTATTGCCTCATGGTAATCACCTTCTTGTTGAATAATATTTCCCATATTTAAATAACATGAAGCATTATGGGGCATTAAGGAGATTGCTTTATTTACATATATTTTTGCAACTGGAAAATTTCCTGCTTCAAAGGCAATGATTCCTAAAAAATGATTTGCATCAGGATTATCCGGCTCCAAACTCAGAATCTGTTGACAAAGAACTTCAGCATCATTTAAATTTCTTTGGGAATGCAACCTGACAATTTCTTGTAGCATTTGGTTAATATTTATCATTGTAGCTCCTGTGCTTTTTTATAACTCTCCGGGGTTCCAATATCTCTATGATAATGATTATTATGAAATGTATAGATACGGCCTATAAAATCAGGCAGAACTTCTGTGCTAAAATCAATTTTTTGTTTTTTTAAACCTTTGAGAAAAGTAAAGATAGAATTCTCCAGAATGTAAACTGCTCCGTTTGCAAGCTTTCCAGGGGGATTATCAACTTTTTCATGAAAACCATGAACAATATTATCTTTATCAAGTTCAAGAATACCGCAGCTTTCCGGCGTATCTGTATTAAATGTCATCAAGGTCATGTCGCATATTGCAGGACGTAAATTATGAGCCTGGATAAAATCATTAAGGTTAAATATGGAAAAATTATCTGCATGGATAAGAAGTATTTGATCATCATTAAAAAAACTTCTATTTTTAAGCAATGTTCCGGCAGTACCCAGAAGTTGTTTTTCATAAACTGTTGTTACCCTGTTTTTAAAAGGACTGTTATCAAGGTATTCGATAACTTTTTCTGACAAATAATGAAGATTGATCATCACAGATGCAATGCCAGCGTCAAATATCATCTCAAGCCAATACTCAAGCAGAGGTTTCCCTTTTATCAAGACCAGACATTTTGGGATCTCAAGGGTCAATGGGCGTAATCTTTTGCCAAGTCCTGCAGCAAGCAGTAAAACTCTCATAGTTGTGTTTCTGGATACATATCATTAACAGACAATGGGATGTTACCGTTTCTTCCTATCTGGCATGCTGCTGCAACAGAACCAAGATAAGCGCTCTGCCAAATATCAGCCCCTGAAGCAAGAGCAAGTGCAGAACAGATCAACAAAGAGTCACCTGCCCCTGCAGGATCAACGGGATTGTTGTTCATGGCTTCCAATTGGTCTGTAAGATAACTATCTTTACGCCTGGTTTTAACATCTGCATGAATTAATACCCCCTCTTTATCCAATGTAATAAAAATATTCTTTGCTCGTGATATTTTTCTCAATTTTTCTGCAAGGACAACCAGACCAGAGTCAAAATCTTTTAGAGCAAGTCTAGCTTCCCTTTCAGTTGGCGTCAGAAGTACCATATCAGTAAAGCGGGAGATATCACCAATCTGGGAAGATGATTGACTGTCTGCCACCATCATAATATTCTTTTTTTTGCACTCTTGAATAATAGAATCTACAAGAGGCTGGGGCAGACATCCATAATTAAAATCAGAAAAAATAACCACATCCTGCTGATTTATAATATCAAATAATTTATTCTTTAAACGTTCTTGAATTTCTTTACTGATGGGATGCTGCCTTAAGTGGTTGACACGAAGAAGGGTTTTTCCTCCACTTCTAAACCTCTGTTTTAATATGGTAGGCCTGGTTTCGTCCTGAAAAAGGGAAGCTTTAACCTTTGCCATGTCAAGTTTTTCTTTTACAAAGCCTGACATTTCATCATTGCCTGTAATTGAAAAAAAAGAGACTGATGCTCCAAGATTACTTGCATGGGCAGCAACAATCCCGGCGCCACCTGTAAACAATTCAGTCCCCACAGGAGTAACCACTATAGTTGGGTCTTCCTGGCTCATACCAAGTGGATCACAGGTAATATATTCATCCACAATAACATCCCCGACAACAAGGACTTTAAGTTTTTGCAGATTCTTTAATATTTTTTCAAGATCCAGCCAGTTAAATCCATGGCGTTTCATATAAGCATCATTTTTAATAAAAGAGCTGGAAACAATTCTCTCGGATTCACCCTGGAGTAACTCTACAAGAGAAAAACTTATGTCACCTGAACTGAAAAGCATTTTCCCGCCATAGGATTTAACAACATCGGTTTCCGAATTAAAACTATTTTCGTGCTCTTTACCCTTTACAACAATAGAAGGTTTAAGCTCTGAGATAAAATCCTCTGATTTGCCTTTTAAAATAAATGTATAATCAACAAGAGAGATGGCTTTAATCCCATCAAAACGCAACTTTTCATTAATCAAAGAGTTACCAACTTGATCCCCATAAACACCGACCACAAGAAAATCACCGCACTCTGATGCAAATCTCAGCAACCTTAAGTGCCCTGGATGAACAATATTAAAAAACCCTGAAATAAATACTATTTTTTTATTTTCAGATACTTTTTTCCTTATCTTTTTAAGATGTTTTAAAAAATCTGTTTCAAGCATGCATTTTCCTGTTATTTAATTTTGTCAAAACAGAAGAAACTATATTATCGCTTGTAAGTCCTGTCATTTTTCTAGCATTTTCCTGATATCCTGTTCTATGTAAAAAAGCATCTTTAATGCCAAAACGTAATAAATCAGGTCTACTATCAAAATTCGAAGCATTATCCACCATCCACTCTGCCACAGCAGAACCAAGCCCTCCAATCAAGGAATGCTCTTCAATGGAACAGATTAGCCTAAAATCTGAAAAAACTCTCTCCAGCATTTGTCTATCCAAAGGTTTCACAGTATGCATACTGACAACCATTGCATTAAGACCTTTTTTTTCAAGTTCATCTGCTGCCTCACATACAACAGGCAAGATATTGCCTGTTCCAAAAAGACAAATATCTTTACCCTCTTTTATGATAATTGCTTTCCCAATTGCAAATTCAGGCTCGCTGTCATGAATAATGGGCTCATTTTTTTTACCAAGTCGTATATAAACAGGTTTTTTTAACTTAAAAGCCTGTTCAAGACAAAGCTTCACTTCAACGCTGTCTGCAGGGCACACTACATGCATACCAGGTAAAGTGCGCATGATGGAAATATCTTCAAAAGAGTGGTGAGTAGCACCAAGACCTGCATATGAAAGCCCTGCACCAACGCCTACTACAATTACAGGAAGATCATGATAGCAGATATCAATTTTTATCTGTTCATAACATCTTGAAGTATTAAAAGGAGCAATAGTATATGTAACAGGTTGTAGTCCGCTCATTGACATACCTGCGGCCATGGAAGTCATATTGGCTTCGGCAACTCCGCAATTATAAAATCTTTGCGGAAACTTTGCCTTATAGGAATCAAAAAGTCTGTTTCCTATATCACCAGTCAACAAAATAATGCTATCATTTTTTTGTGCCTGGTTTTCCATTTCCTTTGCAAAAGCATTTCTCATAAAATTTTACTTTCTTATTACTTTTTTGAACAATTATTTGTGCATTTCAATCAAACAGCGGCCAGCAGTTTTACCATTTTTCATATTATCAATTGCCAGATTAATATCATCAATTGAATATCTGTCAGTTATTAAATCATCCAGTAGCAGTTTCTTATTGTTGTAAAGTTTAATATATCTTGGGATATCAACAACAGGTTGTGTCTCTCCACCATGGGAACCTGTGATTATTTTCCCAAAATGCAAATCAAGAGAGAAAATTGAAATCTTATCATCTTTTTTTGGCACACCCACAAGTATTGTCCGACCATCAGGTTTTGTCAAAGTATAAGCCATATTGATCAGATTTGTATTTCCAGTATTATCAATAACAACATCTACGTTTGATTCTTCAATAACAGATTTGATTTTATCATACAAGTCACTTTCATTGACCGAATTTACCAGATGGGTTGCCCCGAACTTTGAAGCCATTTCAAGCCTGTTGTCATGGATATCCACTGCAACAACAGGGTATGCACCTGACATTGTAGCGCCCTGTATTATATTTAAACCAACACCTCCTGCGCCCAGCACAACAACAGATTCTCCTATTTTAACTTTTGCATTGTTATTAATCACACCAAGACCGGTTGTGACGGCACATCCAAGAAGTGGGGCAATATCCAGAGGAAAATCAACAGGCAATAAAGTCAAACGATTCTCGGAAACAATGGCATATTCATTAAAAGTGGTTACAAATCCAGCATTAAGTTTCTTTCCTTCCCATAAATATTTCGGACATGGGGCATCAATACCCTGCCCTTTTCTCCAGTGCATGACTACTAAATCACCTTGCTTTACAAATTGAACTCCAGGTCCGATTTTAATTACCTCTCCTGAACCTTCATGTCCCAGCAAATGTGGCAGATAATTATCTTTACCTTTTTTCCCGTCTATCTCACCAAGTTGTGATCCGCATATACCACTGTATAAAACTTTAACAAGAACCTGGCCTGGTAAGAGATCATCTGGCAATTCAACCTGACCAATAATTAATGGCTTATTAAGTTCGCTTAATATTGCAGCTTTCATTTTCATAATATCAAATACCAATTCTGTCCATGGTTGTTATTCAAAATAAATAAATGAATGATCGCCTGTATAACCTGTTGTATCAAACCACCACTGCCATTCCTCCGGTGTACAGAACATTTCACAGGTCACCTGCCAGTAAAGAAGATTCACCTTTTCATGTTCATTTCTATAGGATTCCACACACATATACTTATTGTTCTTTCCCACCCTTTCAATCTCTTTTAAAGCACGATGAAAATCCATACAATAGAGATTATGAAGAGTTGTTATGGAGACAACCAGATCAAAACTATTATCTTCAAAAGGCAACTTTTTTGCATGCCCGACCTGCAGATAATCTTTGACTTCTTCTTTTGCGTTTTCAACGGCATAATCTGATATATCAATTCCTGCAACTTCTATTCCAGGCAAAACCTTTGTAAAATCATACAAAAGGAAACCCTTGCCACACCCTACATCAAGCACACGGTCACCAGGCTTAAGCTTATAATGTTCAACCATTGCCCTGGCAACTTTTTCCCATCGACCATCATAGGTATATCCACCATAACAAATCCTTCTATCCCCATCCCAGTAATCATATCCAAAAGTTTTGGCTTTTTGTGCAGCCTTAGCCTTGGGGTATTCGTTCACCCTTGCAACATAATCGCGCTTTGTACTTTTATGAACAGCTGAAATAAAATCCACGTATGCCATAATTAATTTCCTATTCTAAAAATTTATTCCTATCTGAATATTTTAAAGCCTTTTCAAGTTGTACTTTCCGAAAATCCCTGTTAAAGGAAGCAAACTTTCTTCGTTCTCCGGCATCTTTTAAAAAATCGTTTAATATAATACAACACCATTTTATTTGATAAATTTTCATCAGCATCCTGGTTTTCCAGAGCATTGTCTGGATAATATTTTTTGAAAATACCTGCCTAAGCCCCATTATAAACTGCTCTAACCTGGTATCCGGCATATAATAATCAGGTTGACTAAAAAAATCACATATTAACTTAACAGGGTCATCCCACCCTGCATACTCAAAATCAAAAAAACAAACCTGACCTTTTTTGATCATGGCATTATGGAATCCAAAATCAGACGGAGAGATAATTTTTTCATGATTTTCAATGGGCTGATTTAAAGTATATCCTCTCTTTTTTGCATTTTGTATAATTTTTTGCTTTTGGTTTACAAATCCTGGAACAAGTTTTTGTACAATCAAGGACAATGCTTGTTTATCAATAGTATCTAAGACTTGTATTCCCTGGAGCCTGGTAAGACGTTTTTCTACTCCTGACACATGATCATTTAATGAAAAACAGGCATCTGAGGCATCACCAAGTATTGAAACGGATTTATCAGCGCAGGCTTGATTTAACAATTTGATAAAATCCAAAGCCTTGACAGAATATTTTTCAGGTATTTCCCAAAATTTAGGTTTTTGTCCCTCAATCCATTCAAACAAGGCAAGCTTATTCTCTCTATCTATTTTCAAAGGTTTTGCTATATTTCTGATCCCTTTTTTCCATGCAAAGACTGAAAAAGAAAATTCTGTTTCCAGCCTGTCTCTTAAATCTTTTTTTGATGTAAAATATTGTTTTAAAAAATATACTCCGCTATCGGATAAAACCTTAAACACACGGTTATTTCTGCCTCCTTGTAAAGGCGTAATCTGAATATTTTCTGTTGGAATACATGACAGAAAATTGAATATTATTTGTTCCTTGATTGTTTTTTTTGTCATGAATATTTGGTTATCCCGGTATCATCCTCTTTTAATCAACTCCAGGAGTTCATCCCAAGAATTGGCATATTTATACCCATAATCTGACTTCTCATATTGTTTTAATGGATCAAAAAGTACCTTCTCTATTTTTTCATCAAAGCCAGACAAAGCCAGGAATTCAGGAAGGTCATCAATGAAATGGGTACAGTTTAAAGTATTTATTCGTTCAATCTTATCTTCTTTTGTCAATTCAAAAAAATATTCAATATTAAAACCCTGATGTTGTATCCAATCAGATGCGGCCCTATGAAGATCATATTTTTCACCTGAATATGGGTGCTTTGTTTTATGACTAATAATAAAACAATCGACACCATATTGCCTGCAAAACTTTAAAAATGATTTAACACCTACATAAAGCTCAGCATCTTGCAGTTTTGTTCCATACACATATCCTTGTAATCTTGTCCATTCATCTTCCTTACCAACCTTTATTAAATAATCTTTTACATACCTCTTTCCCTCCTGAAGCCCTTCAGGAAGAAGACCTTTTTCCATCCCAGTTTTATTAAAAACTGTATCATAGCAGATCATAGTATTGTCAAAATCAATTCCTACACGCACAATCTTAACTCTCTTCAATCTTCAAACAATTAACACAAACCAGGAATCAACACTGCTCGTTATCCTTACGGAACAAATGGGCCTTTTGTTGTCTCATGGACTATCACATATTTCGTTAAAGGTCTTACAGTATGCCAGTGGTCAGTTTCTTGACGAAAATAAAATGGAAGACCTGAATGATAATCGCCTAACTTTATCGTTTGAGTTATCTTTTTATTATCATCATAAAAACATACCTCCATGATCCCTTCTATCATATGGAAAGACTCACACTTTGCATGATGCTTATGAATTGGAACTTTTGAATCTTTACAAAAAACAATTATCATCTCCTGTACCATGTCATCGTGGCTCTTATGCATACAAAACCTGGCTCTTTTTAAAGGCGCTTCCTCTGCCTTTATTTTTAATTCCTGAAGCTGAGATGATTTGAGAGAAACCTTATCTTTATATTTTAAAAAAATAGCTGTCATATTATTCTCTATAAAAAATTTTTTCCATTTTTCTCTCTATTAAATTCTGGTCAATATGGCTACCAAGGGATAATTTTTTATCAAAATAAGCCCTTAATTCAGGTCTCAATACTTTTGTAAGCTCAGTCCTCTCTTGTCCCTGAATCCATTTTCTGACTTCTCGGCCATTGAGACCAATCACCTTGTTCCCCGAGTGAGGACAACTTTTTTGGGTTGTTACTTTGTCACAAACAAGACAAAACCGTGGTTCTGATATTGCCATAATATTGATGTCTAAAGAATCCAATTTATTAAAAATTTGCTGGGAAGCATATTTTTCATAGTAATCTGACACCCCTGCATGATCTCTTCCTACGATAAAATCAGTATATCCATAATTCTGTAAGATCACAGCCTGGAAAAATGCTTCTTTCGGTCCGGCATAAATAGGTGGAATTCTTAAATTATTGAACAGTACTCGTCCAACAGGGTAATATTTTTTTGCAATTATCTCATATGTTTCAAATATTATTTCAGGCAATATGCTACCATTCATCTGAGCGCCTGTAATAACATTGATACCCAATGCACTGGTTGATTCCAATGCAAAACCGTGAAGGTATTCATGTCCAATATGACATACATTCCTTGTTGAAAAAGCAGTTATTCTTTCAAATCCCTCTTTATTAATCAAATCTCTATGGTCTGATGCTGTTACCCAATAATCAGGCAGTTCAATTGAACCCTTTTTTAAGAAAATATTTCCCCCGACACAGGCTTTTGGTCTTGACAAAAACAGACCAACACCAGGATGAGCTGCATCCTGGGTGCCATATATATTGCAGGAATACTCATCAGGATCTATCTCAAAAATGCTTTCCACCTGTATGATACCAATGGTTTTAAATTGTTGGTCTTGTAATAGCACATATTGCCCCATTTTAAGCCTTTTTGCATCCTGATCGGAAATATGCAGAAGGATTGGTAATGTCCAGCTTAGGCCATTTGCAAGACAGGTATTTTGCAAAACGCTAATATATTCTTCTTTCTTCATGAAACCGGCAAGAGGGCTATAAACCCCAGAAGCAATATTGTTCAAATGAATGATATCATTTGTATTAATTATAATGGGCTTACCCGTAGCGTTGTTAGCTAAAGCGCCAAATTTATCTTCAGATAAAATATTATTTATCAGTTTGCCCCCATAAGGCCTCTGCATAATTTTATCCCTGATTTTAAACTTTTGTTTTAATTATATATTTTTTCTTCTGCCAATAGACGGTTATCAAATATCCGGTCTGAAATATCATCCCATAAAATATCAATTAACTCTTCAGATGGATATTTATCGCTTTCAAGCTTTAAATCTGCATTACCATGTTCATCATAGGGTATGTCAAGTCCGACAACATGTTTTTTATCCCCTTTAATTACAGGTAGATAGACGTTTTTTTCATCTCTTTGAACACATTCATTTATTGGACAGTTTAAAAAAACCTCAAAATACCCTTTTATCTCCTGACGACAACGGAGTCGATCATCTTCAAAAGGGTGAATCATAGCAACTACAGGAATGATATTTTGATTCAGAACCCACATCACTAAATTCTTCATTCGCTGGGTTTGTTTGATGCGTGATTTGGGATCAAATCCATATTTATTATTAAAAAGATTTCGTGTCTCGTTACCGTCAATTAATAGACAAGGATATCCGTTTTCCTGCAGACGATTTATAACCAACCTGGCTAAAGTTGTCTTGCCGGCAGATGATAAACCACATATCCAGATCGTTTTAATTTTTTTTAAAGCTTCTTTCATTCTGCTCTCCTTAAATAATCAAGTACTATTCTGTAGCAATTAAATGTTTTTTTACTAAAATAATTTTGACCTCAAAAACTGTGTAAAATATTCAAGCATGATCACAGTTAAAAAAATTGCCAATAAAATTGTTGACACATGCCCATAATTAAACATATCCCATCTACCCTTCAATTCCATTCCGATACCACCAGCTCCTACAATGCCAAGGATAGTAGCCATCCTGACATTTCTTTCCAGGATGTACTGCATATATGAAAACATCTGTGGCATAATCTGCGGAAAAACTGCAAATGTCAAAACTTTTATTTTATTGGAACCTATACATTTGAGAGCATCCTGGGTATTTGGGTCAGCATTTTCTATCTCATCAGCAAAAAATTTTCCCAAAAACCCGCTGGTATGAACGCCAAGTGCCATAATCCCTGCCATGGGTCCAAATCCATACATTAAAACAAAAAAAAGTGCATAAATCATATCTGGGATTGCCCGGTTAAAGCTGCTTAAGCCCCGGGCGCAAAGATATAATAATTTGTGCTGGCACATATTTTTTGCTCCAAAAAAAGCAAGGGGTATTGATAATAGAACTGATAAAATCGTGCCCCATATTGCTATCTCGATCGTATCAAGCATTTTCAACCCCACTCGTTTAATATACCCAAACGGTTCGATCAGCCACTGGGCTTCATCAACACTCCATGAGTTTGTTTCAGCAGAATACTCTTTTAACTCTCGTGTTTCAATATAACTAAACAAAGGAATATTATTTGAGTTAAAATTGGAAATTCTGTTTACTTCCGTCTGATATTCAACAACCAGAGGGAATGAATTTTTAATAAACGCTTTACAGCCATTTATCACTGATGATTCGCCCACTCCAACAATTGCAGGTACCGCTTTTATACTTTCCACAATGCCTTTATTGATCCCAACATTTTTTGCTGAAAAAAACAGAAAAACTATTACTAAAAGCAATACTACAATATTCGACAGGCGAAATAATGGGCGAAATTCCCATTCCGAAGCCGGTCTGTTTTTGAATGCTATTTTATCATTTTTAATTATTTGTTTACTCATGCCACTAATATCTCAACTTTAATTGCAGGATCAAGCAGAGTGTTTCTAAGTGTTAAATTGCGAAATGATTCAGCTGCCTTCATGGAAGGCTCACTTCCGGGTACATTCTCATAAATCCTTTCCAGCACATCAGCCGTTAAATCATCAGGAATACCATCAAAGACAATTTTGCCTTCACGAAGACCTATTATTCTGTCTGCAATTTCCAATGCCAGTTCTACTTGATGAAGGCTGCAAAACACTGTCGAACTATGTAAAATTGACGCTTGTTTTAATAATTTTAAAATATTGCGGCTGATTACCGGATCTAAGCTTGCCACGGGCTCATCAGCAAGAATCAAGTCCGGGTTAAGAATAAATGCACGGGCTATGGCAATCCTTTGTTGCTGACCGCCTGAAAATTGTGAAGCACGCCTGTAAAGATGTTGTTCTTCAAACCCAACTTGTTCAAGGAGCTCACAGGCTTTTTTTTTGTACTGCATAGAAAACATCCATAATAGAGCAAAAATAGTCGGCACTCCCGGAAGTGCCCCTGACAGCACATTATTTATCACAGATAAGCGTTGAACAAGATGCAGCTGCTGATGAACCATTCCAATGCGACGTTGAATCTGTTTAATTTTTTTTTCTTTAATTGGTATCCCATCAAAATTAATTTTGCCATTTGTGGGTTCTATCATGCCATTGACTAATTTAAGAAGTGTTGATTTGCCTGCTCCAGAAGGTCCTAAAACAACACAAAATTCTCCTTTGGGTATACTTAAACTCACATTGTCTAAGGCAATGGTACCATCCTTGAATTTTTTATTAACATTCGAAAATTTGAGCATATTTAAAGTTCCCGGTGTTTAAAAAACAACGGAGAAAAGCTAAAAAACAAATTAGCTCTTCCCCGTATCGTTCATATGATCATCTTTGACTTGCCTTTTCAAGCATAGCAGCTTTTACTTCATCAGTTACTTTAACCAACTTATTCATGGCACTCTCAATTTTTGCGTATGGATAATCAGCATTAAAACGATCGACTTTTTTCCCTCCATACCCCCTTATCTGTTCAGGCTTAATGCCTGGAGCTTTATGAACATTATTAAAGGCTTTTTTAAGTAACGCTTTTACTTCAGGTTTAAGATTGACATGCATTCCCATGGGTGGAATCGGAATGGGTTCACTTTTCTTTAATATCCTGAATTTTGTAGGGTCCATTATACCATTTTGCACACTCTTTTCATAAACATTAAAGGACGCACAGGCAGCGTCAACCCGCCCTTCTCTCAAGGCACTCAGAGAATTGGTGTGACTTCCCGCCATATAAATAGCACCCAGATCATTTGCCGGATATATGTTTTCATTCATTAGCATTGCTACAGGAAAATTAAATGATGATGTTGAATTCACGTCACCAAAGGCCATGGACTTTCCCTTTAAATCCTGAAGAGATTTAATCGGAGAATCTTTTGCAACAAAAATACCGGAATAATATATTGATTTTCCTTTTTTGACATCAAGGGCCAGGAACTCACCACACCCTCGCTGAACGACCTGATATAATGTCACAACGCCCAGCCATGCCACATCAACCTGTTCATTGCATATTCCTTCCACTACAGCCCCAAAAGAGCTGCCAACCTTAATATCAAAATTAATCCCATATACCTGTGTCATAGCATTGAAAACAGGTCTAAAATCATCTGCGATACTATTTGCACCTGTATCAGATGGAACAAGCATGACTCTAATCGGCTTTTCTTTGCTGCCATCATGAACTTCTGCAAAAGCATTAACAGCAAGAGCAATCACAAAAATACATACAACACATTTTTTAATCACTTTCCACATATTATAACTCCTTTTCAATAGAACAAATAATTGTATTTTTAATTCATGGTCATACTATTTCGAAATCATTTTTCCGAAATAAAAAAATAATCCATAACCGGTAATTCTTGGCTTGCACATTGTAGATTCATTGGAAGCGAAGTTGTGAAACTGCCAAGCCAAAGAAATATTATCTTCTTTAGCTATAAGGGCCTGATTGAATCTTAAAAAGAGAGGAATGATAGAAAAACGCAATAGTAATATAACGATTCTTTTTCACTGTAATCTCCTAATAAACTATACTAAACTATTCATCTGTAATTCTATACAAATAACAACCCTTTCAAAAACCGGCAAAAAAAGCTCAACTACATTGTTTAATCCTTATTTAGTTAAAAAGTTAGCATCTATATTAGGTCATCACAGCACAAGTTTTTTTGTAAAATCTTGATTGAACCATAGACGGCAATTATCACTTTGTAACCTGCGAAAACTGCTCAAATATGAAGATCTCTGTAATGTTAAATCTTTAATATTTTTTTCTTTCATAAGTATTACAATCGACTTTAATTAAATTCAACTGTAATCTGTTTTAAAAATTCATTCATTTTAAATATTCATCAAACCAAAATAAATTTTCCCATGTATTTTAAATCAAATCTTTTTTTTATTTTATTCCCTGCTTGACCATATGGTAATACTACAACATCATTGTTCGTTAGCGTTTTAGGATGTCTGACCGGCTTGTCATGGAAAAAACTTCCCTGTTTGGAAGGATTTTCATCAATAAAATAATCAAGACTTGAATCAAGAGCCAGGCTGGCAAAGCCTGCGTTAATCGTTGTACCCAAAATCCCTATTCTCCTGTCTTTAATATTCTTAATTTTATGCAATCCTTGTTCCATATCCTTAAAATAATCAAGGCAATCGCTCATAACATTATTATCAGGTACTTTTTTAGGTTCACTATTTTCTAAAACCATTGCTGCACCCACAATATCTGTATCAAACCAACCTTTTTTATCAATATTTTTAAAACCAAACCCGAAAAAAGAAAAAATGGCTTCTATGACCTCAGGTGTATAATAATAGTACAGGTCTCCATACAGGATTGCGTAATAATTTTTTAACAGATTGGGGACCTGGATAAAAATAATACCATTTTTTTTTAATAATCTTTTCAGATTTTCAAATAAGGCGGGGATATCTAGAATATATTGTATGGAATGGGACAGGCAGATCAAATCAAAGGTCTCTGTTACCTGAACCAAATCCTCACTCCAGAAAATAATATCTTCCGGCACAAGGTCACGCCGCTGTTCATCAATATCAAAACCGTGGAGACTGGCCTTGGAACTCACTTTTTGAAATTCTTGCAGCAGCTTTCCGTCAAAGCAGCCAATATCAAGTATTGAAGGCTCTTCAGGCAAATACTTTTTTAAAATCATTGCCTGTAAAAAATACTGGGTCACGGGTTGGTCATATTCAGGCACAGATACAAAATGATTGGTTTGCTTGGTTTGAACATACACCTTATCCGTATAAATTGATTCAATATAAGAGGGGCTTTTCAGATTATCCATATTAACCAGCAAATGGCAGAAACAGCATTCCCCTATCCGGCCGTTAGGTTTGATTGCAGTAAAACTCTGATGCCCAAAAAAAGGATAATTGACTTCATGGATCTGCCATTTTTTTGACAGGCATAAGGGGCAAGATATGTCATTTCCAAGATTCATTTGTTTGTTTTTTATAACCGGTTAATTCCCCGGTCATCCATATTTACATGGACACCGAGTTTTCGTCTGGTATGTTTTCTGTGCTCATTTAATTTGTCAACCGTTGTCATGTACATCTTAGCTGCTTTTTCAATTTTCTTTGGTGTAGAAAAATTAATCCTGTCCCATTCATAAGCCCGAAGTACCTTTAACTCTTCAGGTATAAATTCGTCTGTTTTAATAAAGCCTTCACAATATCCGAAAAACCGTTCATCCAGAAATGAAAAATCAGGCGGCAGGTATCCCTGTTCCATTGATATTATATGAAGATCTGTTCCAGGCTGGGGGGTGGCTATGTGAAAATGTGCCAAATCAAGGTCTAATTTTTCAGCAAATGCAAAGGTTAGGCGTATTTCATCCCATGTTTCTCCGGGTAATCCAATAACAAAATTTGCACCAATATCCATACCTGCTTTTTTGCACATCTTTACAACACCCGGAATAATATCAAGTTTTAAGGGTTTTCGAATGATCTCTTTGAGTACCCTATTTGAGCCAGATTCTATGGAAATGATGATCTTGTCACAGCCACTGTTTTTCATTCTTCCTAGGAGTTCGGAATCCAGATGCCAAGCAGATACATTGGCATGATGCCAGGTCAGACCGGGATATGTCTTTCTTAAATCCATGATACCTCGGATGATCTCATCCACCCTTTTGCGGTCATATAAAAACAGATCATCAATAAAAATAAAATGGTTCACATCATATTTTTCAATGAGGTATCTCATATCTGACAATACCTTTTTTGCCGCATAAAAAGCCAGCCCCCGTCCCTGCAGAATCTTATTGGCACAGAATACACAATTGTGCGGGCACCCCCTGGAGGTCATGAGCATAAAGGTTTTTCCTTTACCATTGGCCATAAAATCCATATGTTCCTGATCAAGATAGGGGCTCAAATCCATATAGGTATAATCCAGGTCTTGAATCTGTTTTAGCTGCACAACTTTTTTGGTAAGCGGATTGACCTGTATTTTGCCGGATTTATCCCAAAAAGCAATCCCTTCTGTATCTTCTAATCCAGAGTCATTGGCAAATACCTTGCGCATAAAAGGTGCAAGCCTTTCTTCAGCATGCCCGGTAAACACGTATGACAGATTGAGATCCCCTTTTATGGCATCCTCAGGCAGCAGGGTACAATATGAGCCGCCAAGAATGGTCTTCACATCAGGATTAATTTTTCTGGCAATAGAAAAAACAGCATGATACTGTTTCCTGTATTCAATAGATACCCCTGATACCAGTACCGCATCCGGTTTTAGGTCCTGAAGTCTTTTTTCGACTTCCTCTTTGGTCAGATCGGCACCGTTTGCATCCAGAATACTAAAATCATATTCATCTTTTAAAATTGCCGTGATGACAAAGGCACAATTATTGGAAATCATCCAGGGACGCCGTTCGTACCAACGTGTATTGGGAATTACCAGCAATACTTTTTTTTGATTCAAATCATTCATCTGTTTATTCCTACCATTTCATTTTATTTTTTTTGCTTGCAAAGATATATCCTTCTTTATTTAAGCCCGGCAGATCGTCTATGTCTTTTACCTTTTTCCATCCGATTTTCTGACTATAAATCATCATTCCCCTGGCAAAGAAATTCGTAAAAATAGCGTCTCTTGCCTCTTCATTGTGGATACTGATAATAAAGTCACATTTCTCCAAATATTTTTCCGGTATGCACGGGATGAGTTCTTTTTCAAATCCTTCAATATTGATTTTTATGATATCCGGAATAATATCCAGTTCTTCAAAAGTAACGCATTCGACATCAAAAAAATCAACATCACCATAGTATCCTCTTGCACCGTCTATATGGCTGGCAGTCAGATTTCCCTTTACTCTCACAAAATCCTTTTTTTCGGCAGTATTAGACAATGCCTTGTTGATGATGCTAATATTTTTTGATCCATTGCGTTCAATATTTTCCCTGAATATTTCTACAAGAAAAGGATCCGGTTCAAAGGCAAAAACAGTGTACCCAAATTTTTCAAGAATAATGGAATCAAGGCCGACATTTCCACCAACATCAAAAATGGTTTTATAAAACCCGAAATTTTTGTACAGATATGCATAATGCATGAATACATTCAAACCAAACAGATCGTAGGAGTTTAGATTCCCCATTGATATACATGGCCACTTTAAGGCTCGTATAGGATTAAAATCAATGGTTTGAATTTGTTCCCTATCCTTACAATATGCCTGGATAACAGTATCAAAAAAATTATATGGTTCACTGTCTGGAATTAGCAATTCTTTTACTTCAGGAATGGCTGCAAATAATTTTTCTATTATTTCATCTTTCATTGTATTCATCCACTCTTATGGTGTTGGCATCATTTTCCCATAAACTCATATTATTTTTAACAAAATCAAAACAAATTGGGGAGACAGGAGGATTCAAAAAAAATGGATGGTTCTGGTCAAAAACAGCTAAATGTTTTTTCTGAATCTTATCCCAATCTTCAGGTTTTTTATAAACACCATCTATTTTTTCATTCATTTCTTTTGTGAGCCATAGGATTTCATCAGGCGTATTCTCACAAATCGTAATCCTATTTGTTTTCAGAATCTCAAGCTGATCCCGACTTAACCTTGAATAAAGAAGACTGTTGTTCCGGTTTAAGATATATGTGCTTTGTTCTAATGCATGCAGCTGATCTGAAAAAAACTTGTCTTCAAATCTTTGCATCCCTTTAAATGGGATGTATTGTTTTGTATTTTCATCATAAATTTTCTTTAAAATATAAATATCATTTTTCTTTCGGCCGCTTTCACCTATCGGTGTCATGTTGGTGTAAGCCACCGGCACATCAAAAACAGATGACAAAAGATATACTGCAGATGTATTTCCAAGGAAAAATTTGCAGGTTGCAGACAGAAACACATCTGCAAAATCCGATTTATACTTTGTTGCATAATCAATGATTAGCGGATGATCTGTTTTGAAAGGTGGTGAATTGCTGTTACCCATACGAATCACACAAATGCCTTTATCTGCCAGATAGAGGGCAGCTGCCTCATAGTTTTCAATACTACAGTCCCTGAAATCATTATCTTTCCAGTATGTATCCCTTTTTTGAAGCGTATCTGTGTAGCTATTATCCCGGGCATGAATACAGACATAATCGACACCCTTTTTAACCCCAATACCCTTTAAAAGTTTTCTTCCTTTTTTATACTCCTCTTCAGTCAATTTTAGCTGTGCAGGGGCTTTGTTCCATACCTCCCAGTCATAAAATCCATTCAACTCCATTTTATTGACTATATTTTTAAAAAGGGGGTATACGGATATTTTTTGAAGGATGGAATGTATGAATCGATTTTTTATAACTAGCCCTTTTTGTTTATACATTTTTAGCATATAAGGCAGTACAGGATCACCTGTAATGAAAACCTGTAATGCTCTGTTTTTATCAATGTATTGTTTCCTCAGATAAAATTCAGTTGTAGACAAAAGTCTACCTACAGATTCTGAATGAAGAAGGCAAATATTTATTTTTAGGTACTTAGCAATCATAAAATTTTTATTATTGAAGGTTAACGACCTGTTATGACAATTTTAAATCCTGGGGGGTCAGCTTAACTATTTTCTGGACATATTCCCTTTTAAAAAATTTTGATTTTGATATATCAATACTTACAGATTCCTTGAATAAAAAATCATATGCCCCTCTCAACAGCACTTCGTTTTTATCCATAAACCGGTACACTTTTTGATCAATTTTCTTTATAGTTTTGCTGCACATTCTTTCAAACTCAAACTGATATTGGCTGTCTTTATTTGAAAGAATACTGTTTTCAAAAAATTTTGAGCTTGTTTCCAAGACGCTTTGCTGGTTTTTAATGGCTTGCAGAAGCACCGGGTTTTTAAATATATCCCTGATATTTTCAACAATGTGATTCAGTTTTGTGATATTATCATATTCAATATGCTCAAATCCCTTAAATTCATCAGTTTTTGCAAGCGGAGCATAACATACAAATGGGTTTTTACGTTTGATGGCATTGTAAAGATGCGGATTACTAGTAAAAATAGATGGTGCCCAGTTTAATAACAGATAAAGACAATTGTTATGGCTGAATAATTCGTCAATCTGCTCTTTGTTATCCAGCCAGCCTTTATAATAATCCGGAAAAATAAATTTCCAGTATTCATCTCCATAAATTTCAATATCATGGTCTGTTTTAAGCCCTTCAATCATTTCAAATTTTAAAAACTGCGTAATATTATGGCCAAAGATGTTAATGGTTCGATAATTTGAAAGCAGTTCAAATTCCGAGCAATTTAATATCTCCCTCATAAAATATATCATTGCGTAATGCCAGGTTTGAAATTGTGAAAACAAATAGTTCTCATCAAACTGCTCTAATACATATAGAATCTGACCCAATTGAGGTAACACTTGATTCAGCCTGGAAAAACTCAATACAACAATTTTATAATCTTCTTCTAATTCTACAAATTTGGCATCTTTATTCACTCCCAAATGGGGGATGGTTGGATAAGAAATATTCGTAATTCCATAATATTTATCCCAGAATTGAGATTCAACAAAAGCCAGTGAATATCTTTTAAAATTATTGTTATTGAAAAATTTTTTTGACAAATCTGCATCTCGTGCGTCATGGTCGATACAGACATATTCAATCCCAAGCATAT
>JAUCGD010000218.1 GCA_030377945.1 Desulfobacterales bacterium HSG17 | reverse complement strand
TAAGAAAAACACTGTCCTTTTCCAAAAAATTGGAGAACCATATCGGCGCAATCTGGAATTTTGTTCATCACTACAATTCCGAGATTGCCCCACGGTTGGCGGCCATCACTACATGTTAAGCACTACCAACAATTTTATAAGAAAAATTTTAACAGTCGTCAACATTTTTTGTAATTGGCAGATACAATGGATTTACAAGTTTGCTGAAAAATTTGTTCCGCAAGCAAAATTTTGCACATTCGTCAATGTTTACAGCAATTAGTAAATGCGATAAAATATTTAAAAGCTGAATAAGCGCCAAACTTATTACAAAGGCTGTCCCGCAAGCAAAATCTTCATTTCAAAAAATTCAGCACAGTCATCAACATTTTTAGAAATCGACAAGTGAGATAAAATATTCACGAGCTGAATTATCGCCAATATTGTTGCAAACCGTGTCCCGCAAGCAAAATCTTCATTTCGAAAAATTCAGCACAGTCATCAATATTTTTAGAAATCGACAAGTGAGATAAAATATTCGTGAGCTGAATTATCGCCATTATTGTTTCAAACCGTGTCCCGCAATCATAATCTTCGTTTCAAAAAATTCAGCACAGTCATCAATATTTTTAGAAATCGACAAGTGAGATAAAATATTCACGAGCTGAATTATCACCAATAATGTTGCAAACCGTGTCCCGAAAGCATAATCTTTGTTTCAAAAAATCTGCACAGGCATCAACATTTTAGAAATCGGCAAGTGCGATAAAATATTCACGAGCTGAATAAGCGACAACCATGATGCATACAGTGTCCAGCAAGCATAATCTTCGTTTCAAAAAAATCAGCACAGTCATCAACATTTTTAGAAATCGACAAGTGAGATAAAATATTCACAAGTTGAATAAGCGCCAAGCTTGTTGCAAAAAAAATCTTTGTTTCAGGTATTGGTGAATTGAAGCAAATGTATTTCAAAAATCAATAAAATTAACAAGCTTAACAAAACGATAACAAGCTTAATTTATTCTAAAAATCAAGTAATGAGAAACAACCGAACGCTAAGCTAACCGGCGCAAAAGGGTGTAGGGAGCGATAGCGACCGGAACCCTTTTGCGTCCGAGTTCAGCGCCGGGTTAGATTTGTTTTTCGTTTTTTCATGCGAATTTTTATAATGAACATAATTTTTCTTTTTCCCATTTTGCTTCAGCGACGTCAGGTCAGTTAAAAACGTCATCCGCAGCCACAGCAATAGTTGATAGAGTTTTTTTGCAATTGTCATTTTTGCTGCCAATAGTCATGTTCGATAACATTGCTTAATGGGCAATTTTGTTAGAAACGTCATCCGCAATCACAGCAATAGTTGATAGAGTTTTCTTGCAATTGTCATGTTCGGTAACATACTCATAACATTGGATAACTGTCAATTTTTTAAAAAGCGTCATCTGCAACCACAGCAATAGTTGATAGAGTTTTCTTGCAATTGTCATGTTCGGTAACATACTCATAACATTGGATAACTGTCAATTTTTTAAAAAGCGTCATCTGCAACCACAGCAATAGTTGATAGAGTTTTTTTGCAATTGTCATTTTTGTTGCCAACTATCATATTCGGTAACATACTCATAACATTGGATAACTGTCAACTTTGTAAAAAACGTCATCTGCAACCACAGCAATAGTCGATAGAGTTTTTTTTGCAATTGTCATTTTTATTGCCAACAGTCATGTTCGGTAACATTCTCATAACATTGCATAATTGTTAATTTTTTAAAAAGCGTCATCTGCAACCACAGCAATAGTTGATAGAGTTTTTTTGCAATTGTCATTTTTGTTGCCAACAGTCATATTCGGTAACATACTCATAACATTGCATAATTGTCAACTTTGTAAAAAGCGCCATCTTCAACCACAGCAATAGTTGATAGAGTTTTTTAGCAATTATCAACTTTGTTGCCAACAGTCATGCTCGGTAAAAGGCTCATAATGTTGCATAAACGTTAATTCAGTTAAAAACCATCATCCTCAACCGCAACACTTGTTGAAAAAAAATTTTAATAATCGTCATTTTTCATTTCTGTTTTCAGGTTTCAATGAGTTGCAAATCTAACTTTTCGTACATAGATCAATTTTAATTTTAAAAATCTAACGCTAAGCTAACCGGCGCAAAAGGGTGTAGGGAGCGATAGCGACCGGAACCCTTTTGCGTCCGAGTTCAGCGCCGGGTTATAAAGCGTTTTTGTTTTTGTTCAAACTGTTCTCATTAGTTCAAAGTTTTCAATTTGAATAATTTTTGTTGTTTATTCAAAATGTTGTAAAAAACCGTTTTTCGCAAATGAAATATTTGTAAAATTATTTTGAATAATCATCAATGTTTTTAACTGTTTCGACGTATGAGGAATTATTTTCAAGTTGAATTGTCGTCAACTTTGTTGAAAAGCGTGCCCCGCAAGTGAAATCTTTGTTTGTAATGATTCATCGCAATTGTCATTAATTTTATTCGTTTCCAAGTACGAGAAATTATTTTCAAGTTGAATTGTCGTCAACTTTGTTGAAAAGCGTACCCCGCAAGTGAAACCTTTGTTAGTAATGATTCATCGCAATTGTCAATAATTTTATCCGTTTCCAAGTACGAGAAAATATTTTCAAATTGAATTGTCGTCAACTTTGTTGAAAAGCGTGCCCCGCATGTGAAACCTTTGTTTGTAATGATTCATTGCAATTGTCAATAATTTTATCGGTTTTCAAGTACGAGAAAATATTTTCAAGTTGAATTGCCGTCAACTTAGTTGAAAAGCGTGCCCCGCAAGTGAAACCTTTGTTTGTAATGATTCATCGCAATTGTCAATAATTTTATCAGTTTTCAAGTACGAGAAAATATTTTCAAGCTGAATTGCCGTCAACTTTGTTGAAAAGCTTGCCCCGCAAGTGAAACCTTTGTTTGTAATGATTCATCGCAATTGTCAATAATTTTATCAGTTTTTAAGTACGAGAAAATATTTTCAAATTGAATAGTCGTCAACTTTGTTGAAAACCGTTTCCCACATGTGAAAACATAATTTAAAAAGATTCTTTGCAATCGTTAATGTTTTCAGTGATTGATATGTACGATTCAAGACTATTTCAAAGATCATCAATATTTCCAGTTAGGTGAATGATAATTTTTTAAATAATTTCAAATATCAATACACAATGAAGCTTTATAACGCTAAGCTAACCGGCGCAAAAGGGTGGAGGGAGCGATAGCGACCGGAACCCTTTTGCGTCCGAGTTCAGCGCCGGGTTATACCCGTTTTATGTGATTTTTGCAATTTCTTTTTGAACAATGCCATTAAGTTCTTCGAGATATATTTAATATTAAATCGAATCACTTGTGTTATTACAAACATTCAAAAATAGTTAGTTTCTGATCTAAAAATATTAAGTTTTTGAAATTTAAAGCAATACTATTATTTGACTAAAACAAACAAAATATTCTCATTCTTTATAAATTGCATTCAAATTGCTGGCTGTGCTGAATGAGAATATTTTGTATGCGAATAATTTTAAATACGATAATAATATTCATTTAAAAAAAAAATTTTAATGTAATGTATTAAAATCGTATGTACTTTTTGATCAGATACTTATTAAAATCTTCCGCTCTGTTTGAATATTTCTAAGGCAAAAAATATTTAATTTTTGATATTTTCCAAATATAGTACAATTTTTCAGTGTTAATATTTAACATAAACGATGTTTTGGCCAATTAATTTTAAATTTCTTTTGGGTAAGCTTCTTCTAAAGAACCAATAACCTTGTTTAATTGAGGTTTTGAAATTCGTAATATTATTGACTCAACATGTTTGGGATAGTCAAAAAGTTCAAATTTCATAATTTCGTATGCAGAGATATATTTTATAACTTCATATCTTTTTCTGTTTTTATTTTTTACCCCAGCAGGAAAAATTATTTCTACTTCTCGTAAAATCGCATCATAACTTTCCTGGAAAAGATTTGATGCTTTTCCAACGTATAAAAGGTTAGCCATTGAGTCGTAAAAAGCATATATACCAGAACATTCTTCATGTCCCATGAATAACTCACGAAATTGTGGTTTGATTGGTTCAGTATAATCCAATTCAAAGAATTCAGTAATAACTCTGAATTCTGGAGTATATAAACAACTGAAAATATAATCCAATGTTTGATGATTTGGTATGATATCGCCTTTTACCCATTTTTTTATTTGCAAAACTGTATAGCCAGTATCTTCACTCATTTCTTTTGGATCATTATTGTAATACTGCGAAAGTAGGTATTCAAAAACTGTTGAACGAATATTCATTTTTCCTCATAAATTATTTTTTATATTCAATAATGAAACTATGGCATCATTTTCAAAATATGGGTATTCTATCAATTAATGATAGAGATAACATGCAGATATTAAGGGTATAACGTTAAGCTAACCGGCGTAAAAGGGTGTAGGGAGCGCTAGCGACCGGAACCCTTTTACGTCCGAGTTCAGCGCCGGGTTATAATGCGTGTCATGGCAGCTTAAAATTGTAACAAACTGAAAAATTGACAAAAAAAACGTTAAATGAAAGCAATTATAACGCTAAGCTAACCGGCGCAAAAGGGTGGAGGGAGCGATAGCGACCGGAACCCTTTTGCGTCCGAGTTCAGCGCCGGGTTAGCCTTTATAATCACTATTTTATAAAGTAAAAGTTTCCTATTAAAGAGGTTGATTCCCAAGGAATTTGCATATTATTAGATTCTCTTATTACTGTTTCTCGTACCTTTTTAAAAATTTCCTCAATTTTTAAATTTGGAGTAATAATATATTTGAGCAATGCAGATGTATAAAGTCCGTTAAGCCCTGATCCATCAGATGCAGTTTCACCAGGTGATGTAGCATAAGCAATCAGAGAGCCTGAAGGGGCACTCATAAAAGCTAAACCCCTTCCCCTGGCACTTCTTTGCCAACTTCGTTCAAAAGGATTATCTCGGCATGCATCAAGAATAACAATATTTGTTTTCGAACCAGCACGTTCCATTTTGGAAAGTATTCTATCTGCTCTTACACAGTCATACTCTACATCGTTTTCATTTTTTAATTTTGCTTCGATAGGGACAAGATAGTTATTTCCCGAAACTTGGACACCGTGACCAGCATAAAAAAATAGTGCAGTATTTTTATTTATTAATTTTTCTCCAAAATCGTCAATTGCTTTTTTCATTGCTTTTTGATTACAGTTTTCATACTTAATCACTGTGAAATTCAATCGTCTCAAAGTACTTTCAATAGATCTGGCATCATTAACAGGATTTGATAGTTTTCCTCCGTATACATAATTAGCATTACCGATGACCAGAGCAAGTCGTTTATTACTGTCAATATTAATTGGAAAATTAGTTATTTCTCGTGTAACCGTTACACTTTTAAAAGCCTCATTTTGATAAATATCCGTTGCCTCAATTAAGATTTTGTTTTTTTCTTCAGATAAAAAAATATCAGTACTGAAGTTGCCATTTTTATCTGTATAAACTTCATTATTATTGACCTTAACAATCAAAATACCACTTTCATCAGTAACTTTTCCCCTAATTGTATAGTTATGTTCTATTCTTTTAATGCCTCTTGAAATATCATCGTTATAAATTATTATAGAC
>JAUCGD010000217.1 GCA_030377945.1 Desulfobacterales bacterium HSG17 | reverse complement strand
AAAGTGAATATTTTGGTGGTGAAATTTTTGCAATGGCTGGTGCAAGCCGAGAACACAATAAAATATCAACCAATATTGTCAGGGTGTTAGGAAATCAATTGCTTGAAAAGCCATGTAGTATTTTTGCAAGCGACATGAAAGTAAAAATGAAAGAAATCAAAAAATACACATATCCTGATATAGTTGTTGTTTGTGGAAATGAAGAATATGATGATGAATACAGTGATATTCTAAAAAATCCCATTGTGATAATAGAAATTCTTTCTGATTCAACAGAAGCCTATGATCGAGGAGATAAATTTTCACATTATCAGTTTATTAGTACATTTTCTGAATACATTCTTGTTTCACAATATTTTCGAAAAGTTGAAAAATTCTTGCGACAAATGGATGACACTTGGATATATTCAAAATATGAAAAGCCGGAAGATATTGTCAGCATTAAATCTATAAAGTGCGATCTTCCAGTGTATGACGTATATAGAGATGTAAAGTTCAGTGAATATCATATGAGGCGAAATAAATTGGTATTAAAAACCTGAACGAAACAAAAAGCCAATATAACCCGGCGCTGAACTCGGACGCAAAAGGGTTCCGGTCGCTATCGCTCCCTACACCCTTTTGCGCCGGTTAGCTTAGCGTTATAATTGCTTTCTTTTAACGTTTTTTTTATTTTTTCAGTTTGTTACAATTTTTAAATGCCATGACACGCATTATAACCCGGCGCTGAACTCGGACGTAAAAGGGTTCCGGTCGCTAGCGCTCCCTACACCCTTTTACGCCGGTTAGCTTAACGTTATATAGCAAAATATTTATCAACTCATAATTCAATTTCATTTTTTAAAAAATATAAGGAGATATATCATGTCAGGAAAAATCTTTTACAGAGAACGAAGAAAAGTTAAAGACGGAGAAAAGAAACCCCGTTTTCGAATTGTTGCCGTAAGTGATTGCAATCTAAAAGTTTATTCTGATCATTTACGTTTATGTGAATTGGAACATATTGCTGAAGAAATCAAGGCTGAACTGATTTGTCTTCGCAAGGGTACAAAAAGCAAAAAATCAGATAATGAAAAATAACAATGAGGTAAAATATGGCTTTGATTCGAGATAAAGACGGTAAAAGGCTTCATGTTAAAAGCCGACTGATGGGAGAAAGTCTGGTCAGCAAAGAATTTTTGGAAAAACTGGAAATTGCTCCTCAGCAGCGATTATATCCTGACGTTGCAATAATGAAAATCGGAGGACAATCAATCTGTGATCGCGGTGTTAAAGCTCTTCCTGCAATACTTAAGGAGATTGTAGCAAACAGGGAAAAAAATAAAATTCTTATAACAACTGGAGGCGGTACCAGAAGTCGCCATATATACACAATCGCACTTGAAATGGGTATGCCGACAGGAATAATTGCCCGTTTTGGAAGTATGATTTCGGATCAGAATGCTCTAATGATAGCAACATTATTATCGCCCTGGGGCGGAATCAAAATGTCACACAGCGATATAGTCAAACTGCCAACATACTTTGCAGAAGGCATTATTCCGGTTATGCACGGAATGCCGCCTTATGACTTCTTTGCAATCAAACCTGAAAAAGGCAGAATACCCATACGTCGTACTGATGTGGGACTGGTAATTTTGGGAGATTTAATTGGCTCAAAAAGAATCTTATTCATCAAAGATGAGGACGGATTATATACAGATGATCCAAAGAAAAATCCTAATGCAGAGTTCATTCCAAAAATCAATGTAAGAGATTTAATTGAAAGAAACCAGGATGATCTTGTAATTGAACGTCCATGCCTGGATATAATTCAAAACAGTGAAGTTATTGAACAAGTTCAAATAATTAACGGTATGGTTCCAGGCAATATTTCAAAGGCTCTTGCCGGAGAACACGTTGGTACAATTATTTATAAGCAGACATGAAGCAACTTTTTTTTTTAAACGCTAAAAAATAAAACAGTGCACAAAAGCTATATAACCCGGCGCTGAACTCGGACGCAAAAGGGTTCCGGTCGCTATCGCTCCCTCCACCCTTTTGCGCCGGTTAGCTTAGCGTTAGGCTACTGTACAGTATTTTAATAATATCAAGCGACATAATTATAAAAAGGGCAATATTTTTGACACTTTTGCTTTTGTAAAAGCACTAATCAATGATTTGAAGTTATGCGATTTTCTTATATTATTGATAATTAAAGGGTGTTAAAACAATTGGTGTAACCATCTGATTTAATAAGATATATAGCAAATATGGTTAATTGGCTATTTTAAATAAATTCAACGGCTTAAGCAATCTATTTTAACACCTTTAATTACAAAACAACTTTTAGTACAAATAATTTAATAAGTGATAAGAACATTTATGTCCTATTAATTGTATAAAAAAATATCTTAGGAGAAAAAATTATGTGGAAAAAAAAATTATTGATAATGTTTGTTTGTCTTTTTGTACTTGGAGTTGCTCAGATCAATGCAGAAGAACAAGACCTTACAATTATTACTGAAGACTGGCCTCCGTATAACTATGAAGAAAATGGGAAAATAAAAGGATTTTCAGTAGATATTGTTCATGCTATCATGCAGGAATTAGGAAAGAATTATAAGATTAGTTTATTGCCTGGCGCAAGGGGCGAATTTATATTAAGGACCAAATCTAATGTTATGAGTTTTTCGCTTTTTCGAACTCCAGAACGAGAGAATCTATAGAACAGACGCATAAACTCAATCTTTTTTTGCCATATCTCTCATTGTAATTAATATTTCTAATAATATCAGGTATGAGAAAAAATAGCAATTATGAGATATATAATAATAACCAAATGCGAAGTTTGTAAATTCATATATTTATTTGTCAGTGATTCGCATTGATATTTCTATAACATACTGAAATAACACGATGCGAAAAATATTGATTGGAATTGCATTAATCTCATTCGCTATGAGAAATGATGATTTACAAACTTCGCATTAATTTTTCTCATACCGTCTTTTTTTAATTTCTTTCTTTAGTGTTGATATTATTGATGAATTTAATTTTAATGCGAAAAATATTTGCTTGATTTAGAGTTTATGCGCCTGTTCTTTATTGAATCCCAGAAGTTGTTATATGCTTGTAATTCAATTTCATCTTTTCCAAATTTTTGTGTTTTAATTCCACTTCTTAAAATTTTTTCTTCGCTGCAAGCAGAGATAATAGGAACATTTATCGCTATTTCATTTATCAAACCTTTTTTTAAAAATTCTTCTTCTTCTTCTGAAATGGAATCAGCCTTTGTAAATACAACTGCAATTTTATATTTTTCTTTAATAAACTGTTTTATAACTCTGACATCAAAATCTTCAATACGATGACTACTTCCAGAGATACAATAAAATATTGAATGAAACCACTCCTCTGCTGATTTATCTGTTCCTCTATTATTCAATTCTTCTTTTAATACGTTTACCCATTCAATATCTTTACCAACTTCTAAGCCCCAAGAGTCAAATAGTCTTACAGGCAGTTCATTGATTTGGAAATCTATCGCGTGAAAACCCTTTCTAGTAACAGGTTTACCTACACCTGTTTTTGCAACTTTTTCACCATATAGATAATTGATAAGAGTACTTTTTCCAACGCCTGTCTTTCCCATAAATACAACATTATACCTGTTTGTTATCATTAAAAAATTACCTCTTCATTGTTTTCATTGATAAGTTCATTTTTGTCTCTTTGAAAATACTCTGTGACAAGTTGTCTAAAAATACCATCAGCAACTGCGAGAAAAGATTCAATTTTTTCAATATTGCCTTCGAGAACCAAACAATATGCTTTTTGACATATTTCAGTAACAGCAAATCCAATAGCAGCAGTAAAGGATGCAGCAACTGTCGCTGATATGAATCCCCCAACGATTGTTCCAATTACAGGTGCTACTTTTGCTAATTGGCCAATAACCCAAGCACCTGTACTCGAAAGAATCGTTGGGGTTAATGTACCAATTATGTCTTGAAAAGAAGGAATTAGTGAATTCATATTGTAAAGAAAAAGGATTCTTGCTATCATTCCTGTCTGATTAGCAAGTAACAGAGGCGCTTCTGAAAAAGGAATTGGAGCAAATCCCACAAATGCAGAACCACTAGCATGTTGAATTATTATCCTTACCGCTTCTTTTCTTTTAGCTTCTAAACTTATCTTTTGGGCTGATATAAATGAATATTTTAATCCCGTTTCTAAATTATTTATTGACCAGTCACACAATTTTTCTAAATCAAGATAGTTAAATTCTTTTTTTATAGTTATTTGAAAATACTGTGTATTAGGTAAAGATAAAATAATTTCATTTTCCATAAGTTTAACTTCATCCTCAGTTACTAAATCACATTTTGTAAAAACAACAGAAACAGGAACTCCGGCTTTTTGGAACTGTTTAATAATATCTACGTCAAAATCTAAGACACGATGTCCTGAAGATTGTATGCAATACCAAACAATATGAATTTGTTTTTCTTTACACTGTTTATTTTTTAATGCGTAATTTATAACTTCATTCAAAAATAAAGTTTGATTATTACTTCCAATCTCATAACCTTTAGTATCAAAAAGCACAATAGGAATATCAGGTATTTCATAAGCTTCCATGTATTTAGTAACAGGCATACCAATCCCTACTTCTGCAATATCTTTTCCGAAACAAACATTCACAAGTGAACTCTTACCAACACCAGTGCCACCAACAATTAGAATATTTGGCTTTTTGATTGTGTTTTTTAGATTTTCATATTCCTGATTTAGCTTTTCTTTTAGACTATCAAAATTGATACTCATTGTAGTTCCTTATTTATTATTTCTCAATATTTAACCTAAAAAGGGCATAACGTTAAGCTAACCGGCGTAAAAGGGTGTAGGGAGCGCTAGCGACCGGAACCCTTTTACGTCCGAGTTCAGCGCCGGGTTATAATGCGTGTCATGGCATTTTAAAATTGTAACAAACTGAAAAAATAACAAAAAAAACGTTAAAAGAAAGCAATTATAACGCTAAGCTAACCGGCGCAAAAGGGTGTAGGGAGCGATAGCGACCGGAACCCTTTTGCGTCCGAGTTCAGCGCCGGGTTATGCTTTTTTTTGTTGCATTCTTTAAGCCTTTTGAAAATACTATTTGGTGTAAAACTCTCATTGCAGATAAAGCATGATCGCCCCAATGAGAACCAAAAAGTGGTTCTTTCCAATTAAAGATTATTTCAGGTAGCAGTTTATCATTAACAATATTCCAAGCTCTTAATCCTGGCATTATATCACGATAAATATCTGCAATATCATCAGCTAAATCACCTATAACTGGCTCAATATTTGAATCTATGGATTCGCTTGGATCATAATATTCCCAATAGTATCTTTGCTCGCCAAATAGGAGAGCTATTGAATGAAAAATTGTTTCCCATTCTTCCTTATCTACTTCATACAACTCAAAATTTACAATATCAGTTTCTAAATTAATCCTTGGTAGATGATGAGCTAATGAATATAAATCAGCTATTGCGGAGAGAATTTGATTAATCTTTATTTCAGCATCTTTGTTTTTTGATTTTAGTAAATTGCAGAAGAATTTCGCTGCCGCAACAAATTTAATTATTTGATTATTATCTCTTATATTCATTGGTTAGGTTTTAATGCCACGTAGTGAAA
>JAUCGD010000216.1 GCA_030377945.1 Desulfobacterales bacterium HSG17 | reverse complement strand
TTCAGATGAAAAACTGTCTCCCTTGCTTACCCCTTATAAAAATAAAGAAATCAGTGCAGAAGAACTTCAGGAACTCAGGCAGAAACTTACAGAATACTATGTTGCTAACGGCTATGTTAACTCCGGGGCAATTATTCCTGATCAGGAAGTAAAAGACGGCTTTATTTACCTGCGTATTATTGAAGGCAGACTGGCAAAGGTAGCAATTTCAGGTAATTCATGGCTAAAAAAAAGATATGTTTCCAGCCGCCTTCAAATTGCCGCTAAAGACGGCAAAACACCATTAAATGTTAATGAGCTTCAACAACAGCTCCAACTGCTAAAACAGGATCCTCTTATTGATAATATTAATGCATCCCTCAGTCCAGGGCTTGAACTGGGAGAAGCTCTTCTTGATGTTGAAGTCAAAGAGGCAAGACCGTACAATATCGGGCTGGCATTTAACAATTACAAATCCCCAAGTATAGGCGCTTATAGAGGGGAATTAACCCTGTCCCATATGAATCTGACAGGCTGGGGTGATGCATTGAACCTGCAATATGCACTTACCCAGGGCCTGGATGAATATTCGGCAAATTATACTGTGCCTTTATATGGCAAGGGTACTACACTGGGAATTGGTGCTGATCGTTCTGAATCTGTTGTGGTTGCAGAACCCTTTGATTTTCTGGATATTGACAGCAGTACAAAAACCTATTCCATTGAACTTAATCATCCTTTTTATAAAAATTTATCCCGTGAATTTGCAATGGGACTTCGTTTTGAGAAAAGAGAGAGCAAAACATCTCTGTTAGGTGAAGGGTTTGCATTTTCCAAAGGAGTTGAACCGGACGGGAAAAGTGAAATTTCCGTATTTCGTTTTTCACAGCAATGGACAGACCGCAGCCTGGAACAGGTGATTGCGGCACGATCAACTTTTAATCTGGGGATGGATATAGGAGGTGCTACAATCAATGAAAGCGATCCTGATGGAAAATTTTTTTTCTGGCTCGGACAATTTCAATGGTTAAGAAGATTGTCATTTATAGACTCCCAGCTCCTGATGAAAACAGATTTGCGGCTTTCAGCAGATCCCCTGCTTCCCATGGAAAAATTTGAAATCGGCGGTTCTTCTTCTGTTCGGGGTTATCGTGAAAATCAAATAACTTCGGATAACGGCATTACAGCATCTGCTGAACTTCGGGTAGCTTTAATGGATTTAAAAATACCTTATTTAAGTGAAAAACCGGGAGATGGATTGCTTCAGATATGTCCTTTTTTTGATTTTGGACATGCCTGGAATACAGATGAACCTGATCCTGAAGATAATACTATTTACAGTTCAGGACTGGGGCTGAGATGGTCTGTAAATAAAAGAATTAATGCCAGTATTTATTGGGGATGGGCATGGAAAGATATTGAAGGAGCAAGTGATTATGATCTTCAGGATGACGGTTTTCATTTTCAGATCAGGGCATTGTTGTTTTAAAAATTTTATTAAATGACGAGGAGCTTAAGCAGGAAACATAATGGCGATAGTATTTGAATGGGATAAAAATAAAGCTGAAATTAACAAACAAAAACATGGAATCAGCTTTGATGAGGCTCAAACCGTTTTTATTGATAACCTTTCAGTCATGAAACTCGACATAAACCATTCCAATACCGAAGAAAGACTGTTGATTATTGGTACATCTAGCAATAATCAAATAATTGTCATCAGCTATACTGAACGTGGAGACAGAATTCGATTAATTAGTGCGCGGAAGGCTACACGAAATGAACGAAAACAATATGAAGAAGATTATTTCTAAAGAAGCAAATGATGAAATGCGGCCTGAATATGACTTTTCAAAGGGAGTTCGCGGTAAATACGCGAAGACACTGAAGGAAGACGGATATACAATTCGAATTTATCATGATGATGGAACATTTTCTGAAAGACGTGTTTTAGGTCAAAAAACTATTGTTCTTGATAATGATGTATGGGAACATTTCCCTTCTTCCGATGCAGTAAATAATGCTTTGCGTACTCTGATTTCTTTAGTCCCCAATAAACATGCACATTAATTAATAGCTTTATTTTAACTGCCGGGTTTTATTTCCTCAGGATGAAAACAGAATAAAGAATGAGCCTGGTAATTAATTGAATATTTATATTTTTTATTGAAGGTAAAATTAAAGTATGACTATTGAACATGAACAAATAGAATTTGATGTGGTTTTTGTTGGCGGAGGTCCTGCAAATCTTGCAGGAGCCATTAAATTGATGCAGCTGGCTCAAGAAAAAAGCATGGAGCCGGAAGTAGCACTTGTTGAAAAAGGTGCTGAAATCGGATCTCATGCATTAAGCGGTGCAATACTTAACCCTGTTGCTCTAAAAGAGCTGATTCCTGACTATCTTGAAAAAGGGTGCCCAATAGAAAAAAATGTACGTGATGATGAATTCTACTATCTTGGCCCATATACTCACTACCGCATTCCCATAACACCAAGATACATGCACAATAAAGGCTTTCATATTATCAGCCAGGCTGCATTTACCAGATGGCTGGGAGATATTGCAGAAGAAATGGGGATTAATATCTTTCCCGGATTTACAGGAACCGAGGTTATTTACGGACCTGACGGAAAGACTGTTGCAGGAGTCCGTACCGGGGACAAAGGGCTTGATAAAGACGGAAAACCCAAAGGCAATTTTGAAGCCGGTTTTGACCTTATGGCAAATATAACGGTTTTCGGAGAAGGGGCCAGGGGAAGCCTGGTAAAAGATATTGCAAAAAAACTTGATATATTTTCAGGAAAGATTCCCCAGGTTTTTGAAACAGGCATTAAAGAGGTAATTCAACTTCCTGAAGATAATTATTTCAAACACAGCAGAGGCAATGATATTCATATTATGGGCTGGCCTCTGGGCTTTGATACTCCAGGCGGCGGCTTTATTTATGAGATGGATAAAAACAGGGCTGCCATAGGATATCTTGTGGGACTCTGCTATGAAAATCCTTTAACAGATATATATGATGAATTTATCAAATTCAAACAGCATCCTTTTATTGCAGATATAATAAAAGACGGCAAAGTACTGGAACAGGGAGCAAGAACTGTTTCAACCGGGGGGTATTTTTCCATGCCCAGGCTTGCTGTAAACGGAGCAATGTTCACAGGCGGAGCAGCAGCAATCCATAACACTCCCGGCTTAAAGGGCATTCACCTTTCCATGGAATCAGGAATGCTGGCAGCCCAGGCATGTATCAATTCCATAGAAAAAAACAGCTTTACCCAGGAAACCCTTGAAGAATATCCTGCCCTGTTTGAAAAAAGCCGGGCAAAGCAGGAAATGTATGAAGGACGCAATACAGCCCAGGCCCTTGCAAAAAAAGGTCTTTTAAAGTTGATATACTTAGGGTCTCAATATTTTACAGGGGGAAAAGGTGTCAGGGATTTTATGCCTGTTGAAGCTGACTGCAATACTCTTAAACCAGCGGAAAAGAGTGATGTTCCAGTGCATGTTGATCCCAAATCTCTGGATGCTTCTCTTTTTGTGGACAAGCTTACCGGGGTATATCTGTCCAAAACAGCACATCGTGAAGATCAGCCCTCTCATATTATTATTCATGATCTTAATTTATGTATTAATGAATGCTGGCCCAGATACAAAAGCCCCTGCACAAAATTCTGTCCTGGTAATGTTTATGAGATTATAAAAGATGAAAAAGGAGCAGCTCCACAGTTAAAGCTTAATCCTTCCAATTGTCTTCACTGCAAAACTTGTGATATAAAGGATCCTTATGAAAATATAACCTGGACCTGTCCTGAAGGTGGGGATGGCCCTGGATATACTATGTCATGATCTAATAAAATATAAAATCTGATTCGGGAGTCCGGGTAAACCGGGCTGAGTTTGTTTTTCCTGCCAATGTTTCGGCTTCTTTGCCTGATGTATTTGTAAAAAATGCGGTTATTGCCAATTGGCACTCCTTTAAAAAGTTCAATTGGGAGGCATGGGGTTTAAAACCGTAATGAGCAGTGAAGAGCCGCCCATTAGGTTATGTTATTATTTGGAGAGCTTGTCTAAGGGATTGCGTTCAATAGCTTTATTCATACATATGGGACACAATCCTAAAAACTCAAGCTGGTGATCCATAATCTTGTAATCAGTGGCTCCGTTAAGAGAATTATCCATATTTTTCATAAAACTCATTGGTGCATTATCAATCTTATCACAGTTTATACATCTGATATGATAATGTTTTTCTATATCCCAGTCAAACCGTTTCAATGTCCCGCCAAGTTCAAGTTTTTGAATCTTTCCCAGCTCAGAAAGAATTTCAAGATTTCTATAAACAGTACCAAGACTGATACGGGGAAGCTTTTGGCGGACAACTTCGTAAACTTCGTCAGCACTGGGGTGTGACCTGAGTTTTTGCAATTCTTCCAGGATAACCCTTCTCTGTCGCGTCATTCTTAAATTCGGTTCTTTTGACAAGTGTCGGTTTTCCTTATGAGCGGTCTTCAATAGGATCCAGGGTACACTCGTCAGGCCCGCAATAATCCCCGATATAATCGGATGCAGGACGGTAGAGCATGGGTTTGTGAGCTGCATCTGCAAATTGTTCTTCCATTACATGGGCTGCCCAGCCTGCAACTCTTGAGATTGCAAACAAGGGGGTAAACATATCCATATCTATGCCCATTGAATAGTAAAGGGAAGCACTGTAAAAATCCACATTAACATAAATATCCATGTTTTTATGTTTTTTAAAGGCAGCTTTTGCTTTTTGTTCCAGGGCTTCGGATATTTCATACCATTTGGTTTCACCCACGCGTTCCCCCATTTTTTTGGACATGGGAGCCAAAATCAAGGCTCTTGGATCATCTACCTGGTAAACAGCATGCCCAAGGCCCATAATTTTACCGCCTGTTTCAAGTTCATTATTAATATAGGATTCAATAGCATCAATAGAACCTATTTTTTTCAGCATCATCATAACACGGGTATTGGCTCCGCCGTGAAGAGCTCCTGAAAGAGAACCTACGCCAGCAGCAACAGATGCATACATATGCGCCCTGGTTGACGCTACTCCGCGGGCTGAAAATGTTGAAGCATTAAATGAATGCTCTGCATGGAGTGTAAGACATGCATCAAAAAAACCAGTCAGTTCATCATCAGGAACATTGCCGCTCATCATATATAAAAAGTTTGCTGACTGCCCAAGCTCAAGTAAGGGTTCAACAGGTTCTTTTCCATTTTTTATGCGTTCCCATGCAGCCAGCAGGGTGGGGAGTTTTGCAATAAGCTTTATTCCCATCCCCAGGGAAGCATCCCTTGATCCGTCTATTTTGGTGTCAGGATCATGGTGTGCCAGCATGGAAACTCCTGCCTGGAGAATATCCATGGGCAGAGCATCAGCAGGTCTTGTTTTAAGAGCGTCAATAACCTGGGAAGGTATTGCTCTTTCTGCTGCAATCTGTTTTTTAAATGATTCCAGTTCATTTGAATTGGGCATTTTTTCAAAAAGCAGAAGAAAAACAACTTCTTCAAAACATGCATTTTCAGCCAGATCTTTTACCAGATACCCCCGGTAAATAAGTTTGCCTTCTTTGCCGTTTACATCACTGATCCTTGTACTGGCAACAGAAACGCCGCGAAGCCCTGTATTGAGAATAGGTTTACATTCATCTGTCATATTATACCCCTTTTCATCTCTATCACGGTTTATATATTTTTCTTTTGTGTATTTT
>JAUCGD010000215.1 GCA_030377945.1 Desulfobacterales bacterium HSG17 | reverse complement strand
AATAATTCATCATTCTTGCATTAATCATGTCTGCAGTTATTCATAAAAATTATTTAGATTTGTATAGATATCATTGAGTTTTTACTGAGAGTTCGCATTCGATATATTCAAGTTTTTATATTATTTACTGGAATATGGAAAAATGCCCGGCCATGAAGCCTCAGGCTAATATAATTGAATAAAAAACTCAAAACTGAAAAAGCCCTATATACCATATGTGGGGTTTCCCAGATTCTATCTGGACTGAGTTTTTAAAATACCAGTCCACTCTGAAGTAAGGGAGAAAAAAATCGCTTCTTGCTTAACTGATTAGACCTTCTTAAATAATGGTTTTTCATCTCAATAAAAACAAACCACAGAATGTCTGCTATTCAACTTTTTTTATAAACTTTTCTATTGCATTTTCAACCTGGAAATGATTATTAAAAATAGAGTTGGCTGGATAACATTAAAATTTACAAGATATGTAGAACTATGAATCATTTATCATAATACGTTTGGAAAATTATTTATCGATAATCGTATATTACTTATGTAAGGTCCTCAACAAATGAATCCATTATGGATTTTAGCTGCATTTATATTCGGTGCTGTTATCAGCAGGATCGGTTTGCCTCCCCTTGTAGGATACTTACTGGCCGGATTTGCACTTAACAGTATCGGTGTTACGGGTGGTGAAATACTAGAAACAGTTGCCGATGCCGGTGTTACCCTGCTTCTTTTTACTATCGGACTGAAGCTGAAAATAAAAAGCCTTGCAAAACCCGAAGTCTGGGTCGGTACATCCATTCACATGATTGTTACTGTCACTATTTTTGGCTTTCTGATCTGGATGCTCGGTTTTTCAGGGATAACGCTATTTGATCAATTGACTGAAAAAACAGTTCTACTGATAGCGTTCGCCTTGAGTTTTTCAAGTACGGTCTTTGCCGTAAAAGTACTCGAGGGAAAAAATGAGATGGCCTCCCGACATGCTACTGCCGCGATTGGTATTCTTATTATGCAGGATATTATTGCGGTTATCTTTTTAGCGGTGTCCACTGGGAAAATTCCTTCTGCATGGGCTGTGCTTCTTTTTGTTTTGCTTTTTATTGCAAGGCCCTTTCTTGGAAGACTCATGATGATGTGCGGCCATGGTGAACTGTTGATGCTGTTCGGTATTCTGATGACGGTAGCCGGTTATAGCGGCTTTGAACTTGTTGGATTAAAAGGGGACCTCGGGGCACTGGTGGTTGGAATGCTTTTCGCTGCTCACCCCAAGACGCCTGAACTGGCTAACAGATTGCTTGGATTCAAGGATCTTTTTTTAATTGGTTTTTTTTTAAATATCGGCATTTCTAGCTCTCCAACTCTCACAGGGTTCATGATTGCGCTTCTACTGGCACTGGTTATGCCGTTCAAGGCAGGATTGTTTTTAATCATCCTCACACGTTTCAAGCTACGCGCCCGCACATCTTTACTTGCATCTCTCAGCCTGTCAAATTACAGTGAGTTTGGCCTTATTGTCGCTTCCATAGGCGTTGCAAACGGATGGATTAGCAGTGAATGGTTGGTGGTAATTGCCATTGCACTTTCAATAACCTTTATCATGGCCGCACCCTTAAATTCAGTTTCTAACAGCATTTACGCACGTATTTCAGGCTTTCTAAAGTTTTTCGAAACTTCAGATCGGCTACCTGAAGACGAGCCGATTGATCCAGGTGATGCTGAAATTGCGGTTCTCGGTATGGGCGGCGTGGGCACGAGTGCCTATGATGAAATGAAACGTCGATATGGTGATATCGTTATCGGTGTTGATTTTAATATTGAAAAAGTTGAAGCACAGCAAAAAAAGGGGAGAAGTGTGTTCTACGGAGATGCCGGAGATATTGATTTCTGGAAACGCATCGAGCCTTCTAAAAGCATGGTGAATATGGTTATGCTGGCGTTGCCTGATCCCCGAATAAGCGTATTTTCAATTCAACAAATGAAAGAAAGAGGCTACAAAGGACAGATCACAGCATCGGTACGCTATGAGGACGAAAGACATCTTTTAAAAGATGTAGGGATTGATGCCGTTTATAGTTTTTATGAAGAAGCGGGTGTCGGTTTTGCCGACCATGTATGTGAGCATATGGATTATTGTACACTGAAAAATAAAAATATGAGATCTAAATAAAAATTTATGTTTCTTATTTAATATGACATCCAGAACATTTTACCGGCCCATAAACTTTTCCTACTTTTTTGTTATCCCGATGGCATTTGAGACAGGTTTTATTCATAACTTGTTTTTTCTTAAGCTGCCCTGTTTCTCTGAATATATTGAGTGCTCCCTCTTTTTGAGAAAAACTTGCACTCAAACAAAATCTTACTTTACATAATTGGAGATACACTTTCCAGCAATTGGTGGATCTGGTCAATAGACCTTCAGAATTCTACTAAAACAGCCAGGCAAACCCGATGGCAACTATCATGGACGTTGAATCATAAAATTTGATATTGGTATCGTTCTTTTTAAAAGCTGTAAATACATTGGCCATGAAATCTTTCCAGCCAAAAGGAGCTGAATAGCCAATCCCCAAGGTGGTACCGTATATCACATCATCCCGGGTCTTTTCGAATATGGGATTGGCCTCGTCATATTCTGCCAGGCCTAAAGAAATATTGCCAAAAAACCGCCACCGTTCCCGCGGGTATGCAAAAGATACTTTGCCCTGGAATTGATTAAAACTGTTGGCATCTCCGGTTGCATCACCTCTCATATAGCTTACCCCGGGCCGGATCATAATACCCCGGCCAAAGGAAAATGCATACTGGGCTTCCACCAGATGAAAATCTGTATCCCGTTTTAACATTTGCAGATCAGCAGTCGTGAGGGTTGAGCCGAGTTGCTGGAAAAGATAGCCCCCGGATTGATCATTATCAATCTCTTGCCGACCAAACCCATATCTCAAGTTAAAAGGGCTGCCAAAAATGGACTCAGCCTCCACTTTGAAAGCCTGGGAGTCCTGGTCAGTTTCCTGTCGGTCAGAGCCCAATAAAAAAGGATCTTTCCAGGCTTCATTTTCTAAAATGGGTAGTTTGGGTATCCAGGCGGCTGTCAGAATGGTTCCGCCGGGCAGTTTTTGCCGAATACCGGTTTCCAGTAAAAATATTCCCTCCACAATTTTTTCTTTAGGAGTACCCGCATAAAATTGGGTAGCACCATTATTAAGGTTATATGCCATTTTCCAAAGGAGGATGGGGAAAAAATCGGTTTCAGAGCTGGCATCCTGGTCCAATGAGTCTATCTTTTTTGTATCATCACTGACATCGGAGATGGTTTTTGAATACCCAGCTGCGATCATAGGCTGGACATAGCCGCTGAAACCCGGTGTGAATATATTTCCGGGACCCTGGGTAAGGGCCGTGTTCGGCAGGGCAACTATAAGGAAGATACCAAGCAAAAAAACCAAAATCTTCATCCGCCTTTTTGTCAGACAGTAAGATTTTAAAGCTATTCTCATCTATTTTCTCCTGTTTAAATTAATTCCAGAACAGTATCTTACACCATCCTTTGAGTTATCGCCATCGAGAATTTATTTAGTTTGTTTTGAGATTGATCCATAAGCATTGAGCGCTGTACTCAATGATTCTATTTTTGTTCGTAAGGTATTTCTTCCATTAATTTTAAAACAGCCACCTCTTTTGCTTTTGCTTCCACTTCAATAGTAATTTTCATCGACAGCCAGATTCGGGGAAAATCATTTACATCTATGAAATCATGATGCTTTCTTATATCAGACGCCTCCCATCCATTAATGGGGGATGATATGTGAAAAAGCGGTTCACGATTCCAGGTATCAGCAGCCAGATGAGTTGCTTCACCGATCGACAGATTATCTTTTAAACACCGGTGGTGATGAACATCATAAACCAATGGGATGTCCATATCTGACAATCGGTTCCTTTGTTCCTCACCAGAAAACTTTGAAAGATGCTTTGCTGTCGTCCGTCTGAATTTTATGGGTTGTTCTTTGAATATGCAGCATAATCCTAATCGTATGGAACCATTTATCATGGGGATACCTTTATTTTTTCCGCTTGTTCATATCTGTTCACCTGTTTTGAATAAATTGTTTAAATTAAGAATCTGACAGGGTACATGTTTTTGTTATTTTAGGTGTGAATCTTTCGGGGCGGGTCACAAATTTCAATCCTGATGTGGTTACCATTCCTTTGAGCATGCTGGTAAATACATATTGATGAAATGGATAAAGGACATACCAATAGAGGATACCCATTAATCCTTTGGGTAAAAATCTGGATAGCAGTACAATTTCGCATTGATCATTTCCCACATCATTAATATTGATCTCCAGCAAGGCTTCCCCCGGTGTTTTCATCTCTGCAAGCAACAGCAATTTGGAGGATTTTTTCAGGCTTAGTACCCTCCAGAAATCAAGGGCGTCCCCCACTTGAAGCCTTTCTTTTGAACGTCTGCCACGGGACAAGCCAACCCCGCCGGTGAAAACATCTATGATACCACGAATTTTCCACAAAATATCGGCACCATAATAACCGGTCTTACCACCAAGCTTTACAACAGATGCCCATAGATCAGGAGCCGTTCCTTTTATTACAGCCCGATACCCACATTTGAGGATAGTCCCTCCTGAATAAGATGAATCTCCCAAATAGGCCCATTCAGGATATGTAATTTCTCCGGCATCTGTCCAACATGTATCGACCTGTTCTTGTTGAACCCGGTCGAGGGCACGGGCAATTGCCTCCTGGCAACTGATCAATTTTTGTGGAATAATTTGGGTGATCCTGTTTTCGGTACATGTGGTCGGAAGACTCAAACCCTCTGTCAATGGTTGTGCAATGGCTGCTGGAACCGGTGTTACCAAGTGAATCCATAAGGATGATAACCTTGGTGTCAGTACCGGGACCGGTATCATGAAAGGTGAAGGCAGTCCGGCTTCTTTGGCAAAAATACGGAACAGATCCCGATATGCCACAATATCAGGACCGCCTATATCAAAGGTTTTTCCCCGGATCTCCGGGTGCTCCATGCAACCTTTAAGATACCCCAGTACGTTTGTAATGGAAATGGGTTGCGTCGGCATACTTACCCATTTCGGCGTAACCATGACCGGCAGTCGTTCAGTCAGGTATCTTAAAATTTCAAAACTGGCACTTCCGGATCCCAATATCATTGCGGCCCTTAGAACCGTTGCAGGAACGAGGCCGGAGAGAAGAATTTTTCCTACTTCGTTTCTGGAAATCAGGTGTTTGCTGATGTTTTTATGGTGTATGTCACCGAGACCGCTTAAATATATAAGATGGTGTGCATGTTCATCTGCAGCCGCCTGAATCATGTTTTTTGCGCCAAGACGATCAGCTTGTCGGTATTTCCCTTGTTGAGAAACCATTGAATGGACAAGATAATAAATTGTCCCACACCCGTTTGCAGCCTTTCGCAGGGAATCGACATCCAGTATATCTCCCCTCACCAGTTCGACATTAGAATCTTGTCCCCAGGGCCGGTCAGCCATTTTTGCGGTGGAACGGCCCATGGCCCTTACCCGGTAACCAGATGCCAATAAAAGCGGAATCAAGCGGCCGGCAACATACCCCGTTGCTCCGGTTACCAAAACTGGCTTTTGATTTGTACTATTCATCCCGTTTCCTTTTTAATCTAACATCAACAAAAAAATAGGTATCAATAATACCTCAAACTTATATACTGGTTAGGATACTGTCAATGTGATTATCATAA
>JAUCGD010000214.1 GCA_030377945.1 Desulfobacterales bacterium HSG17 | reverse complement strand
GTTAATAGATAATAAATACCTGCCATTTAAATTTTTCATTAAGCAATTTGAATTTATATGTCAAGTATAACTGCAAATATCTGAATGTTTTCTTATGGCAAATATCCAGGTAAATATAAAACCATTTGACTCTGGATCTCGAGATTGGTATATATAAATTAAAGTATGTGCATAATCCAAATGTGCTCTTTTCATGTTGATTGATGTCTTAATGCTGGGCTGATATTGATTCTATTCTGACCGTACATGTTCTTGTGTTGGCAGGAAGCTAAGAAAAAATTTCATATAATTTTTCAATGGCAGCATAAGCCTCCTCGCTGCCCATAGGAGGGTAAAATGGCCGTTAAGTCTAATCCCAAATCATTAACACACCATCTTGATGAAGTTAAAAAATCAAAACGAATATTTGAAGATGCCTTTCAAGGTGTTTCCAGAATGATCCTGGATGCTGGAATTAAAAAAATTACAGTAAAGGGTAAAACAACATATCAATTTGATATTTTCAGCCAGGGTAAAAAACACCTGGTGGGTATGTATGATGAGATTAACAGTTTTGTCTCGTTTGTGAAAGATGCTTCTGAAGGTGGTTCTTCAAGAGAGATGGCTTTTGTACTTGTGGGAGAACCAGGCAATGGCAAGACTTTTTTTGTGGACTATCTTTGTGCTCGATACAGAGATTTTTTAACTGTGCCAAAAAATCGAAAATATACATTCAGGTTTATTAATCTTGATCAGCTTGGAGGCTATGGCAAGATTGATTTTATTGAATCACAAACCTATGAAGATCCTATGGTTCTTGCCATGAGTCTTTGCGAAACAAAGGATAAATCAAAGGAATATTTTGCAAAAAAGTTTAAGTTTACAGCAAAACAGATAGATGCCCTGTATGATCAATATCGTCCCCTGGGAGCCTGTTCTGCCTATATTCTCAATCAGATCCGTGAATATACAGATAATAATATAACAAAAATGCTCTCATTTTTTGAGGTTACACCGGTACCATTAATTGAAAGTCTTGGTACAATAACTGGTAAATATCCTGCTAAAGACAAGATTACCTCATCTGCTGTTGATCTCATGGGAGAAGAGTCCATCCAAAGGCTTCTTCATATTTCAGATTCCAACAACCCTTACAGATTTGATTTGAGAAGGGGTGCCCTTGCAAGGGTAGCAGGAGGCGGTATACATTTCAGCGATGAAATTTATAAAAATAAAAAAGATCTGGTTCAGGTTTATCTTGGAGTAATCCAGAACCGCATGATTGAATTAGACGGATTTAAATGGCCCATTGATACATTAATCATAGCGACAAGCAATAATTCAGAATTTGATACTTTTCTTTCTGAACGGGAAGAAGCTCCTATTATTGACCGATGTCGGATTTGTTATGTCGCACATAATACAGATTATAAAATTCAGAAAACTTTAACAGAATATGCCATTGGTACAGATACTAAAAGATCTCTTGATTCAAAAATATTGCACCAGGATCCTAATTTGAATTATGCAGCTTCTGTAGGTGTCGTTCTGACAAGGCTGCCAGGCTCTGATAAATTAACTCCTGTTGAAACCATGAAGCTTGCAGCAGGAGAAGTTGCAGGAGAAAAAAGCCTTAAAACCCTTGCCGAGCTTATTGATAATTTAAGCTATGACACCGACATCACCAAAAGATTTGGCCAAAAAGGGCTTGGTCAAAGAAATCTCGGGCGAGCTGTCCAGCTGTTACTGGAGAGCTCTGAAACCAACGAAGGTCAGTGCATGTTTGCTCTTGATATTTTCAAGGCTCTTGAAAGGACAGTTCTTGATTATGTCCAGGAACCATCTGATCGGGCAAAATTCATGGAAGATTTGAAAATTGCAAAAGGGCTGTACCGAGAAAGAATAATGACTGAAATGTTCAATGCTTATATGGATGAACCTCTTGCAATCAAAAAAGATGTGATGAATTATGTTAATATGATCATTGGTGTTGATGCAGAACATCTTGGTCCTGACATGATGTGGAAATATAAAGATCCCCAGAGCAGTGAGCTTAAAGCCATTAAAATTGATGAAAGATATATCAAAAATGTTGAAGAGAGACTTGGCTTAAAAACTGAAGAGCAGAGAGCCTCTTTTAGAAATACCATCAGAAAAATTTATGGACAGAAGCTCTCTGTGGATGCAGATTATGATTTTATGGATAACCTTGAACTTGTCAAGGCAATTACAGATGTCAGACTTAAATCAGATATTGCAGGTGCAGGTTCTTTAATTGGAGCACTTGCCAACAGAACAAATGAGGAGAATCAAAAACTTTATGACAGAATGATTTATACCATGAATGAAAAGCTTGGTTACTGCAGAACTTGCGCTCAGAAGACCATTGAGTACTTCTGCACCCAAGAGGATGATAAATAACCAAGGGAGGTGAGCTTTTATGATAACCCTTGATGAACTTCTTGAAAGAGACAGAAGAAGAGAAGAAGATGGATTTAAACGTAAAATTCGTATTGGAAGAATTGTAAAACCTGGTTCCGGCGGAAAAGGCAAGATCATCATTGTTCCCACCACAGTAGAAGAAAAATTTGTTCATGATGAAATTCAGACGGATCAAGAACCAGGAGAGGGTGAATCCACAGGTGGAACAGGTGAAGGCGAAGAAGGCGATGTTATTGGAGAACAACCTGTTCGTCCTGAAGAAGGAGAAGGTGAAGATGGCGAGGGTGATGGAGAGGGGCCAGGTGAAGGCAAGGGTGGAGAACATGAACTTGAATCCAATGCCTATGAACTCGGTAAGGTTTTGTCCCAGGATTTTCAACTGCCCAATTTACAGGATAAGGGTAAAAAAAGAACCCTTGCAAGATATGTATATGATCTAACTGACAAGAATAGAGGCTCAGGTCAGATACTTGATAAAAAAGCTACTTTAAAAAAAATAGTTGAAACCAATGTTACACTTGGAAATATTCCCGATGTCGATGATATTGATGCCAGCAAATTTATTATTTCTCCCCAGGATCTGATTTACAGAATTTTATCAAGAGAAAAAGATTTTGAATCCCAGGCCCTTGTTTTCTTTTTACGAGATTATTCAGGTTCAATGGGAGGCAAAGTCACACAGGCAGTTGTTTCCCAGCATGTTATGCTCTATTCCTGGCTTTTGTATCAATATGATAAACAGGTTGAGACAAGATTTATTCTCCATGATACTGAGGCAAAAGAAGTCCCTGATTTTTATAAATATTATTCTTACAGGGTTGCAGGTGGCACAAATGTGTTTACAGCATTTAAAATGGTAAATGATATTGTTGAGAGAGAGAGCCTTGCAAGGGATTATAATATCTATGTTTTCCATGGAACTGATGGAGACGACTGGGATAAGGATGGAAAACTCACCATTGCTGAAATTGAAAGAATGCTGGGCTATGTATCAAGAATAGGTATCTCTATTGTAGAACACTCCTATGCAGGTTCAAACCAGACAGAAGTTGAACAGTATTTAAAAGCAGCCAATATACTTCATAAACACAGTGATTTAATTAAACTTGATGTAATGAATGAGAGTGCAGATGATTCAAGAATTATTCAAGGCATAAAACGACTTATTTCATAAACCACCATTATATCAAATGAGGATTAACAAATTATGGAACTTGTAAGTCAACATGTCAAAGGCATAATGGAAGAGTGTAAACTGCGGGCCCGGGATCATGGATTGAAGTTTGATGATGAAACCCTTGAATATATTGTAACCAACCGGGATATGATTGAATTGAGCCCCAAGGTGATGATACCAACTCTTTATGACTATTGGGTACATGATGTAAGAGTTCTGTCAGGTAAAGGTATGTATGAAGCATATCCCTCCAATCCATATGAAACTGTGATCAATACAAGACCTGCCATATCTTTTTATAATGATAATAATCCTGACTGGCTCAATGTAATGATTTTTTATCATGTTCTGGGGCATATTGATTTTTTCCAGAACAATCTGTTTTATAAAAATACCTGGGATATTGATTTAACAGGACAGGCACTCTCTGATAAACGCCTTATTGCACAGCTTAGATCTGAAAAGGGAAGGTGGGTTGATTATGCCATTGAGTTTGCCCGATCAGTTGATAACCTTGTGGGATATCAAAATCAATTAAATCAGATTATCATGAAGGAGAGTAAACGCAGATTAAGTAAAACAGATTTTTATTTTGATATATTTTTGCAGAAGATTAAAAAAGTACCCCAGCATGAATATCTTAAAGATATCACACGATATAATGCATTAAATAAAAAGGGTGAAGAGTTTTTTGATGAGGTGACAGGTAAATATCCTGAATTTGAAGAACTTTATAAAAAAGAGCTTGTCAGCAAAACAAATTTTGAGTCAGATGTTATGCAATATTTAATCAGGTTTTCTCCTTTTTTAAAAGAGGAGGAAAATCAGTGGATCAAATCAGTGATTCAAATTGTCAGAAACACTTCTCTATATTTTCAGCCCCAGATTAGAACAAAAATAATGAATGAGGGCTGGGCAAGCTATTGGCATGCATACCTGTTCATGAGAGATAATAGAATAAATGGTCATGAAGCAGATTTTGCCAAAGTTAATGCCAGTGTAACATCCATGCCAAAAGTTGGATTAAATCCTTATGCCTTAGGCTTGAGAATGTTTGAGCATATTAAAGAGATGGAGGACAGAGGGCGTTACACTTTTGATTTTTTATTTTTAAAAGATGAAGTTGCAAGAAAAAAATATAACAATAATAAAAACAGAGGTGATAAATTTATCCTTGATATCCGTGAAAATTTTAATGATTTCACATTTATAAATACATTTATTGATCAGGATTTTGTTGCAAAACACAAGCTTTTTGTCACTGGCAGGTATCTTGATAATTCTTCGATGAAATGGAAATATTATATACAATCCAAAAAAGCTCAAGATTATAAACAGATGGTTATTGATACTTTGTATGATCCCCCACAAATATTTGTGGATAAAGCTTTAACCAAAGATGGGGTTTTATATCTTAATCATAAATTTGAAAACAAACCTTTAAAGATTGATTATATTGAAAATACAATGATTGGAATTGAATATCTGTGGGGTGGGCCTGTTCATCTTGAAACAAGCGAACCTGTAATCCCAAAAAAAACTACAGCAAATTATGCCAGTTTTTTGGATCCAAGAGCAGGAGGAGGCAGTCAACCTGCCCAGAAAAAATCTGAAGAAATTAAATGGAAAAGAATGCGTTATATGATGGAAAACCGTAAACTTCATAAACGGGAGTTATGATTGAATATGGAAAAAAAACCTTCAAAAAAGAGATCTTCTGAAAATAAATCTGTTGATGTGGCAATTGACCAAATCACGGATCAAGATAGTGGCAAAACAATAGATCAAATAATTGATCGAAAAATGGAACAAACAGTAGACCAAACAATAGCAATTTTGGATAAAAATATTATAGACTCCCAGCGGCTTAAACCAATACCCTTTGAAGAATTTTTAAATATTTTAACTTCTGAGCCATCCAGGGTTTTAAGAAATATTTTCCAGACTTTCCATGACATGATAAAAACATATGTTAAAAAATCAGAAGATACAATTTCCACCCATATTGATAAACTGGCTTTTACTAATTATGATTGTTCCAGGCTCTTTGTTGAAGATTCTGAGAATCCATATTTTACCGATATGCTCTTTGCTAATCGTTTTATGAAACAGATGGAATATCTTCGACATGGTGCCCAGCAGAACCGTAT
>JAUCGD010000213.1 GCA_030377945.1 Desulfobacterales bacterium HSG17 | reverse complement strand
GTAAAATCATTTACATATTCATCATTAAACTGCCAGAGTGCGCTGGGAAGGGTGAATGCGGACAGAGCTAAAACATCTGTTAACTGTTCCTTTAATTCATCCTCAAGGGACTGAATATTATAGAAAAGAGCCAGAAAAGAAAAAAACAGCAATATCAGGGTAACAATCCCTATCAGGACAAAGGAAATTTTTTTTTGGATACTGTTCCCTTGGAATCGGCTTGTCTTTTGTGGTTTTCTCATTTTACTATCTCACTATTAAAATTTAATTTTGATATACTGCATTTTTTCCCTTAGTTTTGTGACGGTTCAAGAATTTTTTGATTAAATTGTCTTTTAAGTTCAGGTATCATTTCCTTGCCTACAAGCGGCTTGAATATTTGAAAAAACGATTCCAAAGGAATCTCTTTTCTCAGAACATCATTCACCAGTTTAATCATTTGTTCACCCCAATCGGTCTTTGGGGCAGTGATGTATCCAACTTCGTATTTTGACTGCTCTTTTATTTTTAGATAGGTTAGTTGATGTGACACTCCATGGCTATGGGCATCGTACGGCATTCCATCCAATGAAAGAAGATAATCAACTCTTTTATTTAGCAATAACTTTAAAGACTTTAACCCCATATTGGTTGTATTATATTCAACGATTACATTTGGATTGTTCCTGTGCTGGGCAAGAAGTTCATCAATACCTGCTCCAAAACTGATGGAGTTAAATATTAAAAATCTAAAATCTGTATTTTCTAACAGATATTTTAAAGAGACCTGGCTTTCTTTTCCAAATTTTTTAAATTCATTTTTCCGGATAACAATATAAGTCGGGGGAGAAATTCTGCAGGGTAAAGAAAAATGAAGAAATTTTTCTCTTTCAGGGGTTTTATATGTGCCATAAAACAGTTGTTTTTTTCCTGATTTTGCATCCTCAAATATCCTTTTAATCGGTGAAAGCATTATTTCATGTTCATATTCCGGCATCTGCTTCCAAATTAATTTAAGAATATGATAAGCATACCCCTTAACTAATTCTTTATTCTCACATATGTAAAGAGGAAAGTAACAAACATACGGCCAGATTATTTTTTCTTTTGTGACTGCATGGGTCTGTTTATTTTCCATTATTTCACCGGCACAAACTATACTGAATACCGATAAGAATGCAAAAACAATGCAGACCAAAAAAAATAAAAATAACTTATTCTTTCCCCGGCAATGTAATGTCAAAGGTTGTTCCCTTTCCCACCTTGCTTTTAACATTGATAACTCCTTTATGTTCTTTGATAATATTGTAGGATATGTTCATCCCGAGTCCTGTACCCTTTCCCACTTCCTGAGTGGTAAAAAAAGGGTCAAATATTTTTGGAAGATGTTCTTTTTCAATGCCGCACCCATTGTCTGAAATGGTGATTACTACATTTTTACCCTCTTGCTTGGTTTGAATTTTTATTTCACCTTTTGCCTTGATGGCCTGGGCTGCATTCAGCACAAAATTCATAAACACCTGGTTCAATTTTTGCGGATATCCATCAACCAGGGAAATTTCTCTAAAATCTCTTATCACCGAGACTTTATCTTTGAGTTCACTATAAACAACGTTTAAAGTGGATTCCAACCCCTTATTGATATCAACGGGCATTAGTCTGTCTTGCCCTGGAAGAGCAAAACTTTTTAAATCATTAACAATTTTTCCGGCAGTCCATGTTCCCTCACTACAATCTTTGAGCAATTGAGGGATATCTTTTCTGATATAATCAATGTCAATATTTTTTTCATAATCAAAAATGGTTTGAATCTGATTATTAATTTTTTCAGACAAATTTGTGGGTTTGATTTTTTTAATGGATTGGCCAAGTTCCTGGTAATGCTGCAGCAACTCTTCAATATTGCCCATGTAATCACTGAGGGTTTCAAGGTTGGAGCCGATATATCCAATGGGGTTGTTGATCTCATGGGCAATCCCGGCTGCAAGCCTGCCAACGGATTCCATTCTATAGGAATTGAAAAGCTGAGATTGAAGTTTTATTTTTTCCTTTTCAGCCTTTCTGATTTCAGCGTCCACATTGGATTTATATAATGCCATTTCAATTGTAATTTTAAGATCTCTGTCTTTAAAGGGCTTGAGTACATATCCAAAAGGATTTGTTATTTTAGCTCTTTCAAATCTCTGCTCATCGGCGTGGGCAGTCACAAAAACAATTGGTATGCTAAAACGAATTTGAATAATCTGGGCAGCTTTAATTCCATCCATTTCACCCTTAAGCACAATATCCATGAGTACCAGATCCGGGTTGAGCTCTTCTGCCTTTTCAATTGCTTTTTCAGCAAAACCTACTTTTCCGCATACATCATATCCAAATTTTTTCAAGCGGGTTTCAATATCCATTGCAACGATACTGTCATCTTCGACTATTAAAATTTTTGGTTTTGACATTATTATTAAATCCTTTGTATAAATTTATTTTCCAGGCAATACTATTGTAAAAACAGTTCCTTTGCCCACCTGGCTTTTAATATCAATTTTTCCTTTATGCTCTTCAATAATATTATAGGCGATGTTCATTCCAAGTCCTGTTCCCTTGCCTATAGCCTTGGTGGTAAAAAATGGATCAAAAATTTTTAACAGATGATCTTTTTCAATACCACACCCATTATCTGAAATGCTGACAGCCACATAGTTACCTTTTTGTTTTGTTACAATTTTTATTTCACCCTTCCCTTTGATGGCCTGGGCAGCATTTACCAGAATATTCATAAATACCTGATTGAGTTTTTGAGGATACCCCTCCACCAGAGGGATGTCTCCAAAATCTTTAGTTACAGTGGCTTTGTATTTAATTTCGTTATTCACAACGTTTAGTGTGGACTCCAACCCCTTATTGATATCAATGAGCATTTGTTCATCATTACCGGGATGGGCAAAACTTTTTAAATCTCCAACAATTTTTCCGACCCTGGCAGTTCCATCCTTGCAATCTTTTAATAACTCAGGGATATCATCCTTAAGATAATCAACTTCAATTTCCTCTTCATAATCTGATATGGTCTGCATCTGTTTTTTAATCTCGCCGGAGAGATTTTCCTGGTTGGATTCTTTTAATGTTTTTTCAAGCTTCTGAAAATGCTGCAACAGAGTATTAAAATCAGTCATATAATCGTTGAGCGCATCCAGGTTGCTGCTGATAAATCCAATGGGATTATTGATTTCATGGGCAACCCCTGCTGCAAGCTGGCCGATTGATGACATCTTTTCAGCCTGTAATATCTGGGACTGGGTCGTCTTTAAACGCTCAAGTGTTTTGTCAAGTTTTTTATTCTGGATAAACAATTTTGCCTGGAGATCATGATGTTCACCCTCAAGCTTTATAATTCTTTCGCCATTATTTATGCGAGAGCGCAACTCATCGGGTTTAAAGGGTTTGATAATATAGTCATCTGCACCTGCTTCAAACACCTCCACAAGATCTGTCATTTTATCTTTTGCAGTTAATAATATTATATATGAGTATGTTTTTTTATCAGAGTTCCTGATTTTTTGACAAAGCTCAATGCCGTCCATTTCCGGCATCATCCAGTCAGAAATAATCATATCAGGCTTATGTTCCAAAAACAGATCCAAAGCATTTTTTCCATCTTCAGCCTCCAGCACTTCATGACCAATTTTCTCAACTGCTTTTTTTACCAGAAGCCTTGAAACATAATCATCTTCCGCAACAAGTATTTTCATAGATTCCCTTTAGTTAATAGCGTTAAAATAGAGGATAACCCCTTTGCCGAAAAATCTGCCTGGCATGGTACAAAATTCAACCATATAGTTAAGCTTATTAATTTTTTGAGTAATTCTAATATTATTTTTTTCAGATTTAAATACAGGCTCTATTATTTTTTCAATATCGCTGGAAAAATATTCAAGAATTGACTTTCCCACAATTAATTTTTGATTTCCAATTGCAAGTTTCTGGGCATGTTGATTTATAAGAACAATTGTTTTGTCAATATTTAATCCGATCACAGGTGCAGGCAATCCTTCAAACAGCGCCCGGGAGAGTTCAAGAGCCTGATTTCTTAATTCAAGCTCTCTGGTTCTAATGCTTATTTTCTTTTCAAGGTTTTTATTGATCTCTCCAAGCTCTAAGTTCTTTTGAGTAATAATTTTGTTTAAAGAGCGATTAGCCTGGATAAGATCATACTGTTCAAGGGATTTTTTGATTTCATTCTTAATATTATCATCATTCCACGGTTTAAGAATAAATTTATAAATATGTCCATCGTTTATTGCATCTCTAATGGTATCTACTTCAGTGTATCCTGTTAATACTATTCGAATAGTATCTGTATATTTCTCTTTTACCTTTGATAAAAACTTTATTCCGCTCATTTCAGGCATGCGCTGATCTGAAATAATAAGATGGACATCACTCTTTTTTAAAATATCCAGCCCTTTCTGACAACTCGAAGCTGTTAGAAGATTAAAAGATTCTTTTCTAAAAAGTCTCTTTAACGATGAAAGAATCGGTTTTTCGCTATCAACGCATAATACTGTATGTGTTTTTTCTGCCATATTTTTTTATCCTGTCACATATTAAAAAAAAATGAATTTGCATCGTTAATTAATTTTTGAGCATCAACAAACCACTCCTGGGAAGATTCCAAAACCAGTTTCATCTGTTTTTTTGAGTTGGGGTCAAAATATTCATGTATAATTCTACCCGAACTTGTTGTTCTGTTCAAAGAATCTTGAATAAAACTGTTTGCATATCCATCTGCACTATTGACGATGATGCTTTCATCCCAGGCAGGACATCCTGTCCTGATTCTGTGATGGTGATAAATTGTATTAGAAATCACGTCTGGCAAACCCCATTTTTTTGCAATGATATATCCGATTTCACAATGGTTTACTGGAAGTATTTTTTTTTCAACAGCCATAAACATCAAGTTTGCTTCCCTTGCTTTTAACATAAGAGCTTTAAAATCATCTTTCATATAATATGCCAGTATCAGTTTGCCTGTATCATGTAAAAGTCCGTTAACAAAACATTTCTCAGGGTCAGCAATACCAAGTTTTTCAGAGAGCTGTTTGCTTAACACAGCAACAGCGATTGAGTGTTTCCAGAAATCATCAACATTGAACAGCTCATTGGATTTTTTTTGGGACAGTCTGTTTAAAGTTTTAAAGACTGACAGGGAAATAATGATATTTCTAATGGCGTCAAAACCCAGAATAACTGAAGCCTCTTTTACCGATGAAACTTTTTCTCTTAAGCCGAAAAAAGCTGAATTTACTAAAAGCAGCATTTTAAAAACAATTGCCTGGTCTTTTTCAATGACCTTAGATAGAGAATCATTAGTTGTATTGTAATCATCGAGCATCTTATTTACTTTCATGACAATAAGAGGCAAAGATGGAATATCCTTAATGTTTTGCAGTTTCTTAAGAAATTTTTTTTTCTCATCTTTCATTTACTGCTCTCCAAAATCCAAAAACCTGTTAAATTAATAATATTTTTTTTCCGCTCTTTAATTTCCACACAGCCACTATACAGGCAGCTCAATTATAAAGGTTGTTCCTCTCTCTAATTTTGATGTAACCTCTACTTTGCCCTGGTATCCTTCAACCATTGACTTCACACTGGCAAGACCGAGCCCAGTACCTTTCCCGACTGGTTTTGTTGTAAAATCCGGTAAAAAAATTTTATCCAGTTCATCATGGGAAATACCGCTGCCAGTATCTGAAATTTCAATTATAATATTACTTTTGATGTGCATAGTTTTAATTGAAAGTGTTTTTTCACTGGTTTCTTCCATTGCATCCATTGCATTTTTTAT
>JAUCGD010000212.1 GCA_030377945.1 Desulfobacterales bacterium HSG17 | reverse complement strand
ATTTGAGCATAAAAAAACTCTCGCTCTCGCAATAAAAGCATATAATCATTTTATTTCAATATATTATAACATTTATGCGTAAAATGCATAAAATTTCATGCTCAAATAAAGCATTTACATATTATGAGTATAAAAGCCTAATAACATGTAATTAAGATAGTTTATAAATCACTTTTGCTATGAAATTGTTGTTTATATATTCTTTAAAATCAAATAATTATGAAATTGGAAATAGGCTGGCAATATTTTTTGGTAGGGTAAAATCTTGGTTTTTTCAATTTGAAATACCCCCTTCGATATGTCTGAACTTATAAGGCCATTTTATATGATTATTCCTTCTGTCGTATTTAGGTAAACCATTATCACCTAAAGGCCCTTTGAAATCAACAATAGCTCTTAACCTCCTCATTTCATTTTGTGCCTGTTCCTTAGTGATAAATTGGCCTGTCCCGCTAAAATAATCATATTTAACAGTGTTTTGTGCATAGACAATGTTTGCAAAGAATACTATCAGAATAATAAAATATGTTTTTTTCATGCGCCCCCATATTTCTTATCAATAGGTTGTATTTATTTATTTCCCGTATCTGAGTTTATGTTTCCGGGTTACATAAACCACAGGGAAGGTGTAGCGCAAATAAAAAAGCCCTACCCGGTATGACTCAGGTAAGGCTTGCTGTAAGTTTCTATTTTTATCTTGTCTGAAGATGTGATTTAATAAAATATGCCAATTGAAGAACATTTTCATCCTTCATGGTTGCATCTGATGCAGCAAGGGCTTCTATCCTTAGTGCCAAATCTTTGGGCCTGCCAGTATAAAAAATCCCATGTTTCTTGAGGCAATGATTAATCAAATATTGTGCTGTCCGTTTGTTCCCATCCCAAAATAAATGGTTTTTTACAATCTGATAAACTGCAAGACAAATGCACTCTATGTAATCCTTTTTTGGTTCTGATATTTCCGCTGCCATCAAAATAGAATCGGCAAGTTGGTTCAAATCTCTTCTATCTCTGGCTCCACCTCCGTAACCACCATGTTTTTCAATTGCCTTACGGTTAAAGAGGATAATTGTGCTAGCTTTTAAGCAGTCCATATATTAATGTGCTGCAAGATATGCAAAAGCTTCATCCCATTCAGGATCGCTAAGAAGTTCTTCTACAAGTTCATCAACTTCTTTTGCGCTTTCCATAGCTTCTTGAATATCCAACGGCCCGTTAGAAGTAGAGATAAACATAGGTGGAGTATCATAAACATAATCCACAAAAGATAAAAAATTTGTCTTTGGGTTAGGTATCTTTTCTACAAGCTCAGCAAGTAGTTCATCAACTTCACATCTTTCTATCTCAATGTCGATTTGGGAACATATCAATCTTTTCCCATTACCCTCATTACCGATCGCAAACAATGCTTGGTTTTCTGATGCACTATTAAGTACATCCCATACAAACGGCCCGTAATTATCCCTTACCCATGATATAGACGTAATTTGATTTCCAGTTTTCTTTACAGATTCTATATCAATCAGATAAACCATTTTAGTAAGTGCAGCATTGTGAAGTTGACCGTCATATCGTGCCAAAATTTTTTGCATCAAACCAGTTAAACACATTTTTTTACCTCCCTTTGTCCTCCTATTGCCTTAAGAATGCGTTTATTTTTTCCAAATGTCAATAAAAAAGGGAGCTATCACAGCTCCCCACTGCTTCCAGGTTATATTTTTGAGATATAAATAATTATAAAATACGTATCTGGTGAAAACTTGAAAAGTCAGTGATTAACTATTGAGATATAGTATCATATACCTGTTTCTTGCTTGTAATAAAAACAGTAATTTACAAACAACATCCGATAACATATATTATGTAAACTTTTTACCTGTTTTTGACATAGTTCTACTGATTTTATTGCAAATATTAATGGTACTGATACCGGAAATGTCAAAACCAAAACCTACCTTTCCCCTTGATTCCTGCAAAGTCTTCAAATATCGCAAATTACAAAGTGTATATTTTCTCATTTAATCAATAGCAATCCATATGCCATAAAAACCGGATAATTTTTGATACCCTTAAATCGCACATAAGGCAGTCGGATAAATTTTAATCCCTTGCAAAAAACCATAGCTACGAGCGAGTTTTTAAACTATTTCATGCTGCCTCTTGCTCTGGTTCCTGTTTCTGCGCTTTCAATAAAATATCTTGACATGTCATATTCCATTTTGGCAAGAAAGCCACATGACACAAAAAGGTTTTGTATATATTATGACTAATCCTTCAATGCCTGGCTTATTAAAAGTCGGCATGACAACAAAGGTTCCTGAGTATAGGGCAAATCAATTAAGTACCACAACAGGTGTCCCTACACCGTTTGAAACTCAATACTATGCTTTTTTTGAAAATAGAGTTGAAGCTGAAAAAAGAGCACACCAAGCTTTAAACGATTATCATCATGGGAAAGAATTTTATCAGGTTGATATAAATACAGCAATAAATGTTATTGAAAGTATAAATATATCATTTACAAGGCTCTTTGTTGAAGGACAACAAGGTGTTCAAAAGTATCATTATAATGAGAGGCTGGAAGTTGAAAAAAGTTTATCTTTAAGAATAAACTTTTTGGGAAAAAAAATTAAAAAACTGGGTGCAGAAAAATGGACAACAATAGCTACGATAAGAGAGCAAGAGAAATTAAAAAGGGAAGAAATAGAATTAGCTTCGGAATTGGAAACATTAAGAAAAGAAGCTGAACTTGAACGGATTAAAAAAGGTGAGGAATTACGTGAAAAAGCTATTGAGGAACATCAAGAAAGAGAGGCTGAAAGGATAGTTGTAACTGCCGAGTGGAGGAGGATAGAAGAAGAATGGGGCAAGATAAATAAGGAAAAGGAGAAAATAAAAGCTGAAATCACTGAATGGGAATCACTGAGAAACGAAGAAGATTTTGAAATAAACGAAGAATGGAAAAGAATAGAAAAAGAATCTGAAGCTTTTGTAGTTGATAAACTTCATGCCGAATGGGAACTTGAACAAAGTGAAAATATAATAAAAGAAGCCGAGATAGAAATAAATGCAGGATGGGGATTACTGAGAGACGCAGAAGACCTCGGAATAGAAAATAAATGGAATGAAGTAGATGAGGAATGGGACAAAGTAATTAATGAATGGGAAGCATTATTAAGAAAAAAAAAGCAAGAAAAAGAAAAAAATGCAATATTTGAAAAGAAAGGGAACAAGATAGTAAAAAAAATAGTTGTTGCTTGGGAGTATTTAAAAAAAGAAAAGGAAAAATTTAAAACTGAAAAAGATGACTACAAATGTCAACTTCAATCAAAACAATAAATTAACTTGACGTTTTATCCCTGGAGGTGATTTAAATTTATTGGCCTGGTAATCCATTATGCAAGTCCTCCTTTTTTATAGTGTCAATAAATTCCCAAATGTGAGGTTTTTCTGACATGCTTTTCCCCTGCCTTTTTTATAGTGTTGCCAAATTCCGGTTAACCCTTGATTTTATTGTGTCCTGGTTCTGTGAATGTAAACAAATGTCAACATTCAAATCTCAACAAATCGTAGCATTCAAATCTTAATAAATCTTAACCTTTTTTATAGTGTCAATAAAGTCTGGATAAAGTCTTATTGATTGCCATATATTCACCTTTCCTTATTAGTTTCTAAGTTTTTCTAAACCCGGTCTTTCCTTAACCTCAACGCTAATCAAAAGTGACCCATGTATGCTAATATAAATTGACCCACCACAAATTTTTTATCAATTCATTCTTTATCTCAAAACATTCAAAAAAATTAATATCAATCAGACCAAAAATATGAGTTATCTTTCAGAAAATCTATTTTCTGAGAGGTATCATGGTCCAAAAAAAACCTTGCAGCCATTGCAAAAAAATTTTCAAGCCCAATCCCAGAGTTCCAAACCAGCAATATTGTTCTGATCCAAAATGCCAGAAAGCTCGCAAACGAGAATGGCAGAAACGGAAAATGGAAGAAGATGAAGAATACCGCCAGAATCAGAAAGATGCGCAAAAGAGATGTCGCCAAAAGAACCCGGATTACTGGAAAGAATACCGTAAAAAGAATCAGGAATATAGCGATCGGAATAAAGAACAGCAGGCAGCAAGAAATAATAATCGCAAAATGAATGTGAGCAAATCTGAACAGTCGATTGCAAAAATGGATATAAAAATTGATTCAAATACTGTAATATCAGGTATTTATAAGATGCCTCCTGTTCCATCACCAGAAATTGCAAAAATGGACCCGATATTTGTTAAAATAGAAATGATAGCAGGTACTTAAATTTATATTTGTTCTGATTGCAAAGATAGGACTTGATCGACATATGGATATTGATCTGCTAAGGGATTTGCCAAATATTAATCTACCCATGCCGCCTGGAGCTAAAGCTCCAGGCTACAAGCTGAACCAGGCTAAAGCCTGCTGTTAAGGTCATATTTTGTTATTTATTCAGCACCCTTCAGGGTGGTTTAGCTTGTAGCTGGGGGATTTATTCCCCAGCTTTATGTAGGTATTTTATTTATTAGAAATTCCCATTATGATAAACCTCATCAGAGGCACTTCCAACAGGTTCAATATTCATAGCAGAACGGTTTACTTCGTTTTCAAGCTCTTTAAAAGACAGCGGCAGGAGTTCGCTGCCGCTTTCATATACCGCTTTAAGATCGGAAACTACCAAGCAGACATTGGAAAGCTGTCTTTTTTCTATGGTTGTGAAAAGGTTTGACAAAGCATTGATTGTAACAACACAAAGATCGGAATTACCAATGGTTTTTGAACGTGCATTTTCCAGATAAGGAGGAAGCTCATCTAAAAGAATAAGAACAGGCTCCGCCTTTTTCCTGAAAGCGGTTAAAAGCAGTTTCAAAAAGAACTGCCATGCTGTCACTAACAAAATTTTCTTCAAAAATGATCATGGCCTCCAGAACATATCTTTTAATCTTGAGTTCACCCAAAGTCAACCAACCAGAATCACCCCTGCAATCCACGACATGGAATCTGCATCCGTCTCACGGTCACGGACATAACTCTTGCCTGACCATCCTGCTGTCACTATCATTTCAGAAACATTTATGCCAAAACCGGACATTGACTGCCGGGCAGATTTTGGATTTCTGCATCTGCCCTTTTTTGATACCACGCGGCAGTCTGCATAATCATGACAGAAAAGCTTTTTGCATGAACCTCCTGCAAAAGCTTTAGAATTTGCATAACCCATTTCAACTGCCGAATTTTCAACATTTGCAACAGTCTCATGGAGCAGTTTCATAATTTCCTGACCCTGGTCTGACATCAGGGTTTCCAGGGGTACGTCAATTTTGACAACAATTGCATGTTTCATTTTTTTCTGCATTTCCCTGAATCCTGAAGGCCCTGAAACAAAAGGAGGGCAGCTTGCTGATAATCCGTAATTTTCGCACCTGGGTTCTTTGCACATGTTTGCCAGTTCATTCTGAACTTTTATATCTTGAGCAGAAATGACTGCTGCACTGGCTGCGCCTGACTCCTGTGCTATGTTGATCAGTTTTTCCAGATTTTTGTCTGTAATACCCGATTCATGTGTTTGTCCTGAATCTTTAGAATACTCGCTGTTGTTCATTTTATTAATCCTTATAATGTTTGAGTTTAACCGCTATAAATCGGTCACTGCAAACCTTATTTCCATTTTTCAAAACATATCACTATGATTTTTAATCTGCAAATATAAATATAATTAAATGATTTTAAATATTTCTATTGAAATAGAAAAACAAGTGTTGATACTTTTCCTTAACTTACATATGAAATTATTAATTATAATATGAAAAAATGAAAGGAGAAAAATATGA
>JAUCGD010000211.1 GCA_030377945.1 Desulfobacterales bacterium HSG17 | reverse complement strand
CGCAGATAAAATTGAAAGTTTTTTAACTTACCTGTTTTAAGACTGCTTCAAATTCTTTCAGGCTCTGGCATCTTAAGGCTTGATGAAACAGAGCTTTGAGTACATCAGGATTTTGAAGCGCCCTGATCTGTTCTGAAACCTTTTCAGTCAACAAATTAAAACGTTCAATCAAAGTCTCCATAAGCATTTCCCGTCTATTTTCCAATATCCCCAGGCATTTGCCTTCTTGAATCCCCAAGGTTTTGCCTTCCTCTTTGGCTATTTCGAAAATATCCAGCATTTTTATATCCTCCCATAAAGCTTTTAAACGGTCTTTATCAATCATTTTATTTGAAAGAATCAATGCGGCAGCCATCAGTCTGACCGGAATTTTATCTGCCCGGCAAAGTTCACTTTCAAATCGCAAAATTTTTTCAACCATTTCACTGCGTTCTTTGCCGGTTTCTTTACCATACAGTGGAAGAAACACCAATTATAAAAATATATTCAAGCAAAGTCAATTTAAGTTATATTTTATAACCACTTTGAAATATTATTTTTGTTATTGCATTGTTTTCATGGAATGGAAAAAGACAGATACTAATTGTATTCTTCTGGAAGTTTGCAGGAGAAAGATTTTAAATTAATAATAATTTATATGAGGGAATTGTCAGTTTTTGATCGTTGAAATGCAGGCAGAGCCTGCAAGACTGCGTTCCCAGGTGAAGCCTGGGAACGAGTAGTTTATATCTAGTTATGCTGTCTCAATCTTTGCATCTTCTTCTCTGCCCAGTTTCTTTGTAGCATCTTCCCTCAGTTTATATTTTTGAATCTTCCCGCTTGCTGTTGTGGGGTATTCATCTATAAACATGAAAAAAGCCGGGATTTTGTGGAAAGCAATTTTATCTGTGCAGAATTCTCTCATTTCATCTTCTGTTGCAGTATCTCCTGGTTTAAGCTGGATATATGCAGCTACTTCCTCACCATATTTACGGCTGGGAACACCAACGACCTGAACATCTTTAACCTTGTCATTGGTATAGAGAAATTCTTCTATTTCACGGGGATAAATATTTTCACCGCCCCTGATAATCATATCCTTGATTCTTCCGGTAATCTTGCAGTATCCGTTTTCATCCATAATAGCCAGATCGCCGGTATGCAGCCATTTGTCTTTATCTACTGCTTTTTCAGTGGCTTCTGGATTTTTGTAGTAACCTTTCATAACATGATATCCACGGGTGCAGAGTTCGCCCTGAATACCGCGCTCAACTTCCTGGTCTGTGGCAGGATCAATGATCTTGACCTCAACCTCTGGTAAAGCTGCACCTACGGTACTTACTCGCAGATCCAGGGAATCAGTGGTTCTGGTCATGGTGATACCAGGAGAAGCTTCGGTCTGCCCATAGGTAATACACATTTCAGAAGCACCCATATCATGCACAACCTGGTTCATAACCTCAATGGGACACGGTGAACCTGCCATGATGCCTGTTCGCAGATGTGATGTATCATATTTTGTTTTTTTCATCTCTTCAAGCTCGGCAATAAACATGGTGGGAACCCCGTGAAGAGCTGTACAATTGGAGGCCTGAACTGTTTCAAGAACATCAACAGGTGTAAATGAAACTACCGGAGCCATAGTAGCTGCGGAAACCAAACAAGTCAGCGTGCCGAGTACGCATCCAAAGCAGTGGAAAAAAGGAACCGGAATGCACATGCAGTCTTTTTCGGAAAGTTCCATGCATTCAGCCAGGCTTTTGGCATTACCGATAAGATTGGTATGGGTCAGCATAACGCCTTTGGGAAAACCTGTTGTTCCTGAAGTGTACTGCATATTAATAACATCATCAGGGTCCATTGAATCCTGGCGTGATTTAAGGTCTGCATCACTGACATTTTTGCCCATTTCAAGAATATCATCCCAGTTAAACATTCCAGGATGTTTTTCCTTGCCGATAAAGACTACATTTTTCAATTTGGGCAGTTTGGCACTGTTAAGCTTGCCAGGTTCGCAGTCTTTAAGTTCAGGACATACATCATATATTACTTTTATATATTCATCAGCATCTCTTACTCCACCTATGAGAACCAGGGTTGAAGAGTCAGACTGCTTCATAAGATATTCCAGTTCAAAACTGCGGTAGCTGGTGTTAACCGTTACAAGAACAGCGCCCATTTTACCTGTTCCAAACTGACTGAAAAGCCATTCAGGAGTATTGTTGGCCCAGATTGCAACATGTTCGCCTTTTTCAGCACCCAGGGCCATAAACCCTTTTGCCACGTCATTGCAGACATCTTTGAATTCTTTATAATTATATTTAATTCCAAGCTTATGGTATTCTACGGCTGTGCTGTTTGAAAACTGATCAGCTACTATGTCAACAAGCTGGCCTACGGTGGTTTTTCCTAGTTCATACTGGGGTAATTGCATAATTCTTTTCTCCGTTTAATATTAAATGCCGTTCATGTGCTGCTCACGGTATTCTTTGACCGTATCTTCATCAACAAGTTTTCTCATTTTTATCAGGCATGCATCGTCAGTACATGCTTGACCCCAGATTTCAGGAACAACTTCGGTTATTAATCGTTTCTGGTCTTCTTTACTGAGATTCATAACAGCATTTTTTACGTCTTCAAAAGTCATTTTATATTCCTTTCAAGATTATACATAAAATACAAAACCCTGTCCGCCGATATCCGGCAGACAGGGAGATTTTATAAAGTTACCGGATTAATGTTCTTCATGAACATAAAAAGGCCATTTGTGGAAGAACCATTCATTCCAAAGCAGAGGAATAATCCACCAGAAATTCCAGACAAGAGATTCGCCGTGGGTGAATTTATGTTCCCAGTGATGGTTGCCCAGTCCCCAGTGTCCCCATCCTGCATAGTAGAAAATTGCGTAGTTAATGGCACAAAGAACCAATACACCGATTGTTCGAACCCAGAAGCCTGTCCAGGAATCCACATCTGCGGGTAAAGGGATAATGTCGTCAAAATAATGATGCCATGCAAGAAAAGGAATCAGGGTAAAGCCTGCAATTTCAGCTGCATGATACCACAGGAACCTGAGAAGTTCAGCATCATTGGGTTTTGCTTCTTTAAGATGATGAATCAATTCGTCCGGCAGCCACAAAGGAGCAGCTTTAACACATAACAGGGCAATAACATAACCTAAGAAAGCATTGATAAGGAAAGAAACTATACCTTTCCAGGGCTGGGGCAGAGTGATAAGAGACCAGGGTTTCATGCGCCATACATTGGCAGTCATAAACAGAACAATAATCATCCATTCCCACCATCCAAATACCCAGTGAACATGTGTGAAACCTGCAATATCGCCCCACCAGGGAGTATTAAATCCAAAACCGCTTCCAAGAGCTGTTTCATAAACCAGTCCCCAGAAAGGAACGATCAGAACAACATAAAAGAATAAAGTCAGCATTGAACACCAGCCGATTTCAGCCAGGCCTGCCTGTGGCTGTGGCAGATCACTTGGGCGGATGGGCCATTTCCCAAACAGGATTGTAACAAAAGGATAGCTGTAAAAGCCGATTAAAACAAAACAGACCACAGCACTTTCTGCAAAATGTTTTGCTTCCATTGTTGCAAGATCAAGCTTGCCTGCCTTGCCTGCTGCTGCAAGGGCTTCAAGATTGCTCTGGCTTAGGAAATTGAATCCAAGACCAAATATCTTGTAAAATACAATGTGGATTATAAACCATGTAAGGGCAAGGTTTACAATTGTCTGGACTATTCCCCTTGTGGGCTGGGGCAGCTTTTCAAAAGGCCAGTCACCAAGAAACATGTGCTGATAAAGTCCTACCAGGATCATCATGGCCAGATACAGAACAAATGGATATGGAAATGAAGCAATAGGCCCCCTGGGATCACTGAAAATAAACCATAGAACCCAGGCAATAACAGTAAAAGAAGCCAATGAAATAATACCTGTAACAGGTTGCCCCCACCGCGGTTTTAACTCTGACATACAATACCTCCGTTTTTATTTTTAAAAATGAGCTTACAAAAAGCCCGGTCTTTTTCAATCGTATTTATAAAAAATTATGGCCTCGGTCATCATTTGGTCCAACAAGCACGGGAATAAATTCCCGCACTACTTTCTATCGTCCCTACAAAACTTAAATAATTGATACAAAGTATCTAAAGTCCCAGAGGGACGACAGAAAATAGCCCGGCAGTTTACTGCCGGGTGAAACGATGGTCATGGCCGAAATTAATTTCCCCATTCAGCGTTTCTAAGTTCAATGCGCCTGATTTTACCGCTTATGGTTTTTGGCAGGGCATCAACAAACTCAATTTTCCTGGGATATTTATAAGGAGCAGTTACTTTTTTTACATGTTTTTGAATATCTGTTGCAAGTTCATCACCGGCAGTATAACCCGGAACCAAGGTAATATATGCTTTCACCACTTCACCGCGGATTTTATCAGGGCTGGAAACAACAGCAGATTCAGCAACAGCAGGATGCTCAATCAAAGCACTTTCCACTTCAAAAGGCCCAATACGAAACCCTGATGTCAAGATCACATCATCACAACGGCCTATAAACCAGAAATAACCATCCTCATCCACATAAGCCCGGTCACCTGTCAAATACCAGTCTCCGCGATATACAGACTCAGTTCTGTCTGATTCTTTCCAGTATTCTTTAAAAATTCCTAGTGGTCGGTTAGGTTTTACACGAACCGCAATATCTCCTTCAGTATTGGAAGGCAGGATATTGCCGTCTTCATCAATAATATGAAGATCAATACCAGGGGCTGGTTTACCCATAGAACCGAATCTGGTTTCAATACATGGGAAATTTCCGCAAAGCAGAACAGTCTCTGTCTGACCATAGCCGTCAAGAATTGTACATCCAGTAGATTTTTTCCATACTTCAATAATTTCAGGGCTTAAAGGTTCACCTGCACCAACACAATGACAAAGAGCAGGGAATTTATATCTGCTTAAATCCTGGAGAATAAGTATTCTGTAAATAGTAGGTGCTGCACACAAGGTGGTTATTGGGTATGTATTCAGCAGTTCAAGAGTTTTAACAGGATTGAATTTATCTGAAAAATGTATGAATAGGGCAGCACCACAGCTCCAGGGGCCAAAATAACTGCTCCATGCAGCTTTTGCCCAACCTGTATCACTGATATTCCAGTGTAAATCATCAGGCTGCAAATCCAGCCAGAATTTGCCGGTAGTTATATGACCGATGGGATAGGATGCATGGGTGTGGACAGCCATCTTGGGATAGCCTGTGGTTCCTGATGTAAAATAAACTATGCAGTGGTCATTACTTTTTGTTTTTGCAGTTTCAAACCGGTCAGAGGCTTTTTCAATTTCTTCACTGTAAAAGAGCCATTCATCCTTAGGCTCTGTAATAACGATCCTGGTTTTAATACTGGGACATTCATCTGCAATTTCATCAAATTTTGCTGCAATATCATTATTTGTAATAATACAGGCAGCATCAGCTTTTTCAGCCCTGAATTTGAGATCTTTGGAAGTAAGCTGGATTGTTCCCGGAGAAATAACAGCACCCATGCGGATACATGCAGTAAATATTTCCCACCATTCAATATTTCTGGGCAGAACAACCAAAACAACATCACCCTGCTTAACACCCTGGGCAGTTAGAACATTAGCCAGTTTTTTGGACGCATTTACAATCTCTGCAAAGGTTTTTTTAACTTTGTTTCCATCATCATCCACCCACAGCATGGCAAGTCTATCCGGGTCTTGTGCCCAATTATCAAGAACATCCCCTGCAAAATTAAAATATTCAGGTACTTGATGTTTAAATTCCTGATAGGTTTTTTCATAATCTATCATGTTGTGCGTCCGGCCCATGCTTTCTCCTTAAATCGTAACAGCCAT
>JAUCGD010000021.1 GCA_030377945.1 Desulfobacterales bacterium HSG17 | reverse complement strand
AGAGCGCATGGCAAAAGAGGCAGGAGGGAAGATTGTTTCTAATACTGTGGCAGCAGGAGCTGTCCTTGCTGTTATCGGGGCTGAATTTAAAGCTTTGAAACAGGTGTTGGAGGAGCAGTTTCAATCCAAGGGAAAAACTGTGCTGGACTTGAATCTGAAAGCAGCAAAAAGCGGATATGAAATTGGTAAAAAAATTAACTTCCCTCACTCTTTTAATTTTACTCCGATTAAACATAAAAATACGATGATGACAGGGGCAAAAGCTGCTGCACTTGGTGCTATTGCAGCCGATTGCAGGTTTTTCCCTTTTTATCCCATGAGCCCTGGAACTTCAATAATTTCCAATATAGTACAATTTGCCGACCAGGTACCCATGGTTATTGAGCAGGCAGAAGATGAGATTGCGGCAGTTAATATGGCAATTGGAGCATCATTTGCAGGAGTTCGATCCATGACATCGACCTCGGGCGGGGGATTTTGTCTCATGACTGAAGGGCTTGGTCTTGCCGGCATGACGGAAACTCCCATTGTGATTATCAATGCCCAACGCCCGGGGCCAGCTACTGGCCTTGCTACAAGGACAGCCCAGTCAGATCTTTTATTTACTATAAATGCATCCCAGGATGAATTTCCCAGGTTTGTCTTTGCTCCCGGTGGCGTTCTTGAGACATTTGATACACTTAAAAAAGCATTTTTTCTGTCAGAGAAATACCAGGTCCCATCCATTGTTTTAATGGATCAGTTCCTTGCAGATTCAGCAAAGACTGAATCAGGTGAATTTAAAATAGGCCATGAACATGAAACTTTCCTGGAACAAGATACAAAACTGTATCAAGATGAGCCCTATAAGCGATACAAAATAACTGGCACAGGTATTTCTCCACGCAGAATACCATGCGCCTCTGATGCTCTGGTAAGGGCAAGCGGGAATGAACATACCCAGGAAGGTCTATCACTTGAAGAACCTGGAAACAGAAAGGCCATGGAGGAAAAAAGATTTAAAAAACTTGTAATGATGAAAAATGCGATGAGTCTGCCATCCATATCCCATGAACAAAGCTCATTTTTCCTGACAGGCTGGGGATCAACAAAGGGCAGTATCATGGAAGCCGGGTTTCAATTAAGAAAACAGGGAATAGATGCAGGGTGGATTACTTTTGAAGATATCTGGCCCCTTGATTTTGATAAAGTCAAAAAAATAATTCAAAATAAAAAATTAATAATGGTTGAAGGTAATGCTACCTGTCAGTTGGGAAATCTGATTCGTCAGCAGACAGGAATTGACTGGTTTGCATCTATTTTAAAATATGATGGCAGACCCATATATCCAGAGTATATTATGAAAGAAATAAATCAGATTATGGGGTGCCGATTATGATACAATCAGAATTTGATATTGATAATGAAAATCAATGGTGCCCGGGATGTGGTAATTTTTCCATTCTAAAGTCCATGAAAGATGCATTTACTGCTCTTGATTTTACACCAAGAGACCTTTTACTTGTATCTGGTATAGGACAGGCAGGTAAAACTCCAAATTATCTTGCCTGTAATATGTTGCATGGACTTCATGGAAGAGCTCTTGCCCTTGCCACAGGTGCTAAAATTGCCAACCATAATCTTAATATTATTGTAAATTCAGGAGATGGGGATTGTTATGGTGAAGGTGGAAATCACTTTATGGCAGCAATACGCCGTAATATTGATATCACACTGCTCATACATAACAATCAGGTTTACGGGCTGACTAAAGGGCAGGCTTCTCCAACCTCAGACTTTGGAATGAAAACCAAGAATCAAAATCATGGAACAACTTCCAATGCTTTTAATCCTGTGGCAACTGCCCTTGTCATGGGAGCAGGATTTATAGCCCGGGGATTTTCAGGGAATATACAGCAATTGACTCATTTGATTGTTGAAGCTGTTAATTATAAAGGTTTTTCCATGATTGATATCTATCAACCCTGTGTGTCGTTTAATAAGATAAATACCCATTCATGGTATAAATCAAGGGTTTTTGATCTTAAAGATACCAACCATGACTATTCAGATTATGAAAAAGCTTTGCCGATAGTACACAATCAAAAAGATGAAATTCCCACAGGGATTATCTATAAAAAATATGGCATTCCATTTCACGAAAGAGTGGATGTACTAAAGGAACGACCTCTGATTGAACACAGCTTTAAGAAAAATCAATTAAAAGAAATTCTCTGTATTGCATGATCAGACAGTGTTTAAAAGATTATTGAAATGGAAAATGCAGGAATTTTATTTAATAGTAACTTATAACATGGGTATTTATCATCAAATATTTATAATTAAGGAGGAATAATGGGAAAAATTTTAATAGTTTACGCGTCAAGGGCAAATGCAACCAAAGAGATTGCAGATTTGATTGCAGAAGGTATCCGTATCTCAGGAAATGAGGTTGATGTAAAAAAAGCAAATGAAATCAAAAACGAGGAAGATTTAAAAGGTTATGATGGATATGCATTTGGATCTCCTACCTATCATGGTGAAATGATTACATCCATGAAACAGATTCTGTTTATGGCAGAACGAGCAGAACTTAAAGGAAAGCCAGGTGGTGCTTTTGGTGCCTATGGCTGGAGCGGTGAAGCTGGCCCAAGAATTTTTGATACCATGGAGCATATTTATGGTATGAAAATGGTATCTGGAGGAGCTTTGATGTTGAAAGCAGGTTGGATAGGAGGAGGAGTACAGGCAGCCCAGGAATATGGCAAAAGTATTGTTGCTATGATTTAAAAAGAGTGGATATAACTTAGAAAAAAAGGAGAGTTAAAATGGCTGAATTACATGGAATCTATAAATGCAGTAAGTGTGGTAATATTGTTCAGGTACTCCATGGGGAAGAACCATCCGTACAGTGCTGTGGACAACCAATGGACCGTCTTGTTGAGAATATTGTGGATGCAGCAGTAGAAAAACATATACCTGTTATTGAAACAATAGATGGCGGATACCTTGTAAAAGTTGGCAGTGTAGCTCATCCCATGGGCAGTGACCACTGGATTGAGTGGATTGATCTCTCTTCAGATGATAATACCTTTGTGCAGAGAAACACACTTACCCCCGAAGATAAACCAGAAGTTGAATTTAAAACTGATGCCGGCAACGTTGTTGCGAGAGCTTATTGCAATCTTCATGGTCTTTGGAAATCAGAAAAGAATATTTAACTATCCTGGGAAAATCCTGGCTCTGTCAGGATTTTCCCAACCAATGGCCTGGCTTGGCAAATGCATAGAGGCAGTGTTATGAGACAAAAAATTATTTTTATACCATTGATACTGGTGCTCCTTTTAATTTTTTCCTGTGACAATGAAAAAATTAGACCTGGATTTTCTAAAGATAACAATTCAGTCACTAATTTCAGTCCAGGAAATATTGTAAAAGTAGAAAACCGGGAAATGGTTCAGATGTACGAGGCTGTCGGGACAATACGACCCTTGACTGAATCTTCAATAGAATCCCAGGTAAGTGCCCAGGTTGTCAAAGTTTTTTTTACTCCTGGCAGTCTGGTTAAAAAAGGGCAGGTCTTAATAAAACTTGACTCAAGACAGCTTACATCAAAGCTTGAACAGGCTAAAGAAGGCCTTAATGTTGCAGAAAACAGCCTTGAGCAGGCCAAGAAAGCTATGGATGAAGCGAATGCAAATCTTGACCAGGCCAAGGCATCCTATGCCAGGACCAAAATACTGTTTGAAAAAAATATTGTTCCATCCCAGAAACTTGAAATTGATAAGGCTTTGTATCTCCAGACAAAAGCAAGACTTGAAAAAAACCAGAAAGCAAAGCAGGCTGCAAAGGCATCCATAAGACAGGCCCAGGAAGTTGTAAAAGAGGCAGGCATTGGCAGGGATTATACGCAAATAAAATCCCCAGCTGCTGGAATTGTGGTTCAAAGAATGATTGAACCGGGTGATATCGCAGTTCCGGGCAAGCCCCTTTTAACCATACAGACCAGTGGAGCTTTAAGGCTTGAAGCAAGTGTGCGGGAGGGTTTGATTGGTCAGATCGTTATTGGGCATGAATACAGTGTTAAAATTGATACAATAGGTAAAATTATATCATCCTCCATAGAAGAGATTGTCCCCTATGCTGATCCTGCCACCAGGACTTTTCAGGTAAAGGCTTTGCTGCCTGTAACACAAGGTGTCTATCCAGGAATGTTTGGCAGACTTCTTGTGCCTGTTAAAAAAGAAAACACTCTTTTAATTCCTAAAGAAGCACTTATTAAAGTTGGGCAGCTTGAACAGGTATATATTAAAAAGGGTGATGCCTGGCAAAGGGTTTATATTAAAACCGGCAGAGTTTATGAAAACAAAATTGAGGTGCTTTCAGGTCTTATGGCAGATGAAACTATAGGATATAAATAAAAATGAATGAAAAGAAAAATTCAGTTTTATCTGGCATTATCAGTTTCTTCTTAAATTCCAATCTTTCTGTTATGCTTATTATTATGGCTTTGTGTATCGGAGTATTCAGTATTGTCATGACTCCCAAAGAAGAAGAACCCCAGATTGTTGTACCCATGGCTGATATATTTGTCCAGGCTCCGGGAGCAAGCCCCGAAGAGATAGAAAAGCTGGTGGCAACACCCCTTGAACAGATTTTATGGGAAATTGATGGTGTTGAATATGTTTATTCCATGTCATTGAGAGAAAAGGCCATTGTTACAGTCCGGTTTTTTGTAGGCGAAGATCGTGAAAATTCCCTTGTAAAACTTCACAATAAAATTCAGATGAGTCTTGATAGAATCCCTCCAATTGTAACCAAATGGCTTATAAAGCCTGTTGAGATTGATGATGTGCCAATCTTAAATCTTACTCTTTATTCAGATGTTTACAGAGATCATGAGTTAAAGAGGGTGGGAGAAGAATTAAACTTGAGACTGTCAAGACTTGAAAATATTTCAAGATCCATGATTTACGGAGGCAGAGAAAGAGAAATCAGGATTGAGATTGATCCTTTGAAAATGAAGGGATTTAATGTCTCTACTCTTGATATTAAAAATGCACTTAAGGGCGCTGATGTCTCTGTTGAGGCAGGAACTTTTAATAAAATAAACACACAGATTACAATTACAAGCTCTTCTTTTTTAACAAGGGTTGATGAAGTAAAAAAACTTGTTATATCAGGAAGAGAGGAAAAATTAGTATATCTTGAAGATGTTGCAAGGGTTGTTGACGGACCAAGAGAAGCTGATTCATATACCAGAATAGGATTTTCCAATTTTTATAAACATAATTTCAATATTGAGTCTGACTCTCCTCTATCTTTTCCTTCTGTAACTCTGGCATTTTCCAAAAAAAAAGGCACCAATGCTGTAAAGGTTGCTCAAAGTATTATCAATGAAATGGAAAAGCTTAAAGCAGAAATTATTCCAGATAATGTTCATATTGAAGTCACAAGAAACTATGGTGTCACCGCACAAATTAAAGTCAATGAGTTGTTAAGCTCCCTTGGTTTTGCAATTGTATCTGTTGTAATTCTTTTGTGTATTACCCTTGGATGGAGAGAAGCCCTGGTTGTTGCTGTTGCAGTGCCCATCTCTTTTTCGCTGGCACTTTTCATGAATTACCTTTTTGGATACACTATAAACAGGGTGACTCTGTTTGCCCTTATCCTATCACTGGGTCTTGTGGTGGATGATCCAATTACAAATGTTGATAATATTCAGAGACATATAAATGAAAAAGTACTACAGCCATTTGAGGCAACACTTTATGGCGTACTTGAAGTTCTCCCCCCTGTGATAATGTCCACCATTGCCATTATTGTATGTTTTACACCCCTGTTTTTTATTACAGGAATGATGGGGCCTTATATGGCTCCCATGGCGGTGAATGTTCCATTGACAGTGACCTTTTCCACTGTCTGTGCCCTGGTAATTGTTCCCTGGGTTTCATATAAACTTTTAAAAAATTTAAAAATAGATAAAAAAAAGAAAAAAGAGTCAAAAAACTATCTGGCAAGGTTCTATAGAGCAGTTCTCAATCCTTTTTTAAACACAAAATATATGCGTTATCTTTTGTTTACAGCAATAATACTTGCCTTAATTGGTTCATGCTCGCTTGCTGTTTTCAGGCTGGTACCCTTAAAACTGCTGCCTTTTGATAATAAAAATGAATTTCAGATTGTCATTGATATGCCAGAAGGAACATCCCTGGAATATACAGACAGGGTGGTAAGAAAATTTGAAGATTATCTTGCAACTGTAAATGAGGTAACAAATTATGTCTCTTTTACAGGAATTGCATCACCCATGGATTTTAACGGCATGGTAAGACACTATTTTATCCGCAAGGCAAGTCATTTTGCAGACATAAGGGTGAACCTTGCTGATAAATCTGAACGACTTCAGCAAAGCCATACAATTCTTTTGCGTATCAGAAAAGATCTTGAACAAATTGCAGAGAACAATAATGCTCAAATTCAGCTTGTTGAAGTGCCTCCGGGCCCTCCTGTATTATCAACGCTTGTGGCTGAAATATATGGTAAACATGATCAAACCTATGAAGAGCTGCTCAAAGGGGCAACCCATGTCAAAAAAATCATGGAAAAAGAAGATTTTGTAACTGATGTACAGATCATGACAGAAGAGAACACAAAACGCCTCGATATTGTTGTTGACCGGGAAAAAGCATCTCTGCACGGTATTGATACAAAAACCATTCTTGATGCCATGAAAACAGCTGTGGGCGGCATAACCCCTGCAAGCCTTCACATAAGTTCGGAACGTAATCCTTTGTGGATTAAAGTGATTCTGCCACGGGACAAACGTTCGGATATGACAGCCCTTCTCCATATTCCTGTCAGATCATCCAAGGGCAGAATGATCCCCCTTGCAGAGCTTGTCCAGGTAAAAGAATCTCAAAATTCAAAGCCGATTTTTCATAAAAACCTTGAGCCTGTTGTCTATGTTATAGGAGAAATGGCAGGCAGAGCTCCTGGTGAAGCTGTCCTTGACATGATGAAAAAACTTGAAAATCAGAAAGTTGATGAAGGGATTAAAGTTCAGTGGGCAGGAGAGGGTGAATGGAAAATTACTTTAAGAGTATTCAGGGATATGGGGCTTGCCTTTGCAGCAGCTCTGTTTGGAATTTATTTTATCCTTGTTATCAATACTGAGTCATATTTTATGCCTGTATTGATCATGATGGCTATTCCATTGACAATACTGGGAATTATGCCAGGATTTTTTATTTTAAATCTTTTCACACAAAGTGTGGGCGGGTTCAGTGACCCTGTTTTTTTTACAGCCACAAGTATGATAGGGATGATTGCTCTTGGAGGTATTGTTATTAGAAATTCACTTGTATTGATTGAATTTATTCAAGATTCCTTAAAAAAGGGTGAAACTTTCAAGGATGCCATCTTAAAAAGCGGAGTTGTCAGAATGCGCCCCATCATATTAACAGCTTTGACCACAGCAATAGGAGCTTTCCCCATCACTTTTGACCCTGTGTTTTCAGGTCTTGCATGGGCATTGATATTCGGACTTTTTGCATCAACTCTTTTTACCCTTGTTGTGATTCCTGTTGCATATTATACTGTTTACAGCAAAGTTTACGAAAAATAAGGAATCACAGTTTAAAATCGGTCATTCTTCCCATAGACACTTTGGCGGCTTAACCGCTTCATTCTTCAAGAGCTTGTAATGCAAAGCCCAAAACGCCCCCTTTCAGGCAAACATCCTTCCTCTTGAATGTATAGCAAATTTATGAATTCTTACTTATTTCGGAAGAACATGGATCGTGCTCATTTTGTTATATTAAAAAGCGGAATAGAATTTGAGGATTCATATTCAATTTTTACTACAAGTAAAGTTAAATGGACAGATTATGAATTCGATGGGTTTATATATTATCGAGTTGAATATGAATAATCATCCACTCACGCTGCCACAGGGCTATAAAATTGAATTTAAAATCCAAAACTAAAACAATGCCGCACACCACATATAGCGATGCCCGAATTTTGCCTTGACAGAGTGTTAAAAATACCAGATAACATCCTTGTTTATCAACCAACACTCAATGTAATTGACATGGTCTTGGGTGGTCTTTTCTTTAAAGAAATTACCGGAAATCAAATTTTTCGATTTAACACCAAAAAACGACCGATTTCTTGACAAAGGACAAAAAAGCATTTACTTATCCTCAGAAGCGGATTTATTAGTATTTAGTTTTCCTGTTTATGCGTTTGGGATACCAATAATTTGCAGGAACTATTTACAAAATCTGACTGAATTTAAAAATCCGATCACAACAGTTATAATCATTACAGAAGGTAAAAAAGACGAGTCTGGTTTTTCGATTCCTGAAAGCACGCGTATTATAAGTAGTAAAGGCCTTGAAACTATTTATAGTAATGTTATTCATATGCCCTCAAATTAGACTGTGGCTATGAAACTGCCATCAAAAGATGAGGCGAAGTTGATAATCAACAATGGCGTAAATAGCGCAAGGCAAATTACAAATTTTAAAAATAAAATTTTACTACTTGAATCTAAAAATAAATGAGGAGCACGGCTGTGGAAATAATAACAATTAATTCTAAAAATATTAATACCTATGATCTCTGTCTCATTAAGAACACCCAAGCAGATGGGTATATTGCTAAATCGACTTGGATTAAAGCTGAGTTAAAAAATGGACTTGTTATAAAAAGAGCAATTAATGAAAGAGGTGAGACAATGGGTTTTATAGAATACATTCCTATTGAAAACGCCTGGAGAGCAGTGAAAGGTAAAAATTATTTTTTTATTCACTGTGTTTTCACTTATCCTAAAAAATATCAAGGACAAAACATTGGCACTAAACTAATACAAGGTTGTATTGATGATGCTAATAAATCTAAAAAAGATGGAGTAGCAGTTATTGCTACCAAGAATTCTTTTATGGCAAACAAACAAATCTTTGAAAAAATGAATTTTAGAGAAATTGAAGAATACAACAAGCATCAATTATTGGTCTTTAAATTCAATAAAAAATCAGTTTTCCCCAAGCTTATGGATATTGATTCATCTTTGAAACAATATAATGGTATTCATTTGTTTTATAGCAATCAGTGTCCAGCTCTTGCAAAACCGGTTAAAGAAATATTAAATGAATGTGAGAAGCAAAAAATTAAAATTACAACTCACTTCATTAATGCAAGCACAGATGCTCAAAATGCTCCATTTATTTCAGGGACCTTTGGGGTTGTTTATAATAGAAAGGTATATGCTGAACGGTGCATTAGTAAAACTAGATTTTTTAATATTATTAAGCAGCAGAGATCTGGTAGCAACAAATAAGCTTTAAAGGAAAATAATTACTATATTTTATATCCGTAGCTATGCAAAGTTTTATACCAAACAGTAGGAGGTTCATGGAACATCCAGCCACGCACTTTGAGCTTGTGATTAAATATCTGATGTGGAGAAAGAATTGATCTTAGGGCAGAATATGGCTCAAATACTTACATAGCAAGTTTTCCTAACAATTACATACTTCAGACCGACACTCCCCGACGATTTGCACTGAGGGCAGCGGCTGATGTATGCGATACGGCACCATTCTTATATAATATTATTCAAATACGCTTGCAATAATCATTGGACAGAATTTAAAGCAATTTCGCCATCCGATAGAATTTCATACCCGGTATGGGTATCCGCTTTGGCCATTGTGACTCGATATTCATCCCACGATGTTCGTAGAGCCGACGAGCCTCCTCATTTTTAGCTGATACGTCGAGGGAAAGTCGAATCGATCCATTAGTGCGTGCCCGCTCTTCGATAGAATCTATCAGGGTAGTACCAATGCCCTTACCGCGAAATTCGTTCTCAACTGCCATAGACAAGAGATAATAATCACCTGCAGCGATTGTCTTAAGAATTTGCAACATAGGTGAAAAAAGTATATTCACTATCTTCATTCTTAAAGCACGAATTCCTGCAGCCACTTTTAGCGGTTGGGCCGAAAAATTTCGGTGCCGTTCAGCAGTAAAACCCAATGCCATGCCAACAATGCGTTCATCACATTCAGCAAAAATAACGTTCTCGAAGGAATAGCTGTGATTAGGCTGAGTATAAGCCAGTGCTATAATTTCTGCAAAACGATTTCCAAGCATTAATCGGAAAAATCCCTCTGCGACTTCATCTAAGTATTGACCACATACTAAACCCTCATTAATTGTAGGATTGGCGGTCCGAAAGACTACCGAATGATGATTCATGTTTAATAAAACCTTTAGAGATATTGACTTGTTATTTTAATAATCAAAATGATTATTTCGAACCATATCTAAAAAAAATAATTTGTAAACCAGTATCAATGTTTCAAATTTATGTAAAGAAATATTCAATTATACTTATGTGCGAGGTGGTTTTGAGAGTAACTCTCCAAGAAGCTCCGAAACTACCCATTCCTCAATAATTTTTTTATCATCAAAACGAGATATTACCATTTCTCTCCATTCCACTTTCTGTTTAGTAGGTCTAATACCCCACACTTCTTCAATATGTGTACCACTTAATGTTCGTTGCCAAACAAGAGTATCATCTGTTTGGACCTGGAATTCTTCCTTTAAAACTCGGATATCAGGAATTGCAGAACGAAGCTGTTTCACCCATCGTTTTATAAACCCATGACCTTTATAATTTTTACCCTCAGCGTGTACAACGTAATTGGTCGCAAATAGTTCAGTAATGACATCTGTGCTTCCTTTCTCAAGAAGTTCATTATTTCCAAATTTGATTAGTTCCTCTTTGTTCTTGTTCATGTATAATCTCCTATCAAGTCGGTATGCTTTTTAATAATTGCGCCCAAGGATAGCCAATCAAATTAATATATAAATGGAACATACTTTTTTGTACCCTTGGAATATTCAATAAATTCATTTTTATATTTTTTTTTAAGGTAATTATCGAGCCTGGGAATTTCGAATACAATAAAATATACAACCATACCAATCGATATGAACAAGCAACCTATACTATATGTAATCAGTGCTAATCCAAAATAGGCAATAGAATCCCCAAAGTAATTAACATGCATTGAGTATTTAAACAGTCCTAGAGTGAATAAGCGCCCCTCATTATCCTTATTTTTTTTCCAGGAATACCGTTGGAAATCAGCCAAAGTATTGATACAAGATCCAAATAGAAAGAAACTTACTCCGAAAATGTCTAAAATTCCAATTGAATCTGAGTGACTTCCTGCAGAGATACCAAAATAATAAAACATCATAAAAAACAAAATAGTAACAAGCCCTCCTTCGAAGCAGCTGATCTTCCGCTGCATGAAAACAAACAGGCCAATGGTGAATCTAATAAAGTAAATAAAACAGCAAATGAACATGATTGTTTGTCTATAGGTATTTCCCTCAACTTTTTTAAAATTCAAAACATTCATGAACCAGTCTGAATAACCCGTGGTTAATATGGTAGCAGTAACTATACCCGCTAAAACGCCTAAAGACATAAGTAGTTTTGCTGGAACTGATGGTGAGTGTTCGTCTATAAAAATCATTTTAATCCTCTTCTGTGCCGGTTGTGGTCGCTTTATTACAATGTTTTTTTAAATTTCAAAGGTTTAAAAGAAGGTTCGTAATATGTGTTTTTCCCTTTTATGCTGCCTCCACTTTTTTGGAAAATTGCGTGTTTCGGGCAATAATTTACACAACGCATGCATTGTTCACAAGTTTTCGACCATTTAGGTATAGCGTTCTCTATCTGTATACTATCTGTTGGGCATAATTTTTCACACAATCCACACGCATCACACGTTTCATCAACTCTGAATTCTCTCCAGAAATTACTGAGCCCCAACCATTTGAACAGGTAATAGTCTTTGTAAAAACCAAACTTGCTGTATGTCGGAGGATAATTGAAAATATGGTGATGAACCTCGCCATTTAAGATATCCTGCACGACTCTTTTTGCTTCTGCTATACCATCATCAATCATTGACCGTGCGTCTTCTTTTGATGCTGGATTCATCGCTACAGTCCAATTCGCAGGCATCTGAATGACCTTGGTGTAAATCACATCAAACCCTTTCTTTTTCAAAAGAGTGGTGCTTTCATCGACAGAAAAACCAGCTTCCTGGGACTCTCCAGCTGTGATTAGCACAAAAGCTTTGAGCGGTTTTTTAATTTTGGACAAATTTGATAAATACTTTCTGCAAATTCGTGGAATACCAAATGCATAAACCGGAAAACAAAATCCTATCAATTCAGCGCTTTCGCCTAATTTTATTTTATCAGAGATAGAAGAAAGTGATGCCTGGTTCCCGTTTTGCAGAAATATCTCTTTACACGTATCAATAATTTTAAACGAGTTGCCAGTTCCTGAAAAATATTTTAATTCAATATTCATGATTATTTATTCCTTCTTTTCATCAGTAATCCAATACGGGTTCCCGGATCATGAAACCGTTTGAAATAATGGATCAGCGTCGTAACACTGAATAATGTAATGACCACTGGAATCCGGATCAGCATCCAGAATAGCCAATAGGATAAAAAAAGAGTTAGTATATAGTAAAGCACTTCAACCAAACTCATAAACCAATAATTTTTAATCCCCAGGAAACCCTCTACACCTGCTGAACTTTGTTTTCATATCAATATTTATGTCTGTATTATCACAATTGGTCATAAGGTACTGGTTGAATTCCATCAATATCTGTAAAGCCATATTCTCGTGCAAGTTCTGCTACCACCAGTATTTTACCTGTTTTTTTTATTACATTTTCATCAGAAGACATTGCTACAATTGCTCTTCCAACAAATATAGATGTTTCTTTTTTAGGATTAGGAGCTTTTTTCTTGTCATCGATATAACCAGGATAGAGAGAAACACAAGTTATTTTATTTTTTATTAATTCTTCAGACATATCCATTGTCATTTTATCGACAGCCGCTTTTGAGACACCATAAATTACATTTCCATAATATTTTCGAGCGGCATAAAAAGAGATATTCACAATTAATCCATGTTTTTGTTTTAGCATTAATTTAGAAGCGTAATAGGTTGATGTGTAATTTGAACGAACTCCCACATTATTCATTTCATCCCATAATTCTAATGGTTGCTCCCAAAAAGGTGCTTTCCATTTAAAGCCGGAATATGCTTTTCTATTCCTTAGCCTATTATATCCACCCCAAGCGTTATTGACAAGAATATCCAATTTACCTTCAGTGTTATTAATTTGCTCAAACACAGTTTTTACTTCGTTATCATTTTTATGATTACAAACAACAGCAATACCTTTGCCACCTGCTTTTGTAATACCTTTTACATTTTTCTCAGTAATGCTTCTACCTGTTACATAAACTGTGGCACCAGCTTCTCCAAGTGCCAAAGCAATTCCATTTCCAACATTTCTTGTTCCACCTGTTACAAGTGCTATTTTATCTTTTAGAGGTTTCATTTTCTTTTACCTTTTTATTTACCATCAGTTCCTTAAATCTCATTTTCGTATTTTTTTGGCAAGAGGATCATGAAATTTTATCATAACTTTCGTCAATTCAGGTATTATTGTCATCTCTATTAATTTCATTCTCATGGTAATTACCTGACTGCCAAATCGAGTCAAATAATATTTATATCCATACAGCGTTTCAAAATCACTGGCTCGACCAGTGCATTTTTTTAGCTGTTGGAATACAGGCTCAAGTTTCTTCTCAAGACAATATACTATAAGTTTTGCGCATGCAATACTTGCAAATCCCTGTCTACGGTATTCTGGTTTGGTTTCAATTTCAATTCCAATTTCAGCTTTTGATCGAGTTTAAATGAAGAAAAGGAACAACCGCAGGTAGGTTTCCTCACCGCCAAAAAAACATTAGTATTTGCCTTTAACGAATGGGTACATTCAGTTGAGTATAGCCTCCTTAGGCACTACAAACTAATATTCAGATTTAACTGTCGGTCATTTTTGAGCTTTTCCAGGTTATCCCTAAGCCGTATCCAATACCTATGCTCTTTTGAGAATATTGCCGCCTCAATCTGATCCAGTAAATCAGGGAATTCACGATTTAGAATGGGTTCCATATTCAACCAATTCCTGTCTGAACGGTCATTCATGCCCAGGCCGTAAATCCAGATCACATCCGTGCATGGCGTCAGCAGGTCAATTAATTTAACGGCATCCGTGATATAGGGGATAACCGGGCAGAGCAAAGCGCCGGTTTTTAACCCTGCTTCTTTTAATTGGCAAAGAGCTTCAATTCGTTTCTCGTTGTCAATAGTATTGGCCTCAAACAAGCGGCGTGTTGCATTATCATTGAATGCCAGTGAAAAACTGACAGATGCAGAGTCCATATTTTGTAAAAGATCCATGTCCCGCAATACCAAATCGGATTTTGTCAGAATGCTTGCAGAAAAGCCATTTCTCTGCAACAACTCAAGCACCTGGCGGGTTTGCCGACATTCCGACTCACATGGCTGATACGGATCTGTCTGCCAGCCCATGTATATCGTCTGGGGTTCAAGTTCTGCCAGTTCGGATTCTAAGCGGCTGGCAATATCCTCATGAATAAAAATTTCTTTGCGCCAATCAGTTTCCGCCTGGTTAAGTGCATAGCAGTAATAGCAGTAATGTTCGCATCCGATATACGGATCGATCTGGTAATTGATGCCCTGCAGGGTACAGGGGGTGAGTATTGAACGAGTATTACACGATTTTATGTTCATCATTTTATAACTCCTGTGATTGTGTAACCTTAACTGATTCCAGTCTTGTCTGCTTTACATTGCTCCAGAATGATTTATGAAGAAAGCTTGTTTCATCCAGCCGGCAAAGTTTTTCGAACATGGGCTTTGTAACTGTAAAGGCAAGAATATTGCGAGGTAAATAAGGTCTCATGGCGATATCTGTACCACCAATAACTGCCTGAGGTGTATTAAAATCATTAAATATGGCGGCAAGTTGCCCACACCCTGTTCCAAATGTGGCTGTTACTGGATGGCAAGATGTTGATGCATTGTGGTATTCAGCACCTGTGATCAACAAGCTGAGCTGATCAGGATCAACATAGAAGGTTATGGTTTTAAGATACTCATATTGCTCCTTTTGAAACGGCCCGACCACAATATAATCATATGTTTTTTTGTACGGTGGCTGATTCTCAAGCCATTGACACATCAAGTTGTGTGATGCCTTGAGCCCCTCTTCCACTGCAAGAAAGTGCGCAACATGTTCACTTGGCACTGATGCTACATTACAGTTCCAATATCCGGCTCCCGGGCATTCAATGTCCACTACATTTTGTTCGGACAGACATATGCTTTTGCCTTGTATCCAATCCTGATAACAAGAAAAAACACATTGTTTTGCCATAGTAAACGGCTCAAACATACTCTTTTCAGGGGTGTCATAAAAACCTATAAGAGGGTTTGAAATTTCTAAAATATTGAGCAGGTTTGTGGGATCTGGTTTCATGGTGTCTCCTTTTGTTTTAATTTTTTATCTGGTATATCTGGTATATCTGGTATAGCAAATTCATATTCAAACACGTTCCCATTATCGGTGGATTTCGTGCCATATCGTATGGTTGACCAGGCCGACCTCTTCCAATGCAGCCACAAGGTGCAGCCCTAAGATGCTTCCACCAGCCTTTACTTTTTTATGGTTGTGAAACAAAACAATGCAAATATCAGTGTCCAGTTTTTCATGATGGAATACTCGAATGGCATGGAGTTCAGCTTCTGTTAACATCTCGTTCATTAAATTTTTAAGGGCTGCATTCAGAATTTTTGTTTTGCTGCCGGCCGAGCGCAACATGATCACCTCTGCCCATTTCATGTGCTGCTCCTTTCCTCCGGACTCGGTGGCTGGTTTGAACCCTGTTTTCTTCCTGTCGGTAAAAACAAACTCAGTAAATGCTTCATCCAGTATGGCATGCGAAGCCATCCCTGTTGTAGTGGCCTGATACCTCTAAAGTCTTCCATAATCTGCTCATGCCGCTCTCGCATCATAATTTTTAAAATGTAGTCGTTCATCATTGATTCCTTTTGTATTACTTTTACTGGAATATCTCTCCATCACTTATTTAACTCATTACAAAAGCAAAGAACGGGCCAATATTAAATCTTGTTTAATTTCAATGACTTTGAAGAACTGTGAAATTTTTTTTGTGGTTATTTCAAATTATCCTTGTGAAATACAACAATTTGTTTTAAATATTTGTTGAATACAACAATTTTATTATAGAGAAGGCAATAAAAAGCTCATGGAGGATGTTTGATGGATAAAAAGCCCACATATGAGGAATTGCAGAAAAAATTAACCCGGCTTGAGTTTCAACTGAACAGGCAGAAAGAATCCCGACAGGATTTTGATATAGAAAAGTATTATCTCGATCAGGCACAAGAGATCGCAAAGCTGAGCACATGGGAATACGATGTGAAAACTGAAACCATTTTCTGGACACCACAAAATTATAAAACTTTTGGAGTACCGGAAGGTACGAAGATAACCAGTGAACTGGTTATGGAGATGGTACATCCCAATGACAGAGTCGCTATAATGAATAGCTGGCAGGAGACTCTCAGTGGGAAGTCATATGATATTGAACATCGGATTCTGGTAAACAGGAAAGTCAAATGGATAAGGAATAAAGCCAAAATAATCCATAACAACAAGGGAGATGTGGTCCGTTTAATTGGTATAACCCAGGATATTAGCTATCGCATCAACACTAAAAAGATGCTTGAAGATGCAAAAAGAAAGACAGAAGAGAATCGATTTCTGAAAAGAGAACTGTATCGTTTATCCGGGGATAAAATAATTGGTGCCGAGTTTGGGTTAAAAGATATAATGGAAAAGGCGACTATGGCATCTTCTGTGGAGAGCCCGGTTTTACTCTTGGGAGAAACAGGTGTTGGCAAAGATATTATTGCCAATTACATTCATTATGCTTCATCACGTCAAAAAGAATCATTTATCACTGTAAATTGCGGGGCCATACCTGATGAATTGATCGACAGCGAGCTTTTCGGGCATGAAAAAGGGGCATTCACCGGTGCAATTTCACAGAAACAGGGGCGATTCGAACGAGCTGACAAAGGGACTATTTTCCTTGATGAAATCGGTGAGCTGCCGCTCCCTGCCCAGGTCAGACTTTTGAGGGTGCTGCAGAACATGGAAATCGAACGTGTTGGTGGCACAAAAATAATTCCTTTGGATATACGAATTATTGCTGCCACCAATCGAAACCTGGAAGAGATGGTCAAAAACAAGATGTTTCGCGAGGATTTATGGTTCAGGTTGAATGTATTTCCATTATTAATCCCGCCATTGCGCCTCAGAATTGAAGATATCCCGGCTTTGACTCAACATTTCATCGAGCGCAAAAAAAAGGAACTCAAACTAAGCGATGAGCCATCCTTAGCCATCGGTGCAATCGACACTCTGATGGCTTACGATTGGCCCGGCAATGTACGGGAGCTTGAAAATGTTATTGAACGTGCCATTATACTACATAGGAATAACCCGTTACGTTTCAATGACTTGGGCCTTTCCACAGTTGAGGCGGTTAGCGTAACATCTGCTCCAGCCAAGAGTGAAAACCTTAAACTTGATGAATTGATAAAAACCCATATCAAACACGTTCTCAAGCTAACCAATGGTAAGATACACGGCCCTGGTGGTGCGGGTGAGGTGCTGAAAGTAAATCCAGACACGCTACGCTATAGAATGAGAAAGCTGGGTATCCCATTTCGTAAGGAGATAGAAAAAAAGGACACGTAAAACTAAAAGCAATAGAGCCAGTTGCAATGTCTATCAAAGCGTCCGCAAGGTGAACAGCCCGGAAACGGGTTATAGTCACCATAACAAATTTGTATAACCATTTAAAACTGTTTTAAAAAGTTTTTAGCTGTGAATGAGGGCAAATAACAGATTCCTTTTTCACAAACATAGGCAGTATTATTATTGTTAATGGCAGTTTTTTCTTTGATGAGGGGAATAAGCCTGGAAAGTTGTTCTGCATGTTCTCCCTGCTCAACCTGGATCAATATCCTATCAGGAATATACATATTTCTGAACTCTTTTAAAAACAATTCGTTTTCCCCGGTATTATTTTCCGGGGCAACAATAACAATCTTTTTATGAGATGCCAGTGAAAAATCAAAGGCTGTTATCATGTTGGACACGATTGAAGGGTTGGATTCAAATAATGATGAAAAGGCAGCAAGTGTCTTGTCACCACGTTTTTTGTATTCTTTATTGCCGGTAAATACAGCAAGCCTGAACAGGTTCATTGCAGCAATGGCATTGCCAGAGGGAAGGGCACCATCAATTCCGGGTTTTTCCCTTGCAATCAGATCTTCATGGTTGTTTGCAGTCATGAAAAATCCACCCTCATTTTTATCTTCATAAAGATCAGATAGAGTTTTATCAAGTTTAAGAGCAGTTTTAAACCATAATGGGTCAGGATCAGCTTCAAACAGATCTAAAAGGGCTGCTATAAAAAATGCGTAATCATCAAGATAAGCCTTATGCCTGGCCCTGCCGTCTTTATAAGATCTGAATAGCTCATTTTTCTTATATAAATTTTCTATAATAAAACCGGCAGCATTTTTTGCACTGTTAATATAGCCCTGATTTTTAAGCAGCAATCCAGCCTGTGCAAATGCCGAGATCATCAAACCATTCCATGCAGTAAGTATTTTTTCATCCCTTAAAAGTTCAGGCCTTGTGTTTCTTTGTTTGTAGAGTTTTGATTTGGAAACTGCAATAATATTATCAAAGGAGTGTTGAGGCATGGCAAGTTTTTTTGCAGCAATCTTTGCAGATTTTGTGATGTTTAAAATATTTCTTCCTTCAAAATTGCCTGACTCTGTTACACCAAAATAGTGTGCCACAACACTGGCATCTTTTTTTCCAAGTACAGCCTTCAGCTCTGTGGGTGTCCATGTAAAATAGTAGCCTTCATGGTTTTCTCCTTCAGGGGTTTTACTGTCAGCATCAGTCGCAGAAAAAAATCCGTCATTGGGTGCAGTCATATCTCTCTGGATATACAAAAGAGTTTCATCCACAACCTGTTTAAATAGTGTGTTGCCTGTGATTTGAAATCCATCAAGGTATGCCACTGTTAAAAGTGCATTGTCATAAAGCATCTTTTCAAAGTGGGGCACCAGCCATTTCTCATCAGTTGAGTATCTGTGAAAACCTCCTCCCACCTGATCATAAATACCTCCCTGTGCCATTTTGATTAAAGTTTGTTCTGCAATCTCAAGGGCAGCCTTGTCACCGGTTTTATGGTAAAACCTGAACAAAAGAGAAATGGGCATTGTTCCCGGAAACTTGGGAGCACCAGTTAGTCCGCCGTTGATTGAGTCATAGCTGTTTTTATAGTGCTGTATACTGTTTTTAAAAACCTTTTGAGATGGTACTTTACCACTCTTTGCAGGTGAAAGACTTTTTTGAATGGCGTTTGTGATGTCAACGCCAGCCTGTTGAACCTGTTCTGGGTTTTGATCATAGTACTCTTTTACTTTATTCAGTATTGTAAGAAATCCCATGGATACTCCCCATTCACCATCCCTTGGCGGGAAATAGGTTCCTCCATAAAAAGGTTTTCTATCCGGTGTCAGCCAGACTGTCATGGGCCAGCCGCCCCGCCCGGTTATTGCCTGGACAGCACTCATATAGATGGCATCCACATCAGGGCGCTCTTCACGGTCAACCTTTATTGCAATATAGTTTTCATTTATATAGGTTGCAATTTCAATATCTTCAAAGGACTCCTCCTCCATGACATGGCACCAGTGGCACGTGGAGTATCCAACAGACAGCAGTATTGGCAGACCTTTTTTTCTGGCAGTTTCAAAGGCTTCATCACCCCAGGGATACCAATTGACCGGATTGTGGGCATGCTGTAAAAGGTATGGGCTGGATTCTAAAAAAAGACGGTTGGTGTATTGTGCCCATCCATCTTTATCAAGATGTTTTGTCCTTGGTTTATAAGAAGTTCCTTTCTCTTTTCTTGCGGCTTGAAATTTGCTGTTGAGTTCCATATCTGCTCCTTTGATTCCAGTGAGTGCCTGGCCAGCTGCAATGCTTCCCGGCAACGTTATTAACATATACAATATCCCAATGGTAAAAACAGGGAGAGTTATTTTTTTGAAACCAATGTTCTTTAGCAATATTACTTCCTTACATTTTAATATTTTAATTTTTATTAGACAGTAAGTTGTCATAAAAATTATTATTAAATTATTTTTTTTCAAGTGCATTGTGTGTCGCGACTTTATAAGCAGCGCTGAGGGTAGGAAAATTAAAAACAGTTTCAAGAAAGTAGTCTGCGCCGCCATTAAAAGCAATAACACTTTGTCCTATATGAATCAGTTCTGCTGCTGACTGTCCGAAAATATGGACTCCAAGCAATTTATGGGTGTTTTTATGAAACAAAAGTTTGAGCATCCCTTTTTCACTGCCAATAATCAGGCTTCGTGCTAAATCTTTGAACTGGCAGATCCCGACAATATAGGGAATATTCTCATTTTTTATCTGCTCCTGGTTCATTCCAATCATGGAAATTTCCGGAATGGTATAAATTCCATAAGGTATGTTAGTTTTGATTCTGGAGACTTCTCTGTTACTGACTGCATGCTGCGCTGCCATACGCCCTTCTTCATTACTTACTGAAACAAGAGAAGGAAATCCAATTACATCTCCCACAGCATATATATCATGAACAGAAGTTTGATAATTGGAATTGACTTTAAGCTGATTTCTTGGGTCGGTTTCCAGCCCGCACACTTTAAGGTTTAGATTATCAGTCATCCCTTCTCTTCCGCTGGCACACAAAAGGGCAGAAGTCTCTATGATCTCTCCATTTATCAAGGTTGTTACAACACGATTATTCAAAACTTTTGCTTTTTTGTAACCAATGCCAAGTCTCAGTTTTACTCCATCTCTTTGCATTTCATCGGCCAGTGCATTGGAGATATCATGGTCAATAAAATTTAGCAGCATCCTGTTGGAATCGATAAGTATGACTTTTGTTCCCATTTTAGCAAAAATAGTGGCATACTCACTTCCAATAACTCCTCCACCTATTACAACCATAGATTCAGGAATATCTTTAAGATTTAAAATAGTGTCTGAATCCAGAATGTATTTTGCATCAAAGTTCAAAGAATCAGGATGATAGGGTTTAGCTCCAACAGCAATAATGATCTTTTTGGCTTGAATGATAAATTCGTTTGTTTTTGTCCCTGGATTTATAGACAGCTGGTTTGAAGAGATAAATTTTGCCATACCAGTAATAAAATCAATATCATTTTTCTTATAGGTGGCCAGGATATCGCTGGTCCTGTGTTTAATTACTCTTTTTTTTCGATGCATCAATTCCTGGACGGTCATCTTTTGATCACGGCAGATATCTATTCCAGTGATGCTGCTTTGAGACAGTGATTCAACATATTTTACAGTTTCCCGTAATGATTTGCTCGGGATTGTTCCTGTAATTAAACCAGCACCTCCGGGTTTGCTGCCTTTTTCAATGATAACAGTTTTTGCACCTAGGCCTGATGCTTCAATGGCGGCCTTTTCTCCTGCTGGGCCAGCTCCTATTACAGCAATATCATATTTATTAATCAATTTATTCAAACCTTAAATATTATATCTGGTATTTAAAATATTTTCATTGGTTTAATGACGTTATATATTTATGACCATGAGCTTCTTCCAAAAAGAGTCTAAAAGCATCCCTTACCATGGAGGGCATGACATCGCCATTTATAATGGTTTTACAATATTTTGTGATGGGTTTCATCATATCAACAATATCAATAAACTGAAATTTTCCCTGTTTAGATTTTTTAATGGGCTTCTGACCTGTTATAACAAGTAGTGACATGCCTCCAAGCTGGGCATAGGTTACAGCAGTAACAAGGTTGGTGGCCCCAGGTCCAAGGGTTGAGAGGCAGACCCCTGTGGTATGGGTCAATCTTTCATAGGTGGCAGCCATAAATCCTGCAGCCTGTTCATGGCGGGTCAGGATTAATCTAATGCTGGAATTTTTCAAGGATTCCAGAAAATCAAGATTTTCTTCTCCTAGAGTTCCAAATATATATTTAACACCCTCATTTTCCAAGGCTTTAACAAACAGGTCTGAAATTTTCATCATTCCTCCTGAATAGGTTTTTAATCTTAAGAATCACCTGATTCAATGGAGCCACCTCATGTAAAGCCTGCTCCGGCAGTACAGGTAAAACAGTGATCTGTAGTCGCAATTTGCAAGCCAGGGGTTGGCAGGGACTCTATTTGAGATATGTGGATCTTTACTCCTCCCATGGGAATTTTTTTTGCATGATTAAAATCACAATCGAATAAATAACCGTCCCATGCTATGGAAATTAGGTTTTTGCACATTAGGTTTTGTACGGCACAGGGATTAAAGCTTGTTATAAGTTTTTCCATGTAACCATCAAAATTGTTGGTTTTTTTAAGCCAGGTTTTGAACCGGCCAAGGGGAACGTTTGCAAAACTGTATAGATTGTCAAACTGTATTCCAAATTTATCATCAAGTATTGTACGAAACCTTTTTTCAACCTGCTTCTGGGAAGAAGGCATGAATGCACCAGTGGGATTTGAAACCAGATTCAATTCAAGACCACTGCTCTTAGAATTTCCATAGCCCAGTTTATTCAGTTTTTTAAGGGTCTTAATGCTTTCCTGGAAAATATTATCCCCCCGTTGAGCATTAGTCTGGGCTTCATTGATGGAGGGAAAAGATGCAACAATGGAGACTCTGTTTTTTTTCAGTATACTGATAAGCCTCTTTCTTTCAACACTGTTGATGGCAATCAGGTTTGAACGGATTATGATATTTGAACACAGTGGAGTTAAATTCTCAATGAGCATCTCAATGTTTGGATTCATCTCTGGAGCACCGCCTGTGATATCAATGGTGTCAAATCTGTTTTGCTTTGCAAATTGTATCACCTGTTCAGCTGTTTTTTTTGTCATGATTTCCTTTCTGTCCGGCCCTGCAGTTAAATGGCAGTGGCGGCATGAAAGGTTACAAAGATATCCCACATTAATTTGGCAGGTTGTGGTTTTTTCGCGTTGCAGGACAAGTTTGTTTTGCATTAAAGCTTCTTCAAAGGAGTTGAGTGAGTTTGCCAGTATTAATTTCTCTGGTATTATATTTTTTGATCCTGAATCTTTTGACATGGTTTTATCCCATGGAGAGCTTGTCGTTAATATTTCTCATCTGCACACCATGAACCAGGGAGGCTCCTCCGCGTATGGCTGTTGCAACATGGATGGCCTCAGTCATTTCTCCTGAATTAGAACCTTTTTCAAGGCAGGTCTGGGTATAAGCATCAATGCAGTAGGGACACTGTATGGCATGGGCTACTGCCAGAGCAATCAGGGATTTTTCCCTCTCAGTAAGCTCACCTTCGGCAAAAACTGCTCCATAATAGTCAAAGAATTTTTTTGCAAGCTCTGGTGCATCTTTACCAATCTGGTCAAACTTTAAAAGATCCTGCGGGTTGTAGTATGTTTCCATTGAACATCTCCTTTTTAATCAGCAATTTAATTTCTAATTCTAATTAAAAAATTTAATTTTTTTTATGATAATATGATTTGTTAACCTCGCATCCAGGTGTGGTATTTTTTTACCCAGTTTAAAAGCTTTTTTGGTGCATGTTTTTTCTTCCAGTTACCTGCCACATACTTATTGGCTTCAGCAAGAGTCGGGTATATATGAATAGTTCCCAGGATTTTATTTAAGCCAAGGTTGTGTTTCATGGCAAGGACATATTCAGCAATAAGATCTCCAGCATGTGAACCTGCAATTGTGACACCAATAATTTTATCTGTCCCGGGTTTTGTCAATATTTTTACCATGCCGTGATCTTCGGAATCACAGATTGCCCTGTCTAAATCATCAATACCATAGGTTGTAACTTCATAATCAATATTTTTTTCTTTTGCTTCCTGTTCGTTCAGCCCGACCCGGGCAATTTCAGGATCAGTAAAAGTTGCCCATGGGATAACCCGGTAGTCCACAGCATATCTCTTAAATTTTCCAAAAAGAGCATTAACAGATGCATACCATGCCTGGTGGGCAGCAGTGTGGGTAAACTGATAGGGTCCAGTGACATCCCCTGCACAAAAAATGTTGGGGAAATTGGTCTGGAGCATCTGGTTTGTCTCAATTGTGCCTCTTTGGGTAAGATTCACTCCAATATCTTCAAGTCCAAACCCTTCAGTATTGGGTGTTCTTCCTACGGCCAGGAGGATTTCATCAAATTCAATCTGTTTTTCTTCATCCTTGAATCTGCACACAAGAAATTTTTTATTATTTTTTATAATAATTTTACTCGTGATGTGCTCTGTTAATACTGAAATATTTTCATCTTCAAATTTTTTCTTAACCATATCTGAAATTTCAATGTCTTCCTTTGCAAGAATCCTTTTCCCTCGTACAATCATGACTACACTGGAGCCAAGTCTTGCAAAGGTTTGAGACAGTTCTGCCCCAATGGGACCTCCTCCGAGAACGAGAAGCTTTTCAGGAAGTTTTTTTATATTCCAGATGGTGTCTGATGTCAGGTGTTGGATTTTTTCAATACCTTTAATGGATGGGACAAATGGTCTTGCACCTGTTGCTATCACAATATTGCGGGAGGTAATTGTCTTGTCATTTACCAAAACTTCGAATGGCGATAATATTTTTGCGTCTCCCGAGATACAGTCAACACCAAGGTCAGTATAGCGTTCAATTGAATCATGAGGTTCAACTTTTTTTATGATTTTATGAACTCTGGCCATGATCTTATCAAATGAAAAATCAATGGAAGTATTGTTAAATCCAAAATCTTTTGCACGTTTTGCATAGGAGAGCATTTTTGCTGAGCGGATCAATGCTTTGCTTGGAACACATCCAGTATTCAGGCAGTCTCCACCCATTTTATGCTTTTCAATTAGTGCCACTTTTGATTTGACCATAGCAGCAATATAAGATGTAACAAGACCAGCTGATCCTGCACCAATCACAACCAGATTATAATCAAATTTCTTCGGTCTCTCAAAAGAAGTATATATTTTTTTTGCTTTTATGAATTCAATAAGTTTTTTTGCGATAATGGGAAATATTCCCAGCAGTACAAAAGAGAAAATCAGTCCTGGTGAAAGAATATTGCTTAGAGAATCAATTTTACTCAACTGGGTGCCGGCATTAACATAGACAATTGTTCCTGCCAGCATGCCTGCCTGGCTGACAAGAAAGAATCTGATAGTTGAAATAGGGGTAAGACCCATAACAAGGTTTATGACAAAAAAAGGGAACAGGGGAACAAGTCTCAGGGTGAAAAGATAAAATGCACCGTTTTTCTTGATTTCACTGTTGATCGTTTGAATTTTTTCCCCAAATCTGTTTTGTACATAATCCTTTAAAAGAAATCGGGAGACAAGAAATGCAAGAGTAGCCCCTATGGTGCTTGCAAAAGATACCACAATCACACCGGTAAAAATTCCAAAAAGAGCCCCTCCCACAAGGGTCATGACGGCAGCTCCAGGCAGTGACAGGGCAGTAACAACAATATATATTGCCATGTAGGCTGCGATTGTCATCATCATGTTGTTAAGATAGTATTGCTCCAATGAGAGCTGCCGTGATTTTATATATTCAAGAGTCAAATATTTTTGAAAACCAAAGGAGAAAAATATATAAACGACAATGGCAATCACAATGAGTATTATTACTTTTGTCAGTGTTTTTTTCAATGTTTCACCTTGTCCATAGTTTATAATTCTTACCGCCAGATTTTGTCTTTTTACTATACTTATTTAGTAAGTCTTTAAACTATTCAAAACCTCACAGTTCTGTTGGAGTTTTATTTTTTTTGGTCAGGGTTTCTGTAGTCAATGTATAGCATAAACCAATAATTGCAAGAGAGATGCCACAGAATATAAATGCACTTTTAAAGGCTGGAACCTCAAGAGAAGTTCCAGGGTAGAGATGTTTCATTAAAGAGCCCATTCCCTGTAAAAATACAGCAACTCCGGCCATGGTAAAAAAGTTTATTGCTGTCATTGCCATACCGGCATTTTCGTGTGGTACCTGTTCTTTGATATGGGCATACATTATCTGTCCGGCACTGCTGAACAGGCCAAAACAAAAAAAGAGTACAGCTAGAATCCCTTTTCCTGTTCCTTCTGGAAGAAATACAAGGGTGAATAAAACTAGGACCATGCCCCATATACCTGGAATAATAATTTTTTTTCTTGATTTGCAGACAATATCAGATAAATATCCATTTAAAGGACTGCCGATTATCAGACCGAGACTCATGATCAAGAGAATATTACCGGCTGTGATGGAAGAGAGCCCAATGGCTTTTATAAGATACGGGCCTGCCCATAACACCTGCACTGAAGCGAAAATACCATAACGGCAGAATGTGGAAAAAGAGATTATCCAGAAATCCTGTTGGGAAAAGAGTATACGGGCTCTTTGCATGGTATCTTTCACACTGGGGCGGGAAGAGGCCTGATGTTTCATGCCTTTCTTTGAGTCAGGGTTATCGCTTACCAGGAAAAAGAAGAGAATAACTATTAAAAAGGTGAACCCACCCATTGCCATGAAGCTGTTTCTCCAGCCCATGAAATTGACCATTAATACCAGAGGTGTAGCTGCTGCTATATTGCCGGCAGTACCAGCAGAAACAATCACGGCAGAGAGTGTTGCAAACTGTTTAGGTTTAAACCAGATAGTGATAAGTTTTAAAGTTCCCATAAAGTTGCATGCCATGCCAATTCCCAGAAACATTCTGCCAATCACCAGAGGATAGTAGGATTCACCCATGGAAAAAATAAATGCTCCAGCAACAGCAACCAGAGTGAGCAGGGTCATGGTAAATCTTGGCCCTATGCTGTCTAAGAAGATTCCAACAGGAATCTGCATCAGGGCAAAGGCATAAAAAAATGATGCTGACACAGTGCTGAGTTCCCAGGCATCAAGATTTAAATCAAGGATGAGTTCTGGAGTGATCACAGCAACAGAAGATCGGTAAAACTGTGACAGGATAAACAGGGTTCCAGCAGCAATCAATACCAGCCAGCGGCGTGATGACTTTATTTTTTTATGTGAATGTTGAATGTTCATACAACTATGTTGTGGTTTTAACTGCTGTTCTTTTGTTCAAATTCAATCCTTTCTCATAAATCATATTCATTTTCAGATCTGACACTCTGCATAAAAAACATGCTTTCATTACCAGGTTCAATATGGCTTGTATAAAAAAACCATTCTGTTTAAATCTGGTATTGCTTGTAATTGAATAATTTTTCAGAAGTACAGGTTTGATAAACTGGCACAGTTTATTTGAAAAAACAGTATCTTCAAAAATTTCTCTGTTGGGAAATCCTCTGGTTTTTTTAATTAAATCTCTGGTTGCAAAGATACAGTGATCCAGATAGATGATTCCTGAAATTTTTCTTCTGATGTGATTTGAATACCATGAAGTGAATTCCAGTCCCAGAGAATTTTTGTCAAATCTATGTGTAAATCCTCCCCAGAAATCCTGGTTTGCAGCAGCATTAAATTTTTTGAGTTCATCTATTGCACTATTTGATATAAAACTTCTTGGATGATGAAATATAACAAGATCAGCCTTTGACATGGCAAATCCATAATTCATTCTCTGGGCTCTATTGGAGTTTTTAATTAAAAAATATCTATCTGCTCTTGATTTGGCAAGTTGAGATGTGCCGTCAGTACTGCCTCCATCAACAATAATAATTTCAATACCTTTAATATTGCACAATTCATCAAGAATTTTGTTTATATATCCATGCTTTATTTCATTAAAGGTTGGTATTATTATTGAGATCTTTTTTTCCATAACTGCTAAAGCATGGCATATTGGTGTGCAGTCTCACATCCGCAATCCTGCCAGTGCTTAATGGATTTTAAAACTTTAAGAATCAATTTTTTCCCATTGGCTGTATTTTTTTCTATGGTACTCATAATTTCATCAACACTAAGTCCGCCATCACGCTCTTTCCAGCAGTCATAATCAGTAACCATGGCAATACTTGCATAGTGGATACCAACCTCTCTTGCCAGCACGCACTCGGGCACAATTGTCATATTTATAACATCACAGCCCCACTGCCTGAATAAATGACTCTCTGCCTTTGTAGAAAATCGCGGACCCTCAATGGTAACCATGGTTCCCTTTTCATGGAAAGCAATGCCCATCTCTTTTGAGCCTTTTATAAATAAATTTCTGAGATTAAAACAAAATGGTTCAGCCATTGTGATATGGCAGGTCAGGGTGCCTTCATAAAAAGTCTGTTCCCGTTTATGGCTTCTGTCAATGAATTGATCCACAAATACAAGGGCTCCTGGTTTGATATTTTCCCTTAGAGAACCACAGGCAGTTGTTCCTATAATATGTGTAACACCAAGCTCCTTCATTGCCCAGATATTTGCCCTGAAATTAACATTGCCTGGAATCAGAGTATGTGATTTCCCATGCCTTGAAATGGTAGCAACATCAACACCATCAATTGTTCCAGTCACTACAAGATCCGATGTAGCACCATATGGGGTGTGCACCTTTATTTTTTCATAATTGCTTAAAAGCTGAGCATCATCAAACCCTGTTCCACCAATAATCCCTAATTTTATCTGTTTGTCATTATCTGTCATTGTTTTATACCTGATTTTTGGAAGATAAAGTTGTGAGACATTTCGAAGCATGGCAAACGAGACAGATATGGCTCGTTTGCCATGGCATTTATATTTTACCAGTTCTTATAAAGTAGTTCAAAATAACCTGTTGGTTTTACACAGGCAGGGCACTTTTCAGGTGCTGATTTGCCAGTGTGAAGATAGCCGCAGCTTAAGCATCGCCAGACTTGTTCTTCTTCTTTTTGAAAGACCCTCTCTTTTGCTATATTATCAGCCAGTTCAAGATAGAGTTTTTTATGATGCTCTTCAGCTACAATTATGTTATTAAAAGTATCTTCTGCTCTTTCAAAACCCTCATTCTTTGCTGTCAGTGCAAATTTTGCATACATATCCTGGCTTACATATTGTTCCAGAGCAGCTGCTGAGAGAAGGTTAGCATGCGTATCCTTGATTACACCAGTTGGAAAAACCCATTTCATCTCAAGCTCTCCACCGTTGAAAAATTTAAAAAACCGCAGAGCGTGTTCAAATTCCTGATCAGCGGTTTCGTTAAATATTTTTGCAATCTGGATATACCCATCGTCTCTTGCCTTATTTGCAAAAAAATCATACCTGGTTCTTGCCTGGGTCTCTGCTGCAAAAGAGATATGAAGGTTTTTTGCAGTCTGGCTTTCCCTGAATTTTACCATGGCTGCATTCTCTCTTTATTTTTCAATAATAATGGCATCTGCGCCGCATTCGTCTGCTGCCTGTTGAACAATTTTTTGAAGGTGTTCTGGGATTTCATCCATTTTAATTGTTGAAATCAGCTGGTCTTCATCATACTCAAAAACTTCTGCACAAAGTTCATTGCAATTTCTGTCGCCCATACACTGTTTTGTGATTGTTACTTTCATTTTAAATTTTTCCTTTTGTTTAAATGATTTATCTACGTTTG
>JAUCGD010000210.1 GCA_030377945.1 Desulfobacterales bacterium HSG17 | reverse complement strand
AGAAAGCATGGAACCTGAAGATTTGACCACAGTATTAAACACCTATCTTAATGAAATGGCTGAAATTGCCATTAAGCACGGGGGAACCATTGATAAATTTGTGGGGGATGCAGTTATGGTATTTTTTGGAGATCCCAAAACAAAAGGGGTGCTGGAAGATGCCATGGCCTGTGTTTCAATGGCTATTGAGATGGTTGAAAAATTGAATTATCTGCAAAATAAGTGGCAGCAGGCAGGCATTCTGCATCCTTTCAGAGTCAGGATCGGCATAAATACCGGTTATTGCACAGTGGGGAATTTTGGAAGCAAAAGCAAGATGGATTACACCATAATAGGGGGCCAGGTTAATGCATCCAAGCGACTGGAAGAAAGCGCCATGCAGGGACAGATTATTATTTCTCATGAAACATGGTCTTATGTAAAAGACAGGGTTTACTGCATTAAAAAATCTCCTATCAGGGTCAAAGGAATTTCCAGACCTGTTCAGACCTATCAGGTTGTCGGTTATCATGACCAGCTTGAAAAGGGGAGCAGGGATTTTGCTATTGGAAGCTTTATTGAAAAAGCAAATATTATTTTACCGGACATACTGGTAAGGGATATTAATGTGGGCCGCCGTCTTAATGACGGGTTTGATGCCATTGTTGTTGCTCAAAACGATTCACCAATGGGTCTTTTAATGAGTTACAATTTAAACCGTATATTAAATTCCCATTCCTATCGAGCCCAGTTTTTTGAACAACCTGTACAAAGTATAATGGATAAATCCCCTTTGGTGGTGGAAAGTTATGTTTCAATAACAGATGTAATAAAACAGGCAATGATGCGCAGTGCAGGCAAGGTTTATGATCCTGTTATTGTCACGGAAAAAGGCAGGTTGGTAGGGATTGCTCCTGTACATCTTCTGGTAGAAAAATTGCTGGATCGCTGAAACCTGATTTTAGAGTGCAGGGTTTGACAGGGCTTCAATGATTTAACCCCTGGTAAAAAAAAGGAACTTTAATATGAGTGATAATAAAGTACGTATTCTTATTGTTGATGATGAACCCAATAATCTAAGGCTTATGATGCAGATTCTGGGTGATCCTTATCAATTGTCATTTGCAGCAAATGGAATAAAAGCACTGGAAGTTGTTCAAAAGATTGATTTTGATATGATCCTTTTGGATATTATGATGCCGGAAATGGATGGATATGAAGTATGCCGGAGGCTGAAGGCAGATGAAAAAACAAAACATATTCCGATTATTTTCGTAACTGCAAAAGATGACTCAAATAACGAAGCCAGAGGATTGGAACTCGGAGCCATTGATTATATAGCAAAACCGGTCAGCCCGGCAATTGTCAAAGCCAGGGTAAAAAACTATCTGGAACTGAAATTTGCCCGTGAAAAAATCAAGATTCAAAACAGGGAATTGGAACCTAGTCTGCAAAACTCTTAGCAGAAACTCAGGGCGGGAGTTTAGTTTTTGAATCATCGGAAGAAAAAGGAACAACAGTGACAATCTGTCTGCATTCTTGGCCTGCGAAATAAATTTACCGGATTCAGGATTATATTTATGAACCGTGTGATGGGCAGATATAAACTGGTTGAAACGGAGTAACAGCATGAGTAATTCTTGTTTTAATTTTATGAAACAAAAATATTCCCAGGAATTGCATGAATTTCTGAAATATTATATTCCCATTGCAGCAGTCATTATTTTTATTTTTGTTCTACTGGTAAGTTATGAAACATCTGCTCTCAAAAAAAATATTGCGAACAAAGAAATCAGTATCGTACAGACAGAGAAAAATGTGGCTGAATCAAATATCTTTGCTCATTTGTCAGATGCTGTTTTTTTAGCAAAGATAGTACAACAGCGTTATTCAGAAAGATGGAATAAAGAACTGCTGCGTCAGAAACTTGCCGGTGATTTTCTGGCTTTTTCCGAAACCAGAAAAGTTTACGATCAAATCAGATTTCTTGAAGTTTCAGGCATGGAATTTGTCCGTATCAACCTGATTGACCAGAGGGCAAAGATTGTTCCCAAAGAAGAATTGCAGGATAAAAGCAAGCGATATTATTTTATCAGGGGAATTGAAATTACAGGAAAAGTATATGTTTCCAGGTTTGATCTTAATATGGAGAATGGGCAGGTTGAAAAACCTTTTAAACCCATGCTGAGAATAGTTACTCCTGTAAAAGGCGAAAAAAATGAAACCATAGGCGTAGTGATCCTTAACTACCTGGGAAATCATACACTAGAACGCATACGCAAAGCAGATGAAAATTCACAGGGCCATTTGTTTTTAATCAATCCTGAGGGCTATTGGCTTATAGGCCCTGAATCTGCCAAAGAATGGGGATTCATGTTTAAATGGGGCGGGTCTGAAAATATGAAGACATTATTCCCAAAAGAATGGCAGCAAATATCGTCTCAAAAAAAGGGACAGATTTTTAGCAGCAAAGGATTGTTTTCTTTCCATACGGTGAATCCCTTAAATTCCCAATTTCATGGTTTTGCAAAGGAAAATGGAGATCGTGCAGATGAATCCTGGAAACTTATTTCTTTTGTTCCTTCTGTTAAACTTGTTCCCCACTGGAAAAACATAGTTTACGGAATATGCCTTATCCTGTTAATCATAACAGGCATTATTGTCCGGCTTTGGACCCAGGCAAATCTGAAACGAAAAAAAATTACAGCAGAGTTTACAGAAAGCAGGATACAGGCTGAAGCCGAGCTTTTAAAAGTGAATGAAGCTTTGGAAGATCGTGTCAGAAAAAGGACAACTCAAGTGGAGGCTGTGAATCGGGATTTACAAGAAAGTGAAGAAAAATTTCGAAGCATCACCTCAGCAGCTCAGAGCGCCATTATAATGCTTAACAGTAAAGGTAATATCATATTCTGGAACAAAGCAGCCCTGAAAATTTTCAGATGGAAGGCTGAAGAAGTCATGGGGAGGAATGTTCATGACTTCATGGTTCCGAAACACTATCTTGTTGATTATCAAAAAGCATTTCCACATTTTCAGAAAACAGGTGAGGGCAATATAATCGGGAAAACTTTGGAACTTACTGCAAAACGAAAGGATGGTGAAGAGTTCCCAATTGAGGCAGCTCTTTCAGCCATTAAGCTGAGAGGTCAGTGGAATGCAATCGGGATCATGAATGATATCACTGATCGGAAAAAAGTGGAAAAAGAACTGAGACAAAATATTGAAGTGCTGGAACGATTCAGCAGACTGGCTGTGGGACGTGAGGAGAAAATGATAGATCTGAAAAAAGAAATAAATGAATTGCTTGAATTGTCAGGCAAAGGAAAAAAATATAAAATTATTGATTAGCTGAAAGGAGAAACACAATGTTTAAAGAAGAAAGAGATGAATTTTTGTTTGATTGGAGCATGATAGGGGATATCAATCTGGGACGCCCGAATCTGGGGGCAAACATGGATGTCAGTGTTTACCGTTTAATGCAGTTTACCTTAAGAGATGTGCTGGTAACAAGATATGATGCTGAAACTGCTGACAGAATATTCTATGATGCAGGTAAACAGGCAGGAATTGCTTTTTGCCAGAAAATGATTAGCAAAAAAGATGATTTTAACGAATTTATTGCTGATCTCCAGGAACAGCTTAGAAAACTTGGAGTGGGAATTTTAAGGGTTGAAAAATCCGACATGGAAAAAATGAATTTCACACTGACAGTATCTGAAGATCTGGATTGTTCAGGGCTTCCTGTGTGTGAAGAGACCATATGCACTTATGATGAAGGATTTATCAGCGGTCTGCTTTTTGAATTTTCCGGGAAAAATTTTATTGCAAAGGAAGTTGACTGCTGGTGTTCCGGTGACAGGGTTTGCAGGTTTGATGTTAAACCGGAATAATAGGTACAAGTAAATAAGTTAAACTCTCGTTACGAGGCTCTGCCTCTCCGTGAGGCAGAGCCTCGTAGCGAGATGGGAAAAATAAGGAAATCAGGAATGCTGAATATCAATGAAGAAGATATAGACAGACTAACGGAAGTATTTTATCTGATTCTCAAAGGCAGAAAACCATCGCCAGTGAGTCTGCCTGATGATTATCTTGATAATGAAATCAAACAGCTGACATCTTACGTGAATCAATTTCTGGAAGAATTCGACAATGCCACTGATTTGATCTATGCAATTTCAAAAGGAGATTTGGATGTTGAAGCTCCCAGGGGCAATATATTATTTGTGCATTCCATTAAAAGTCTTCAGGCAAATTTAAAACACCTGACATGGAAAACACAGCAGATTGCCAAAGGAGATTTTACCCATGAAGTTGATTTTATGGGTGATTTTTCTTTAGCTTTTAACAGCATGATCCGTCAGCTAAAAGAGTCTTTTGATGCTCTCAGCAAGAGCGAATCATCAGCACTGACCTTACTGGAAGAACTCCAAAAAAAAATAAACGAACTGGCATCCACCCGGCGGGCAATGCTCAATATAATGGAAGATATACAGGAAGCAAAAAAAGAGGCTGAAAATGCAACAAAAGCCAAAAGCGAATTCCTGGCAAATATGTCACATGAAATAAGAACCCCCATGAATTCAATACTGGGTTTTCTGGAACTTTCTCTTGAGGATTCTCATCTGCCAAAATCTCACAGAAATAATCTTACAACAGCTCATAATTCTGCAAAATCTCTGCTCACATTGATAAACGACATACTGGATGTCAGCAAACTGGAAAGCGGCAGACTGGAACTTGAAAACAAAGCTTTTGATCTGCAAGAAATGATGGATGATACCTTCCTGATTTTTGAAATAAAATGCAGGGAAAAAGGGCTGACCCTTTCCTGTAATATTCATCCTGATCTTCCCCTTTATTTAACAGGAGACTGGACACGGCTGAGACAAATTATTATCAATCTGCTGGGTAATGCTCTGAAATTTACTAAAAGCGGAGGAATAAGTGTTAGAATAGATCCATTTCTTGAAGCAGATATATCCCAGATGCTCCATTTTGCTGTTTCCGATACTGGAATCGGCATCCCATCTGAAAAACTGGACACTATATTTGATCCCTTTATCCAGGCTGAGAGTTCCACTTCACGCCGTTTTGGCGGAACCGGTCTGGGAACGACAATTTCAAAACAGCTTGTTGAACTCATGGGAGGTAAAATATGGGCGGAAAGTGAGCCTGGAAAAGGCAGTACTTTTCATTTTACAGTCAACATGGAACCGGCAGACAGAGAGCAGTTGCCAGTGAAAAAGAAGCAAACACAGATGAATACTAATCCTTTACAAAATTCCCTGAACAATTTCAGAGTATTGATTGCAGAGGATTTGGAAGAAAACATTATGCTTGCCAGACTGCGTTTAAAACAGGCCGGATACTTTGTTATGGAAGCCCGGAATGGTATAGAAGCTGTTGCAGCTTATGAAAATGAAAACCCGGATATTATCCTTATGGACATCCATATGCCGGAAATGAACGGTCTGGAAGCTGCCCTGAAAATTCGTGAACTGGAAACCGCTTTAGAACAACCCATCCCCATCATAGCCCTGACTGCAAGTGTGATGAAAGAAGAACAGAAAAAATGCCTGGATGCAGGAATGGACTGCGTTGTTGGCAAACCAATTGATTTTGAAAAACTTTTTACGGTCATGGATGAACAGTTGTCAGTTAGCAGTGAACAGTTAACAGTTAGCACTAATAGTTTTTCCAAAGCTTCAACTGATAATTGTTCACTGACACCTGTTGACTGTAAAAAAGGTCTTCAAATCTGGCAGAATCCAAAAGTATATCAGAAAGCTCTGGAGAACTTCTGCCGGAAATATAAAAATGCAGGAGAAGAAATCATGCATCTGCTGGAGAGCGGAGACAGGGAAGGGGCCTTTAGTATTGCCCACGCACTTAAAGGTATATCCGGTAATATATGTGCA
>JAUCGD010000209.1 GCA_030377945.1 Desulfobacterales bacterium HSG17 | reverse complement strand
CTGCATATTATCTTCCAGGTCAGCATCAAGACTATCTGCTTTAAATGCAGAGTTTCTCAAAGCAGGGCATCCCACAGATGCACAATTTACCGCAGCATGAATCCGGGGATCATCATAAACACCCGGTTTTCGGATTATGTCATGCTCTATCCAGTCCAGATTTCTTAATTTTCCAAGAAGATTAAAAAATTTCTTTTTCCAGGGGTTTTTTAAAAATGATCCAATATCTTTTATGGATTTAAGATCAGGATATTTTGTAAGTATCAGTTCTATGGTGAAAGCATTATATGCATTAATGAGAAATGCTAGCTGCTGTTCTTTTGTCCATGATTTAAATTCTTTTTGAGTAACACCTGACAAGGAGTTAATATATAGTTTGAGCTTTGCATGATCTTTTTTTAAACCACTGTAATCAACCTGGGATGCAGTTCCATTTTTAATCCATTTAATATGCTTTGTAAGAAGATGATCCCATGTTGTGTGTTTGTGGTCAAATGCCTGTGACGAAACCGGCATTGAAAAAATAAAGATTCCCATAAAAATATAAGTAAGTTTATTCATAGCCGCCCCCTTTTTCAGTGAGCATTTTTCAATTATCAGTAAACAGTTAAATGCTCACTGCTCACTAACAATAGCTTATTATTTACTGACAAGTTTTCTTAAAACATAAGGCAGTATTCCTCCATTTTCAAAGTATTCAACCTCAATATCTGTATTAAGTCTTGAAATTACTTTAAAACTGATTTTCATTCCGTCTTTTTTTACGGCATCCACATTTAATTCTTTTCTGGGTTTCATGTTATTTACACCGGCAATGGAAAAGGTTTCTGACCCGTCCAGACCGAGTTTTTTCCAGTTTTCATCCTGTTCAAATTGCAGGGGAAGAACACCCATACCCACCAGGTTGCTTCTATGAATACGTTCGTAAGATTCAACAATTACAGCCTTCACCCCCAAAAGAGTGGTTCCTTTTGCTGCCCAGTCCCTTGATGAACCTGTTCCGTATTCACTTCCTCCCAGTACTATCAGTGGAACAGATTCATTTCTGTATTTTGTTGAAGCATCATAAATAAACATTTCTTCATTTTCAGGGAATTTAAGGGTAAAGCTGCCTTCTTTTGGTTTTACCAGCTGGTTTTTAATTCTTATATTAGCAAAGGTTCCACGCATCATGACCTCATGGTTTCCACGCCTTGAGCCGTAAGAATTGAAATCTTCGGTTTTAACATCTTTACCTGTCAGGTATTTACCGGCCGGATAGATTGCAGGAATGGCCCCTGCCGGAGAGATATGATCTGTTGTTACTGAATTTCCCATAAGCAAAAGCGGTCTTGCGTTTTTGATGTCCATGGATTTTTCAAGGTCAAGGCTGAAATTTTCAAAATATGGGGGATTTCTTATATAGGTTGAGTTTTCATCCCAGTCATATGTAGTGGTTTCTGCAATTTCAAGCTCCTGCCATAATTTATCACCTTCAAATATTTCAGCATATACATTTTTGTAGAATTCCTGTTTAACATGCTTTTTAACAAGTGCTTCAATCTCTTTGTTTTTAGGCCAGATGTCTTCCAGGTAAACAGGTTCTCCATTGGGGTCCATGCACAAAGGTCTTTTGACAAGATTAACATCAATACGGCCTGCAATGGCAAAACCTATTACCAGCATGGGAGATGCCAGAAAATTGCCCTTAATATTCTGATGAATTCTTGCTTCAAAATTCCTGTTTCCCGAAAGAATTGAAGCGACCGTAAGATCATGGTCGGTTATTAATTGTTCTATTTGAGGATTAAGAGGACCGCTGTTTCCAATGCAGGTAGTGCAGCCAAATCCTGCAACATGAAACCCTAATGCTTCAAAGTAGGGCATAAGTCCAGCATCTTCAAGATATTTTTGTACAACCCTGGAACCCGGAGCCAGGGAGGTTTTAACATGGGCAGGAACTTTGATACCTTTTTCTAATGCTTTTTTTGCCATAAGTCCAGCCCCAATCAAAACAGAGGGGTTGGAGGTATTGGTACAGGAAGTAATGGCAGCAATAACTATACTGCCGTCACCCACACTTATTTCTTTTCCGTTCATATGTGTTGTAAAACGCCGTCTGCCGCTGGGTTCGCAATAGACTTCCCGTGAGCTTACATATCCTGATTCATCCAGGAACTGGGATATATGCTCTAAATCTGCATCAGGTTTATGATCGCAGCTAAGAAGTTCTGTAAAATGGTTTTCCAGTTTATGGAGAACAATTCTGTCCTGGGGCCGGGATGGGCCTGCCAAAGATGGAATAACCGTATTAAGATCAAATTCCAAAACCTGAGTATATTCAGGGTCATGATCGCCTGTATAAAAAAGATTGAGTTCCCTTGCGCATATATCCACGATTTCAGCCTGATCCTGGCGGTTGGTCATGTTAAGATATTCCACTGTTTTTTCATCAACAGGAAAAAAGCCCATTGTTGCACCGTATTCAGGACTCATATTGGCAATTGTAGCCCTGTCGGGAATAGACAGATTTTTCATGCCCGGGCCGAAAAACTCCACAAATTTTTCAACAACCTTTTGTTCCCTGAGCATCTGGGTTACAGTCAAGACCATATCGCTAGCTGTAACTCCGGGTTTTAATCTGCCTGTCATTTTTACACCTATGACTTCAGGAACAGACATAAAATAGGGCTGCCCCAGCATAACAGCCTCTGCCTCAATTCCTCCTACACCCCATCCCATGACACCAATGCCGTTAATCATTGTGGTGTGGGAATCGGTTCCAACAAGAGAATCCGGGAAGGCCATGATTTTTCCATCCATTTCCCCGGTAATTATAACCCTGCAAGGGTTTTAATGCAGGATTTTACAGGAGTTCCTGCTGTGGTGGATCTGGCAGCCATGCGAGATGCTGTTAAGATTCTTGGGGGAGATCCACAGAAAATTAATCCACTTATACCTGTTGAACTTGTAATAGACCATTCTATACAGCTTGATTATACCGGTACTTCTGATTCCCTGGACAAAAATGTTGCAAAGGAATATGAGCGAAACAGTGAACGATACAAACTGTTAAAATGGGCCCAGAAAAGTTTTGATAATTTCAAGGTTGTTCCCCCTAACTCCGGCATATGTCATCAGGTAAACCTGGAATATCTTGGCAGGGTTATAATTACCGGGGAAATGGATGGAAAAATCATGGCCTTCCCGGATTCTCTTGTTGGAACCGATTCCCACACCACAATGATTAACGGCATTGGTGTCATGGGATGGGGTGTAGGAGGAATTGAGGCAGAGGCTGTTATGCTGGGGCAGCCCTATTTTATGTCTGTTCCTGAAGTCATAGGTGTAAAAATGACAGGCAGATTAAAACCCGGAGTTACAGCTAGCGATATGGTCTTGACTGTAACCCAGATGCTCAGGGAACAAAAGGTTGTTGAAAAATTTGTGGAGTTTTTCGGCCCGGGCATGAAAAATCTGTCTATTCCCGACAGGGCTACAATTGCCAATATGAGTCCTGAATACGGTGCAACAATGGGCTTTTTTCCTGTTGATGAAAAAACAGTGGAATATCTTAACATGACCAACCGCCAGGATCAGGCTGAAATCGTGGATATATGCGCAAGGGAACTCAATCTTTTTTATACAGGCGATCATGACCCTGAATATACTCAGGTTTTGGAATTTGATCTTAATACGGTTATTCCATCTTTGGCAGGCCCATCCCGGCCCCAGGACAGAATTGTTCTCCATAAACTGGAAAACCATTTTACAGAACTTCTTAGCTGCGATCATAAACCTGATGCAGATTTAGAGCATATATCCCAGTTCCTGGATGAATCAGGATATGTAAGCTCACGGGAAGTCTATTGCGAACCCAGCGGCAGACGGCGTTTTACAACACATATGAACGGAAAAGAAATAAGTGTGGGTGACGGCAGTATAGTTATTGCTGCCATTACTTCCTGTACCAATACCTCCAACCCCTCTGTTTTGATTGGGGCTGGACTTATGGCAAAAAAAGCATTAGAAAAAGGTATCAAAGTTCCTGCCCATGTTAAAACCTCCCTGGCTCCGGGTTCCAGGGTTGTACAAAAATATCTTGAAGATGCTGGACTTATGCCCTACTTTGAAGCATTAGGGTTTCATGTTGCAGGATTTGGCTGCACTACCTGCATTGGAAACAGCGGTCCTCTTAATCCTCAAATAGAACAATTAATAACCGACCATGATCTTACGGTCGCTTCAATTCTTTCGGGAAACAGGAATTTTGAAGCAAGAATTCATCAGAATATTAAGGGCAATTTTCTGGCATCTCCCATGCTGGTAATAGGTTTTGCCATTGCAGGCCGTATTGATGTTAATCTTGTCAAAAGACCTTTGTGCATGGACCCCAATGGAGAACCTGTTTACCTGGAAGACATCTGGCCTAAAAACAAAGAGATTGAAGCACTTGTTAAAAAGCATGTTAAACAGGAATTCTACAAAAATGTATATGCTGAAATATTTGAAGGTGATAAATTATGGCAGGAGCTTGAAATTGCAGAAACCACTACATATGACTGGGATGAAAACTCAACCTATATAAGAAATCCCCCATATTTTGAAAATTTCAGCCTTGACCTTGAAAAATCCATGGACATCAAAAACGCAAGACCGCTTTTGCTTATGGGAAATTCAGTAACAACAGATCATATCTCTCCGGCAGGGGCCATTCCTGCAATCTATCCGGCCGGTAAATACCTGACAGGTAAAGATGTTAAAACCGAAGATTTCAATTCTTACGGCTCAAGGCGTGGAAACCATGAGGTCATGATGCGTGGAACCTTTGCTAATATAAGAATTAAAAACCAGCTGGTAAAACCAAAAGAAGGCAGCTTTACCCTTAAATTCCCTGAAAATGAAGAAATGTTTATTTATGATGCTTCAACAAAATACAGAAATGAATCTGTTCCACTGATAGTACTGGGAGGAAGTGAATACGGAACAGGTTCATCAAGGGACTGGGCAGCAAAAGGAACCACTCTTTTGGGGGTGAAGGCTGTAATTGTTGAATCTTACGAACGTATTCATAGAAGCAACCTGGTGGGTATGGGTGTTCTTCCCCTGCAATTTGAACAGGATGAAAACTGGAAAAAACTCGGTCTGGACGGGTCAGAAACCTTTTCCATTGCCGGTGTAAATAACATGAAACCCAGAAAAGAATTAAATGTGGATGCCGTAAAAAAAGACGGAATGAAAATCAGTTTTAAAGTAATTTCAAGACTTAATACAGATATTGAGGTTGAATACTTTGAAAATGGAGGAATACTGCCTTATGTTTTAAGAAAACTTGTCAGTAAATAATAAGCTATTGTTAGTGAGCAGTGAGCATTTAACTGTTTACTGATAATTGAAAAATGCTCACTGAAAAAGGGGGCGGCTATGAATAAACTTACTTATATTTTTATGGGAATCTTTATTTTTTCAATGCCGGTTTCGTCACAGGCATTTGACCACAAACACACAACATGGGATCATCTTCTTACAAAGCATATTAAATGGATTAAAAATGGAACTGCATCCCAGGTTGATTACAGTGGTTTAAAAAAAGATCATGCAAAGCTCAAACTATATATTAACTCCTTGTCAGGTGTTACTCAAAAAGAATTTAAATCATGGACAAAAGAACAGCAGCTAGCATTTCTCATTAATGCATATAATGCTTTCACCATAGAACTGATACTTACAAAATATCCTGATCTTAAATCCATAAAAGATATTGGATCATTTTTAAAAAACCCCTGGAAAAAGAAATTTTTTAATCTTCTTGGAAAATTAAGAAATCTGGACTGGATAGAGCATGACATAATCCGAAAACCGGGTGTTTATGATGATCCCCGGATTCATGCTGCGGTAAATTGTGCATCTGTGGGATGCCCTGCTTTGAGAAACTCTGCATTTAAAGCAGATAGTCTTGATGCTGACCTGGAAGATAATATGCAG
>JAUCGD010000208.1 GCA_030377945.1 Desulfobacterales bacterium HSG17 | reverse complement strand
AATTCATACAGCTATGATCAAAATTGGACTTACAGCATTACCGAGGCTATAAATAAAATATTTGATGAGGATTCCAATGTGCAGCTTATAGTTGAATTTATGGACAGCAAACGTCATAATAATTCCCTGCATTATGAGGAACTTTACCGGATATATGTCCGCAAATACGCCAATGTTCAATTTGATGCTGTTATTACTTCAGATGACAATGCAGTAAATTTTGCCCTGAAACATCGTGACAAGCTTTTTCCAGGGGTTCCGTTCATTTTCTGCGGTGTTAATAATATTGCGCTTCCTAAACAGGAGAACTTTAAAAATATTACCGGAGCACTGGAAGTGCCGGGAATCAGAGAAACCCTGAATATAGCTTTAAAACTGCATACTGGTTTGAAAAAAGTATATTTAATCAATGAATCAGGAACCTCAGGCAAAAGTGACCGTGATTTGATTGAATCTATCCTGGGTGAATTCCAAGGTAAACTGGAGGCAGCATGGTTGGAAGACTTCACAGAAGAGGCCCTGAAGCAAAAACTATCAACACTTGGCAGCGATAGTTTTGTTATCCTTCTCTCGTTCTTCCTGAAGAAAAAGGGTGCTGCTTTTAATATTAGTGAAGGAGCTGAGTTTGTGAGTAATTCCACCTCAAGGCCGGTTTATTCTATGTGGGAGTATTTTTTAGGGAAAGGAATTTTGGGCGGTATGCTGACATCAGGAACCTATCAGGGGAAAACCGCAGCTCAAATAACCCGGCGTGTTCTTGATGGTGAAAATTGCAATTCAATTCCAGTGGTATCACAAACTGCAAATCATTTTATGTTTGATTATAAACAAATGGAGCGTTTTGGCATAAAGCCCTCTGATGTACCTGAAAAAAGTGAAATTATCAACCTGCCGCCATCTTCTTTACTGCGTAAATACCGTTTACAATTGGGTGCTGTCGGGATAGTCATTGCTGCTTTAGTGCTGTTTTGTGTTGGCCTTGTTGTTAATATCAGGGCAAGACGCAAGGCTGAACAGGGGCTGACATCAGCAAAACAGCTTCTTGAATCTATGCTTGAAAAACAAAGCGTACAACTGGACCAACTTAAGAAAGCTGAAGTCGGCCTAAGGGAGAGCGAAGAAAAACACAGGATCCTGGTTGAGGAATCTTCAGACCCGATTTTTTCAATGACATCCAAAGGCCGGTATTTGTTTATTAACAGGGCTTTTAGCAAAGTAATTGGAAAGACTGCCGGAGATTTAATCGGGAAAACTTTTTGGGATATTTTTTCTGAACAAGAAGCTGAGAAACGTTTTTCTGCACTGAATCATTGTTTTAATACAGGCATGACAAAGACCATTGAAGTTTGCATTCCACGATTGAAAGAAGAATATCACTATCTAACAACATTTACTCCTATCAAAGACATTGAGGGCAGGGTTCTCTCAATTATTTGTTCTGCAAAGGACATAACTGAACTAAAGCGGGCTGAAAAAGAAAAAATTAGACTTGAGGCCCAACTTCAACAAGCAATGCGATTGGAAACCATTGGAACTCTTGCAGGCGGTATAGCCCATGATTTTAACAATATTCTTTCTCCCATTATAGGGCACACTGAAATGTTGAAAGAGAATTTTCCAGAAAATATCCGGTTTCAAGCTGGTCTTGACGCTATTTATACCGCAGCTCTAAGAGCCAGGGACCTGGTAAAACAGATACTCACATTTTCCCGCCAGGACACTAAAGAATCTAAAATGATGAAAATGCAGCCTGTAATTGAGGAAACATTAAATCTTATCAGATCAACAATCCCAACAACCATTGATATTAAAAAGGATATCCAGGCTGACTGTGGTATAATCAAGGCAGATCCAACACATATCCACCAGATAATAATGAACCTTGCAACCAATGCTTATCATGCAATGGAAGAAACAGGCGGGGAACTGAAAGTGAGCCTTCAGGAAATCGAACCGGGTGAACAGGATGTGATATTGGGTATGAAAAAAGGAACCTGTGCCTGCCTTACAGTGGCAGATACAGGCATTGGTATGGATAAGGATTTAACAGGAAAAATCTTTGAACCGTTTTTTACCACCAAAGAGCAAAATAAAGGTACTGGCATGGGGCTTTCAGTTGTCCACGGCATTGTAAAAAACGCAGGTGGTAATATTCATGTATGCAGTGAATCCGGCAGAGGAACGGAATTTCATGTTTATTTGCCGGTAATAAAGAATATTTCCAAAGAACAGGTAATTAAATCAAAAGCAGTTGCCCGTGGCCGTAAAGAACAGATACTTCTTGTTGATGATGAAGAAAGTCTTGTTGAAATTGAAAAACAAATGCTTGAACACCTGGGATATCAAGTTATTTCATTTCTCAGCAGCATTGAAGCCCTTGAAGCTTTCAGGGCTGACCCTGATAAATTTGACCTGGTTATTACTGATATGGCAATGCCAAATATGCCCGGAGACAAACTTGCAATTGAATTGAGTAAAATACGTACTGACATTCCAATACTGCTTTGCACAGGATATAGTGAAATCATGTCAGATGAAAAAGCACGATCTATGGGAATTAACGGTTTTCTTATGAAGCCGTTTGTGATGAAGGAATTTTCAAATAAAATTCGTGACATGCTTGATAATACAATGAATGAGAAATAGGAGTGCCAAACTGAAAATTTGGCATTTTGAAAGGAACATAAATAATGCCAAACTTTTAGTTTAGCACTCCTTCATTTTTCCGGTTGCTTACACCAAAAGCCTTGCAGCAGCCCTGGCAATTTCTATAAGATAATTTGGCATAAACCCTGCCAGCACTGTAATTGCAACAAGGGTTATTGTCAGCATTTTATCAAAAGGAGATATGTTAAGTTCTGGAAGTTGTTTTTCCGGTTCTGTCAGATAGGCTGCTTTTACAACCAAAAGATAGTAGTATAAAGATATAACCACATTAATCATGGCAATAAGTACCAGGATAAAATAGCCTTTTTCCATGGCTGCCATGAATATCAAAAGCTTTCCTGTAAACCCGATTGTGGGTGGAATTCCTGCCAGACCGAAAAGAGCAAGCATGAGCGCCATTGCAAGTATTGGGGATCTTTTATGCAGACCTGCAAGATGTGCAACATTTATGTTTTGCCCGTCATCAGCAACCTTTATAACAACCAGAAAACATGTAAATTTCAGTATAAGAACTGCAAAAGCATAAAAAACAGCACCTGTATAACCTGCTGCGTTCATGCTCAGAATTCCTATCAGTACATATCCTGCATGGGCAATACTGGAAAAAGCCAGGAGCCGTTTTAGGTCTTTTTGAACAATAGCAGTGAGATTTCCAATTGTCATGCTAATTATAGAAAGAGCAACCATAGCATGTACCAGGTATTCGCTGTTTCCGCCTGTCATGGATATTATTCTTGTTATTACGGCAATAACGGCAACCTTGGAAGCAGTTGCAATATAAGCGCTTAGTTGATTGGGTGCGCCTTCATATACATCTGGTGCCCAGAAATGAAATGGAAAAACAGCAAGTTTGAAGAAAAAACCGCATAAGGTAAAAAACAGACCAATAATAACTTCGGGTCTGTGAATAAGCCCGGGAAGAATTTGAATCATTTCCGGTACAAAAGATTTTCCTGTTGCTCCGTAAAGAAGAGCCATGCCAAAAACCATGACTGCTGAAGCGGAAGCACCGATAATAAAATATCTGATACTTGTGTTAACCCTGTATTTTTTTTGTTTTCTAAAAAATACCATTATGTACAAAGAGTAACTTGAAAGCTCAAGTGCAACATACAGGGTTAATATATTGACACTGCTTATAAGCATCATCATGGAAAAGGTGCATACACAAAGGAGCATGTAAAATTCTGAGTGTCTTTTCTCGTCAACCCCGTTAAGTTTGCTGCACAGGCATACAACAAGGAAAAGAGCCATAAACAGCATAACTTTAAATACCTGTGAAAAAAGATCCACCTGGTATGTGTTTAAAAACAGGGTTCCCTGCAAATGCACGGCACTTATACATACACCAAGGCCAATAGCTGATAAAATCAGAGCAGTATAATAGTCACGCCTGGCATCGGGCCTGTTAAGGGAAAGGCAGAAAAACACGCCGCTCATAACAAAAGTATATAATTCGGGAGTAAAAAGCATCCAGTTCATTAGGGTAATCCATTTATAAAAGGAATTGATGCGGTCCTTACCATATTAAACATCAGGGACGGGAAAAGACCAAAAAGTACAATAACCGAAACCAGGATCATCCTGGGAACAGCAAGTTTTATTGAAATATCCTGTAAATGTTCAAATTTTTTATTTTCAGGGCCAAAGCATGTTTTCTGCACCACTCTAAGCATAAACAGGGCACTTATGACAAGGCCGCATACAGCAAGGGTTCCGTAAACCGGATAAACCTTGAAAGCAGAAATAAACACAAGAAGTTCAGCCCAGAAACTTGCAAGGCAGGGCACTCCAATACCGGTTAAAGCTGCAATAATAAAAAAACTTGCTGCAACCGGCATAATTGAGGATAGACCGCCAAGTTCTGCAATCACCTTGGTATGTGTTCTGTCGTAGATATAACCCACTGAAGAAAAGAAAAGAGCAGTCATAATTCCATGTGCAAACATTTGAAAAACCGCTCCGTTCAGTCCATCAACTGTAACTGTGGCAAGCCCAAGACAGACAATTCCCATGTGGGAAACGCTTGAATAACCAATGCAGTATTTTATATCAGTCTGGCTCAAACCGGCAAATGCACCATATACTATTCCTAGTGTTGCAAGAAAAGCCATAAGATGTGACCAGTACTGCCATCCTTCAGGACAGAGAAACATCCCGATCCGCAAAACACCAAATGCACCGATTTTCATAAGAACACCGGCATGAATCATACTCACAGCTGTGGGAGCAGCAACATGACCAACCGGGGACCAGGTATGAAAAGGCCAGAGACCGGCAAGAATGCCGAATCCTATAAAAAACAGTAGAAATGCAAATTTCTGTTGAAACGGTGTAAAGGTTCCGGGTTCCATAAGAGCAATGAGATCAAATGTATTTAATCCTGACTTGGTAACAAGATATACAATGGCCGGTAAAATCAATGCACTTCCGGCAAGAAGGTAAAGGGTCAGTTTCATGGCTGCATATTCTTTCCTGGTACTTCCCCATATGGCAATGAGAAGATACATGGGAAATAATGACACATCATACCATACAAAGATGAAAAACAGATCAAGAGCCATGAACATGCCAAATACACCGGCAACAAGAAGGTAGATAAGGGCAAAAAACTCTTTTACCCTGTTTTCCAGTTCCCACATTGTAATTATTGCTGTAAAAAAAACAATACCGGTCAGTAAAAGCATGGGCAGGCTGAAACCGTCAGCACCGTTATAATAGCTTATGCCCAGGGAAGGTATCCATGAAATCTTTTCAGCAAATTGAATTCCGCCCAGGTCTTTGTCATATGCCCAAAAAAGATAAATGGAAATAATCAGGGTAATAGCTGAGAACAAAGCACTGACCTGTTTAATAAGTAATTTTCGCTCACCAGGAATAAATAAAATAAGCAATAACCCCACCACACAACTTAATAGAATGGCAGAGAGATATGGAAAACCGGCATAGGTTACAATCATAGGATATTTCACTTTCTCTTTACTTTTTTACACTTTTCTAAAATTAATTTTATTTGTTTCAAAATATCTATAATCCCAATTTTTTTTTTGCATCTTCCAATGAAATTGATAAACTCTCTGCTTCAATACATTTAGCTTTTCTAAGAGTTATTAAATCTTCATAGTCTTCAAGAATTTCTTGAATTTTGACAAATTCTTCATAAGATATAATAGCAAAGGCTTTTTTACCGTCTGTCTCTAAAATATTTGGATGTAAGGATAGCATTAACATCTCCCCAAATTATTTGTATGCATTTTTCCTATGATTTATTCGGTAAATGATAATAATATCATTATC
>JAUCGD010000207.1 GCA_030377945.1 Desulfobacterales bacterium HSG17 | reverse complement strand
GGTCATGGGATACAATCACAACAGCTCCTGGAAACTGTTTTATACTCTCTTCAAGCACTTCAAGGGATAAAATATCAAGATCATTGGTTGGTTCATCTAAAAAAAGTATATCACAGGGAGCAAGCATTATGTTAGCAAGTAGAATTCTTGCTTTTTCACCACCGGAAAGTTTTTTAACCTGCATATCAAGCTGATCAGGCATAAATAAAAAGCGTTTTGCCCATGTCACCACATGAACCGGCTTGCCCTTATAATTCACACTGTCCCCGCCTGCCGGATTAAGGGCCTGTTTTAATGTTGATTCAAGATTGAGCTTTGAGCGATCTTGATCAAAAACTGCTATTTTTAAATTCTCTGCCCACTGGATCTTGCCTTGATCAGGCTTATTCTTTTTTGTAAGAATCGATAAAAATGTTGATTTGCCAGAACCATTTTCCCCAACAACTCCAAGACAGAATTTTGGTCCGAGTTCAAAACTGATATCAGAAAACAGATCTTTTCCGCCTAAACTTTTTTTAAGATGAAATGCCTTTAATAATTTTTTTGTCTTCCTGCCTGTGGCATGAAAATCAATATTCACAGCAGCAGTGTCCTGGTTTTTCTGTCTTAAGGTATTTAGCTGTTCTCTTAAAGTGTGAGCCTGTTCAATCCGATATTTTGCTTTCGTGCTTCGTGCCTTAGGGCCCTGGCGCAACCATTCATCCTCTCTTCTCATCTTGCTTGACAAAGAAACCTGCTGCTTTTGCTGAGCCTGTAGAACCTTTTTTCTCTCTTTATCAAATTTTTTATATTGACCCTGAATTTTAAAAAAACCAGAAGGATAATACTTGCCGATTTCCATAATATTCAGGCAGATATTTTCCAAAAATGCACGATCATGGCTTACAACTATATATGAAAATCTGGCAGTTTTTAAAATTTCTTCGAGCCATAAAATACCATTTATATCAAGGTGGTTGGTTGGTTCATCCAGCAAAAGGATATCAGGTTTACAGCAGAGAGCCCTTGTTATTGCAAGTTTCTTTCTCCATCCCCCTGATAGATTTTTTGATAATATATCTGTATCTTCAAATCCACCTTTGCCAAGGGAAGTCTGAACAATTTTATGACGCTGTTTTTCATCAAACAGATTATCATTTACACTGTCATATAAAATTTCTTCCACAGTTTTTTCGGGATCAAGATTGTCTTTCTGGGGAAGATAGATAAATCTTAGACCTGTTTTTCCAACTATCTGGCCCTCATCCGGCTCAATTTCACTGGCAATAAGTTTTAACAATGTTGATTTGCCAGACCCGTTCATTCCAATGAGACCAAGCTGTTCATTTAATTTAAAATCAATGCTCAGGTGCTCAAAAAGAGTATCTTCGCCATAGATTTTTGAAATATTTTTAAGGCTGAAAATTGAACTCATGATTTTTCTTTTTCAGCTTTCTGATGTATTTTCATTTTTTTTAAGGATTTTTTAAATTCTATGCATGGATCTTTATAGGAAACTCTTTGTGTAAACCATATAAAGTCTGCTGGTGGAACTGGCCCAAAGCCCTCCAGTTCAAGTGGTTCAAGATATTCTGACAAATCTGCAGGATTTGTACTGATTTCCTGTGAGGCAATATTAATCTGACTTATGGTTTTATCAATTGCCTGAACCCTGTTGATTACACCAAGGCCATACTCGGTATGTCCACCTCCCATTATAATAACAACAGGTCCATTACTGTGTTTAACAAGTTGAGTAATGGACAGCGCCATTTTATCGTTTCTTGCTGTCCAGGCATCATATAATTTTGACTGCATTTTATCATTTCCCATACCGCAGTGGACAGCTTTAAATATTGAATACATATAATCTTTATATATTTTGTCAGACATATTAGTAGTAAAAATCATCTCTTTTTCAATGGGAGAGATACCGGTAATACCCTTGCGTGTAATTCGTTTTACTAAATTGTTTGCAAGATCAATTCCTGCCACTTCAAGTTTTTCTTTTTGTGCAATTTTTAAAAGATCAAAATAGTATTTCCACATTTGATCTGACTGGCTGTCCCAGCCAAGTTTTCTTCTCAGGTCAGCTTCAATAATTTTTTCTATTTTTTTTGAATGTTCCACCTTGCCTGCATCCATAAAATTAAGCAGATCAGGCGTGTTATCCATGGAAAAAAATTCAAATCCAATGGTTGCCTCAATATTGTTTTTTATTAATTCATGAATTATTTTCTGCTGGATATTATGGTGTTCAGGATTGTCATGTTTTTCCGAAAGATAGATCACATCATATGAAGTGATATTTTTGATCAAAGTGTTAAAATCAACAGTCTGTCCTGTTTTTGCATTGATTATCCTGTCAATTAAAGGGTCATGTCTCATAACTGTTTTCTTTGCTGTAGCACAAGATTGAAGCATGACAAAAACAGCAAACATAAGCAGACAAAAAAGCAGTCGGTTCATTATATATCTCCTCCATTTTAGAATTGAATGTTATATTTGAAAAAATTTCACACCCAATATATCACATCTTTTTGAAATAAAGCACCAGACTTTTGCCCAGAACCGGATTAAACAATTTATCAATAAAAGCCGTTGTTTTTGGTTTTTTCATCAAATCCCACACAAGCAGTTTGTGATAAAGATTTACAAGTTTTGAATCTGTTTTACTGGGACCGATTAAACATTTAAGCCACCAGAATGGAGCGTGAATACTGTGGGCATGATGCCGTGCAAAATGTTTGACACCAGCAGATTCAATATTATTAATCAAAGAGTGCTCATTGTATATCCTGACATGCCCCATATTTGCATTAAAATACTCATCTGACAGAAGCCAGCATATTTTTTCCGGCCAGAATCTTGGAACACTGACAGCAAGGATTTTTCCCGGTTTTACAATTCTTACAAGTTCTGCCATGGCTTTTTTATCATCTGTGATATGCTCTAATACTTCAGAACAGATAACAATATCAAAGCTGTTATTGCAAAAAGGCAGGTTTGTCACATCCATACAGGAGAGTTCAAAGTTCTTGCAATTAATATCATTGAAGTCCTGGTGGAATTTTATTTTATCTTTTGTTTGAACAAGATTTTCAAATCCAAAATCAGCACCAACACAGAATGTCTGGTTCTGCTGGCACGCCTTGATGGTATGCCTGCCTTCACCGCATCCGATATCAAGTATTCTATCATCAGGCTTTATATCAAGTTTGTTAAAATCAATGGTAAGCATTGATAGACTCTCTATAGGCCTGGGCTGTTCTGATGGCAGTCTTCTCCCAGGTAAATTCTTTGAATACCCTCTCATATCCTTTTTGGGCAAGTTTTTCACGCTGATCAGGATCATCCATTAATTCCAGGATAGCTGTTTCTAAAGCTTTTGCATTGCCGGGAGGCACAAGTTTTGTGGCATCTCCTGCGACTTCAGGCAATGCACCGCCTGTTGTGCAGATTACAGGTATCCTGCATGCCATGGCTTCTCCCACTGGCAATCCAAATCCTTCGTACAAAGAAGGTACAATGGCAATACCTGCTTTGGCATACTCTTTTACAAACTGTTCATTATCAATGCGGCCAGTAAATTTTATGTATTGTCCAATATCAAGCTTTTTAATCAGTTTCTCAATACCCCCATTTTTTTTAGGGCTGCCAATAACAACAAGCTTGACCCTGCGTATTTTCAATACATTTTTTACTGCATACAAAAGATGATACAGCCCTTTTAAGGGGGTGTCAGCACTGTTTGTGACAATAATTCTATTGTGCTGTTTTTTTATGGTTTCCAGAGGATAAAAATGGCTGGTGTCAATACCAATGGGAATGGTTGTAAATCTTGATTCTGGAATATTGAACTCTTTTGCAATATCTTTTTTAGATGTATGAGAAACCGTAATAATATTTGACAGTTTTTGCGCAACATATTTTTGGACAGCGATAAATGAATACCATCTCAAAGCCTTCACCTTCTTAATAAACGATCTCGTACTCTGTATGGCTAATCTTCTATCCACTGTTATTGGATGATGAATGGTTGCAGTTACCGGCATCCTCCTTGACAGCGATAAAATACTGTAGGAGAGACTCTGGTTGTCATGGATTATATCATATTGGTTTTCTGTTTTTTTAATATATTGATTTGCCCTCATTCCAAAGGTTAAAGGCTCAGGATAACCCATGGTTGAGACATCAATCCACTCAATTAAGTTAATTGGGTTTTTCAGTTCCTTCAGGGCAGGAGTTCTGAAAAGAGCTTCAGGATTATAAAGGTCAAGGGTTTTGAGCATGGTAAGTTTAATATCATGATTTAACAAAGGAGCAGGAGGTCCTGCTATGACCTCGACATCATGACCGAGATCACTTAAAGCATGGCTTAAATTACGGACATATACTCCCTGACCTCCGCAATGGGGATTGCTTCTATAGCTTATCAGACCGATTTTAAGGCTGGTTTTCAGACCTGTTTTAAGAGAAGATTTCATATTTTAAATAAAGAGTGTGGTTTTCCGGTATTTTTTATGGTACGCCCGGCTGGAATCGAACCAGCGATCTTCAGCTTCGGAGGCTGACGCCTTATCCTCTGGGCTACGGGCGCAAATCATTAATTCTTAATGTTTAATTCTAAATTATTAATTGTTCTCTTGCTTCTCCTGCCACATAGAGAGAACCTGCAATGCACACTGCATCTTCTTCTTTTGAAATGGCAATGGCATGGGTAACAGCTTTTTTTACATCTTCAATAATGGTGACAGGTTGTTTTGTAATTTCCTGCACTGCTTTTTTTAACACAGAAGGCTCAAGACTTCTATCAATTTTTGCCTTTGTGATAATAATATTGTGGGCACACGGCACAAGACTTTCAAGCATTTTTTCATGGGGCTTGTCATCAAGGATACCAAGAACCAGAGTTAATTTTTTATCTTGCAATGTAGAAGCCAGATACTTGCCAAGTACTTTTGCAGCTTTAAGATTATGAGCCCCATCAATAATAACAAGGGGTTTATCCTGAATATGTTCAAGGCGCCCCGGCCATCTTGTAATGGCAAGCCCTTTTTTAACAAGGCTTTCATCAAGATTATCAAAAATCACTTCGCAGGCAGCAAGTGCAAGGCTTAAGTTTTCTTTCTGGTGTTCACCTGGCAAAGGCTTTATAAGATGATTAAAGTTTTGCTTTAATCCCTTATATGAATAAGTGTTTTGCCCTGGGTTTTTCCTGATTGAAAAATCTTTTTTATAAAAATAGAGGTCAGATGAGTTTTGCTTTGCATTTTTTTTAATAACCTTAAGACCCGAAGGCTGTGATACCGCTGTTACCACAGGTGTGTCAGGTTTTATAATACCGCCTTTTTCCTTTGCAAGAGCTTTGATTGTATTTCCAAGGTAATCAGTATGTTCAATGGAAAGATTGGTAATAACACTTACCTTTGGAGTTATGATGTTGGTTGCATCAAATCTGCCGCCCATACCTGTCTCTATGACAGCCCAATCAACTTTTTTTTTTGCAAAATAATAGAACCCCATGGCTGTGGCAATCTCAAAAAATGTGGCTTTTCTCTCTCCTGTATCAACTTGATGTACTGCTTCATAGGCGCTGACAACATCATTATTGGAAATTGCTTCCCCATTAATTGTCATGCGTTCATTAAATTGCACAAGATGGGGCGAGGTATAAACACCTGTTTTAAATCCTGCCATCTGTAAAATTGATGCAATATATGTTGCAGTAGAACCTTTGCCATTAGTCCCTGCCACATGAACAAGGTTATATTGTTTTTCAGGATTATCCAACAGGTTCAGTATATTTTGTATGGTGTCAAGCTCAAGCTTGATGCCAAAACGCCCAAGTTTGTAGATTTTATCAAGACATTTCTGGTAAGATTTTTTTTTCATTTTTTAAAACTTAAGTAATTTTTCAATGACTAAAAACATATCTTGGATTTTAATAATTGCCACTGTTTCAATATTTTTAAAGCAACAATAAA
>JAUCGD010000206.1 GCA_030377945.1 Desulfobacterales bacterium HSG17 | reverse complement strand
GCAGCATATTACCTATCCTGATTTTCTTTATTTCAAGCAAGTTGATACCAATAGCCATTATAAGCAGCCCGCCCACAGCTGACATTTGTGCTACAACTTCAGGTATTAAATAGGGTTTTACAAGTGAAGCAGTTATCGTGATAAAGCCCTGGTATATAAAAACAGACACAGCAGAAAATATAACCCCGATTCCCATGGAAGAGGCAAATACAATGGATGCAACCCCATCAAGAACGGATTTTGCAAACAAAGTCTGATGATTCCCGGTAAGCCCGCTTTCCATTGATCCCACAATAGCCATTGAACCCACACAAAAAAGCAGGCTGGCTGCCACAAATCCCTTGGAAATGCCGCCGCCTGACCCTGAAAATTTTTTCTCAAGCCATATTCCCAGTTTTTCCAGATATTCTTCTATGCCTATAAACTCGCCAATCAAACTGCCAATGGCAAGGCTGAATATTATCAGGAGAATATCATCGCTTTTTAATGCCCCTTTAATACCGATAATAATAACAGCAAGACTTATGGCTTGCATGATGGTTGTCATAAATCTTGTGGGAACCCCGCCTTTTAAAGCTATGCCCAGCAGACTTCCTGCAATAATTGCCAATGTGTTAACAATTGTGCCAAACAAAAGTATTTCCTTTCAGTAAAGATAGTTATCTGTTTTCAGGCTTCTTCAGCCTGGAATAAATTATTTTTTATCCTGCCAGAATTATCGGTATCACAAAATTTTCAAAATTGATATTTTTTAGCGTGAAAAAACAAAAGCGATTCAATAGACATTATCGGAAATAATTTTTGTAGGGTGCGTTAGCGCAGCGTAACGCACCGTAACGCACCGTAACGCACCGTAACATTATAATAACGGTGCGTTACGGCTATCGCCTAACGCACCCTACGGTGGAAATCCTTATTTCCGATAATGTCTAATAATCTGGAATTTAATGAATAAACAATTTTGATTGACAAGCTCAGGCAGCAAATCTATATTCCCTTTTTTTATATTTCCGCGTCTTAGTTTTCATATTAATAATTTTTTTCAACGGTTATAATCCAATGAAACAACATGTTAAAGCTAATGTTAAAGTAATTTTTGCCCTTACTCTGGTACATTTTACAGGAGATTTTTACAGCTCATTTACCAGTCCTCTTTTTCCTTTGTTTGTTGATAAAATGGGCCTGTCACTTGCACAGGTGGGAACCATTGCAGGAATAAACAGGCTGCTGGCCTTTATAGTTCAACCCCCGGTGGGCTATCTTGCAGACCAGTATCAATCCCGGTATTTTATTTTTATCGGTCTGCTGCTGCCTGTGATCTTTATTCCCCTGTCAGGTATCTGCACCGGATTTTGGACATTGCTTTTTGCTACTATGCTGGGTTCTATCGGCTCATCCATGTTTCATCCGTCCGTAACAGGTATGATTCCGGTTTACTCAGGCAATAAATCAGGATTTTCCATGTCAGTTTTTAATACAGGCGGAACACTGGCCTTTGGAATCGGTCCTCTTTTTATAACCTGGTATGCAGCAAGATTCGGGCTGGAACTATTGCCCCTTACCATGATATTTGGTCTGTGTATTGCGGTTTACCTGTACAACTCCGTACCCATGCCCCAGCCTGAAGGATTGAATAACCTGGGATTTTTAAAAACTATTAAACAAAGTCTGGGCAGTGCATGGAAGGTTATAGTAATGATCTGGGCTGTTATGTTTCTCAGGGCTATGGTAGGTCAGTCTTTTCTTACTTTTATGCCTGTGTTTTACGTTGAAAAAGGGTTTTCCATTGTTTCTGCCGGGGTTATCTTTTCCCTTTTTACAATTGCAGGCACAATCAGCGGTCTTACTGCTGGTCTTGTTTCAGATAAAATCGGGATAAAACCGGTATTTATATTCACCCATATTATAATGACTCCGATTCTTCTGTTATTTCTTAAACTTGAAGGCAGCTGGACATATTTAGGTTCAATCCTTGCAGGTGCAGCAGTTCTTGCTTCACTGCCTTTAGGAGTGGTAATGGCTCAAAAACTTGCGCCCAAAGGCCGTTCAATGGTAGCCAGTCTGATGATGGGTTTTGCATACGGCCTGGGAGGTTTTGCAGCCCCTCTTGTGGGAAAACTTGCAGATATTTATTCCATACAGACAGTTTTAACAGGTATCTCTTTTGTGCCTCTTCTTACACTGCCCATAATATATTTTTTCCCGAATATTACTGGGGATTGATTTTTTTAACAGACATTATTGGGAATAAGGATTTCCACCAAAGGGTTAGTTAGGCAGCACTTGCTGCATTTCAGGAAACATTGAAAATATTGGAATATAAATTCCATAATACCGAAAATCATGTGGTATAATACTTATATCATTAACAATATTCTTTAACTCAACGAATTTACGTTTTTTGCCTGTCCATTTCCACAGCACCTAACATTTTCAACGCTGATTTCTGACCAGCATTTATTCCTTTTATGTCCTTGATATTCATTCCTTCACATGGCCTGTCAGCAGTCAGAGCTGACACACATGCACCTGTTTGAATATCCCAGAGTCTTATCGTACCGTCACTGCTTCCAGTAGCAACTATTTTTCCATAAGGACTGAAAGACACTGACATTATACAATCTGTGTGCCCTTTAAGCGATTTAACACACTGATAATCTTCCAAACTCCATATTTTCAAAACTTTATCAAAAGAACCGCTTGCAATATATTTACCATCAGGGCTAAAGGATATTGATCGTTCTCCACTGTTTTGTTCCCGTAAAACTGCCCTGTTTTCGCCACTGGTAATGTCCCAGATTCTTATTGTTCCATCGTAGCCCCCGCTGGCAAGATATTTAGCATCCGGGCTAAAAATTACCGACCATGCCCATTCTGTATGACCATAAAATGTATTCAAACATTTACCGGTTTCAACATTCCATAACTTAACGGTTCCATCATAGCTGGCACTGGCACATGATTTTCCATCCGGGCTGAAAGCAATATTTCTTACAGTATGACTATGTCCTCTTAAAATACTGACAGCATCTCCGGTTTGAATATTCCAGAAACGCACAGTTTGATCGTAGTTTCCACTGGCAATAATTTCACTGTCCGGGCTGAATGCAACTGACATAACAAAGTTGGCGCATTCCTGCTGTGTTCCGTTCATATCCGGTGAATCTGTCAATGCAATATTTTCATTTTCCAAATCATTGTACATAAAATCTACACTTGACAGCCAGCTTTTTTTTATGCTGATTTTTCGCAGGCATTTTCCGGTTTTAATATTCCATACCCTGACACTTTCATCATCACCTCCGCTGACCAGGGTTTGGCTGTCAGGCGCAAAAGCCACTGAGCGTACTCTATTGCTGTGCCCTTTAAGGTATTGAATACACTTGAAAGTTTTAATGTCCCAGATTCTTACCATATTATCATCATATCCGGCAGCCAGAAACTGACCGTCAGGACTGAAAGCAACAGAACGCACAAAATTGGTATATCCCTGCAATGTATTCAAGCATCTGCCAGTACGAGCTTCCCAAATTCTCATAGTTCTGTCCGAACTGCCTGATGCAATATGTTTACCATCAGGACTGAAAACCACTGATTTAACAAAATTTGTATGACCTCGAATTACATTTATACATCTGGATTTTCCTATATCCCAAACTCTAATCTCATGCTCCTCGCCTCCGCTGACAAGAGTTTTTCCATCTGGATTGAACATAAGTGAATTTACGAAACTGGTATGACCTTTCATAGTACTCAGGCATTTTCCACTATGGGATTTCCAAATACGAATCAAGTGATCCTCACCTCCCCCAGCTATTACGTGACCATCCGGGCTAAAGGTTAGTGTCCGCGTAAAAAGATTTGTACACTCCAAATCTCTAATTTTATTACCGTCACTTGTATTCCATAATGTCACATTCTGATGATGTCCGCCACTGACAATTTGCTTTCCATCAGGGCTGAATGCAAAGTTCATCAACTGATGGGGAAATTCATCTATGATTAGAATGGGTTTCCCCTCTATTACATCCCAGATTCTAATGGTTTGATCTTCTCCTGTACTGGCAATTTTAGTTCCATCAGGACTGAAATATACAGTTCGTACCACTTCCGTATGCCCCTTTAAAACATTTTGACAATATCCGCTGGCAACATCCCAAATTCTGACAGTACTATCATGTCCACTACTTACGATTTGTTTTCCGTCAGGGCTGAAATTAATAAAAGAAACCCATCCAGAATGTCCTTCAAGAGTTGAAACCAGTTTGAAGTCATTAGTATCCCAAAGCCATATCCTGTTGCCTGAATCACTGGCTGCAAGTATTTTCCCGTCAGGACTGTATGCCAGGGAATAAATACTTCCAAAAATATGATTAAAAACAGAGCCGCTTAAATCTGATTTTGAAAAGTTGACGTTTTGGAGCGTTTTCCCACGGAGATATGCCTGGCAAATGCTGAGGTTTGAAAGGTTAAATCCTTTTATATCAGTATTCATCTGGCAAAGGATATTAACAATATTTCCTCCGGCATATCCATTATTTCCAGGATATGTTTTCTGTATATTTTTGATAATATGTTTCAGTTTACTTTCAAGATTTTCCCTGCTTCCCAGGTAATGAAGCAATTTTTTTTCAACAGATTTTAATGTAAGGCGAATCTGGTTTTCCCTGACAAAATCCTTGGCCTGAGTTCTAAGCATGGCATGTGTATTAAGAAGTTTTGGCTTTTCATCTATAATTTCTTTACATACTTCGCCAATAAAACGCTCAGATGTATATTCAATAAGAACCGGCTGAAGTGTAAACAATCCTCCTGCATGTTTTTCAACAGGAAGTTTTCTCTGTAATGACTGGAGGGTAATCGGGGCATCGTCACTGGCTTCAAATGAAAGAATACATTCCTGTAATTCCTCAATAGACATGGCTTCACGGTTTATGGCAAGCCAAAAAACAATTTCTCTTTCTCTGACAGACAAACGGTCAAAATGCCAGTCCAGGAGTTCTTTAAAATCTCCGAAAACCTGTTTTCCCTTTTGCAGAAATTTTGAAATATCCCCTGAAAAGACTTCCTGGATATGCTTTGCTGCAAGTTCAAGTGCCAATGGATTGCCGTTATAAAATGCTACCAGTTCAGCCCATTCTTCCCCGGTGCAGCTAAACTCACCAATATCGGAAAATATTTTACGGCCTTCATAATCTTTCATCCCGCCAAGAGCCAGTATCCTTACAGGTGATGTTCTAGTTGCCATTTGTGCAACTTCCCTGGGTATTTCCCGGCTTGTGAGCAATATGCAGCTTTGATGAAAAACCTCTCCAGCCTGTGTAAAAAACAAGCTGTATGCTTCATAACCTTGTTTATATTTCCCGGTTCTGACACCACCTTGAAACAAAGATTCAGCATTATCAAGGATTATAAGACAGCGATGTTCTTTGATTTTTTTTATCAGGCGTGAAATAAGAATTTCAGGTACATCAGGCAGATCAATATCCTGGTGTTCAGATATAAACCGAAGCAAATCGGAAAGAATTTCTGTTACAGGCGGTGCGTTAAGTAAAGACCGCCAAATGACAAATTCAAAGTTGTCTTGAATTATTTTAGCCAGGCACACGGAAAGATCTGTTTTTCCTATGCCGCCCATGCCCAATTTTAAAGAAAGCCGGGTTTTTCCAATTCCGCCCATTCCTACGACGGCAATCAAACGGCAGCGTTCCTTAATTAGTGGCTGAACGAAAAGTCACGATTTTAAAAAAAAATGCGATTAATTTTGATTTTAACCGCGAATTTCTCATGTTTTTTTTAAAAAAATTTGATTCCATTTATTTTAATCCGAATTATTGCGAAAGTTTTCATATTTTATACAAAAAATCAAAATTTTAGACGCACTTATCCATATAAATTTATTCAATCGTTCTTTTTTTCAGTATATTTTAAATTCTTTTTCGCAGCTGCCGGCTTTTCAATTCTTT
>JAUCGD010000205.1 GCA_030377945.1 Desulfobacterales bacterium HSG17 | reverse complement strand
ACTGGCCTGAATCAGCTACTGCTCCATTTAAAGATGTGCTTGGTGATCCAGGTGCATGGGCAAAAAAATGTGTTGATGAATACGGGGCAGATATGATCGTGCTTCAGCTCAAAAGCATTGATCCCAATGATAAGGATGCCAGTCCTGAATCTGCTGTTGATACAGTAAAGAAGGTTCTTGCAGCAGTAAACGTACCCCTTGCTGTATGGGGTGTCGGTAATCCGCAAAAAGATGAAGATGTACTGAAAAAGATTGCAGAAGACTGCCAGGGAGAAAATCTGATTCTCGGACCTGTGGAAGATAAAAACCACAAAGGTATCGGCGCTGCTGCAATGGGATTTGGTCATGCAGTAATTTCATCTTCTCCCATTGATGTTAACCTTGCAAAACAGGTTAATATTCTGCTTGAAAATCTGGGTATGCCAATGGAGCGAGTTCTTGTTGATCCAACAACCGGCGGCCTGGGATATGGTATGGAATATTCCTATTCGGTTATGGAACGGCTCAGAATGGCTGCCATGAACCAGGGTGATGACAAGCTGCAATACCCGCTTATCAATAACCTTGGTAATGAAGTATGGAAATGCAAGGAATGTAAACTGGGTGTTGATGAAGCTCCGACCCTGGGAGATCCAGAACGCCGCGGTATCCTTATGGAAGCTGTGGGTGCTGTTTCATACCTGATGTCAGGTGCTGATATTCTTATTATGCGCCATCCTGAAGCAGTCCGCATGACAAGAGCATTTATTGATCTGGGAATAGACGGCGGTGCTGTGGGCGATGTTGCTCCTATTGCCAAAAAACTTGATGAAGCCAAGATTGATCTTGTGGCTCTTGCACCTGCACCGGATCTGACCATAGAAGAAGAAAAAGCTGCACCTGCTAAAAAAGCTGCACCTAAAAAAGCCGCAGCACCGGCCGCAGCAGCAGCGCCTAAAGCCGCCGCAGCCGCAGCACCAAAAGCAGAAGCAAAACCGGCCGCACCGGCCGCCGCAGCGCCTGCCGCTCCTGCTCCCGCAGTTGATGCAGCAGCACAGGCCAAAGCAGACGCAGAAGCCAAACTCGCTGCTGAAGCAGCAGCAGCAAAGGCCAAGGCAGATGCCGAAGCTAAAGCCAAAGCAGATGCTGAAGCCAAGGCCAAAGCAGATGCTGAAGCTAAAGTCGAAGCAGATGCAAAAGCCAAAGCTAAAACTGAGGCTGAAGAAGCTGTTATTCGTGATGCCATGAATAAAGCTCGTGCAGAAAGACTGGCCGCACTGGCAGATAGAAAAGCCAAGGACGCTGAAGAAATGGCAAAACTGACACCTGAAATGCTTGAAAAGACCAATCTGGACAGCGTTGAAGGTATGATGTGCTGGGCAAACACCAGACCAGTAAGCTGGAATTAATCGGAAGTTGTATTATTAGATTTTTTCTTCGACCCTTAATGAATATAAAAATCCTCAATGAAGGAGGAAAGGAAATATGTCTAGATTAGTCGCATTCGCTGGAATTCAGGGCGGTTACAATATCGTTTCAAAAGTAGAAGGAAGCTACAAAAGAGCTCTTGAAAGCTTTGACGCAACAACCAAAGTCGGTTTCCCAAATACAGCATACTATCTGCCTGTTATTTATTCTCTGCTTGGCCTCAAGGTTGAAACCCTTGAAGATATGAAAAAACCCATGGAAGTTATTCGTAATCTTCTGCCTCCCCAAATGAAAGGTTCACATCATCTGCCTTATCTTGGTTCTCTGCTGGATGCAGGAATGGCAGCCCTTTTTGCTTTTGAAATTGATGAAGCAATACGCTATCTGGAAGATCCGGATTTTTACCATGTTTCTGAAGAAACAGATGTTGACAACGGAAGACTCTGGCTTGGTGCTGCTGAAGATACAATCTTCAGAAAACGCGGTGTTGAGTTTGTTGACGGCTCTGCTCCTGGATTTGCAGCTATTGTCGGTGCTGCTCCAAGTCCTGAAATTGCCAAGATGATTATTGAAGAATACCAGAAACGCAGTATTTATGTGTTCCTGGCTGCAAATCAGAATGGAACCACATGTGCGGAACAATTGGTTGAGGCTGGTGTTGAAATCGGCTGGAATACCAAGATTGTTCCTTTTGGTCCTGATATTTCTTCTGCAATCTTTGCTCTTGGATTTGCCAACCGTGTTGCTATGGCATTTGGCGGTGTTCCTGCCGGAGATTACAAGAAAATCCTTATGTACAACAAAGACCGTGTTTTTGCTTTTGTTAATGCTCTTGGTGATGTTAATGCCGAATGGGCAGCAGCAGCAGCCGGTTGTGTTAACTGGGGCTTCCCGACCATCGCAGATACAGATATTCCTGAGATTCTGCCAACCGGTATCTGTACTTACGAGCATGTTCTTGGTAATGTTTCCCATGATGATATTGTTGATAAATCTGTTGAAACACGCGGTCTCAAAGTTACTATTGCAGAAATTGATATTCCCCTTTCATTTGGTCCTGCTTATGAAGGTGAACGTGTTCGCGGTAAAGATCTGTTCTGCCAGATGGGCGGCGGCAAGACCCAGAATACTGAATACCTTGAATCAGCAGATATGAATGATATTGAAGACGGCAAGGTAACAGTTATCGGGCCGGATATTGGTGATGTAAAAGAAGGCGATGTTCTGCCCCTGGGTATTTATATGCAGGTTGCAGGCCGTGAATTCCAGGAAGATTTCGAGCCTATCCTTGAACGTCAGACTCATCATCTTATCAACTATATCCAGGGTGTTATGCATGCAGGTCAGCGTGATATTGCATGGATTCGTGTAAGTAAGGCTGCTGTGGAAAAAGGTTTTACCTTAAAAGACCTTGGTGTTGTTCTCCATGCAAAACTTCACCAGGATTTCCAGGCTATTTTGGACAAGGTTGAGGTAACAATCTACACCAAACAGGAAGATGTTGACAAGCTGACTGCCAAAGCCCGTGCTGCATATGTACACAGAGACGGCCGTGTGGATAGTATGACAGATGAAGATGTTGATACATTTTATTCATGTACCCTGTGCCAGTCTTTTGCTCCCAGCCATGTTTGTACAGTAAGTCCTGAACGTACAGGACTCTGCGGTGCTTACAACTGGATGGACTGCAAGGCAGCTTTTCAGATCAGCCCGACCGGTCCCAACCAGCCCATTGAAAAGGGTGAAGTTCTGGACCCTGTACTGGGTCAATTCAAAGGTGTTAATGACTTTATTGAAAAAGCTTCCAGGGGAACAGTTACCAAATATAATTTCTATTCAATGGTTGTTGATCCCATGACCACATGCGGCTGCTGTGAAGCTATTGCTGCCATGTTGCCCGGATGTAACGGTGTTATGTCAGTTAATCGTGAATATTCCGGTGAAACCCCATGTGGTATGAAGTTTACAACACTGGCCGGTGTTATGGGCGGTGGTGCTTCTTCACCAGGATTTGTAGGACACTCCAAGTTTAACATTACCCAGCGTAAGTTTATTCTGGGTGACGGTGGAATCCTGCGTATGGTATGGATGCCTAAAGCTCTTAAAGAAGAAATCAGGGATCGTTTTGAAGCACGAGCCGAAGAAATGGGCCATCCCGGACTGCTTGACAAGATTGCAGATGAAACCGTGGGTATAACTGAAGAAGAAATTATGCCTTTCCTCAAGGAAAAAGGTCATCCTGCCCTGGATATGGAACCGCTTGTAGGATAAACTGAGAACAGTTAACAGTGAACAATAAACAGTGAGCAGTTAACTGCTCACTGATAATTGATATAAAGGAGACAAAAATGGCATTAACCGGTATTCAGATTTTCAAGCTCCTGCCGAAAACCAATTGTAAAGAATGCGGGGTTCCCACATGTCTTGCCTTTGCCATGAACCTGGCATCCGGAAAGGCTGAACTTGACGCTTGTCCTTACGTATCTGATGAAGCAAGAGATAAACTTGCAGAAGCATCTGCTCCTCCAATCCTTCCTGTGGAAATTGGAAAAGGCGTTAGAAAATGTACAGTTGGCGGTGAAACCGTATTGTACCGTCATGAAAAAACCTTTTTCAATCAGACTGCTTTTGCAGCAGCAATTTCATCTGATATTGCAGATGCTGAGCTTGAAACCAAGCTCAAAGCATGGAATGCACTTCAATTTGAACGTGTTGGTCTTAATTTGAGACCTGAACTTATTGCTTTAAAAGATGTAAACGGTGATAAAGCCGCTTTTGCAAAAGTAGCCAAAACCATTGCAGAAACCTCAGAATTTAACCTGATCCTCATTACAGATAATGCAGATGTTATGAAGGCCGGTATTGAAACCTGCGGATTCAAAAAGCCCCTTATGTATGCAGCCACAGCAGCTAATGTGGATGAATACGGAGCAATAGCAAAAGAAAATGACCTGCCCCTGGCAGTTAAAGCAGATTCAGTTGAAGCACTTCCTGCTCTTACAGACAAACTTGTTGGAATGGGCCTGAAAAAGCTTGTGCTTGACCCTGGATCAAGAGAAGTAAAACCGGCTCTTGAAGACCAGGTAGCCATGCGCCGTTCAGCACTTAAAAACGCAAACCGCTCCCTTGGATTCCCCACAATTACATTCCCGTGTGAAATGGCTCCAAATCTTGAAATGGAAACCATGATCGCAGGTATGTTTGTAGCAAAATACGGCAGCATTGTTGTATTGTCTGATTTTGTTGGTGAAAGTATCTTCCCGCTGCTTCTTGAAAGACTTAATATCTTTACAGATCCACAGCGTCCAATGACTGTTGTCGAAGGTATCTATCCCATTAATAATCCTGATGAAAATTCACCTGTTATGGTAACAACAAACTTTGCTCTTACCTACTTTATCGTCTCCGGTGAAATTGAAGGCAGCAAGGTTCCAACCTGGCTGCTTATCAAGGATGCAGAAGGACTTTCAGTTCTTACAGCCTGGGCAGCAGGCAAGTTCTCAGGCGATGATGTTGGAATGTTTGTGAAAAAATGCGGTATCATGGACAAGGTAAAAACAACGGAACTCATCATCCCAGGTTATGCAGCAGCTATTGCCGGTGATGTGGAAGAAGAACTGCCGGGCTGGAAAATTACTGTTGGCCCCAGAGAAGCAGCACATATTCCTGGATTCCTGAAATCAAAAGTGTAATAACAGTTTAACAGTAAACAGTGAACAGTTATCAGAAAAATGGTGACTGTTTACTGCTAACTGACTAGAGGAGGAAATTTGTATGGCAAAGTTAAAAGATATTTTGAGGCCATTAGGCGAGAATGAATTCTGGGTTATTGGAGAGAGCTTGAATGTTATTGGAACAGATGTTGGCAGAGCTTTCAAAGAACGTGATCCAAAACCCATTCAGAAAGAAGCTTTGTTCCAGAAAGAAAAGGGAGTTGACCTGATTGATATCAACTTGGGACCTGCTAAAAAAGACGGTCATGAGCTTATGCCCTGGGTAGTTGAAACTGTTCAGGAAGTGGTTGATGATATTCCTTTGGTTCTTGATACATCCAATATTGATGCTATTGCAGCCGCCCTTCCCAAATGCAAACTGCCCACCATGATTAACTCCATTATGGTACGGCCTGCACGTTATGAGAAAATGGTTCCCCTGGCAGCAGAGCATAATGCAGATTTCTGCGCTCTTATGTGGGGACCTGACGGACTGCCCCGTGATGAAAACGAGAGAGCAGCTCTTCTTGTTGAACTGATGACAGTTGCCAATGAAGCTGGAATTGACAATGACCAGATGTGGGTTGACGGTATTGTAACACCTGTGAATATTCAGCAGCCCCAGGCCATTTCCCTGATGAACTTCATGGATATGCTTCCTGAAATTATGCCGGGCGCACTCAGCACCTGCGGTGTTTCCAATATTTCAAGCGGTGTGCCGGATAATCTGCGCCATGTTCTCAATCTTACATTTACAGTTATGTTAAACATGCACGGCATGATTTCCTTTATTGCTGATTGCAGAGATGACGTTACTATGGATCTTGCAAGGGGCAAACGTCCTGATATCGTTAATGCTATCAAGCAGACTATGGAAGGCAATGCTCCTGATATGGCAGGTCTTTCC